>JAHBWT010000084.1 GCA_019636815.1 Nitrospira sp.
CAAAGAAGGGGTTGGGAACCTTTCTCAGGAGTCCTTGGGTCGTCATTGGGTCCATACATGATGCGCGAGGTTTCCGGCGGCGAGGCGGGAACAGTGAGGCATGGAGGATCTTCTAACGAAGCCGACGCGATCCTGTCAAGAAAAGACTCTCGACCGTTTTTCTGGTGCCCACACCATCGTAAAACGGTTCATGTCATTCACCGGGCTCCGTCGAATCGGTGGCAGACTTCGAGACGATTGCCGTTCGGATCTTCGAAAAAGACGGCGTAGTACCCTGGCCCTTCATCGTAGCCGGGGCCTTCAATGTTCCGGCCTCCTGCCTGGACAACGATCTCAGCCAGTCGGTCCACCTCGCCGGGGTTCTCCACCCAGAACGCGATTCGTGATTCGTTGGCAACATGCCGCGGTGATTCCGTGACGCCGAAGAATTCGGTCGCCCCGCCTGGTCCTTCGGCTTCGAACTGCAGCCAGCCTTCGATGCGGACATTGCGTGTGAAACCCAACGCAGGCAGAAGCGTGTGGTAGAACGAGCGCACTTCTGCCAGGCTGCGCACCCTCAGATCGATATGATCGTATCGTCGTCCCACAGCGGGGAGAATTATAGCAGAGACGAGCGGCGTGGAAGGTGGGCGAGGCGGTAAGGAAAAGATTCGAGCCATCGTTTTCATTCCTGCGCTCATGAGTCCCTCCTTACGGTCGTGTCCATCGCTTGGTGTGCGTTGGGTGAGATTTCTATCCCACCGCCGACCCACTGATGTAAGAAGACCAGGCCACGAGGCCTCTGGAAGGTGCCCTCTATACCTTCCCTGAAGGCAGGTCGATTTCTCTGCAAATTTGTCCTATTCTATGGCGGTCCAAAAAGAAATTATGTTGCCTTCATTCCAAGCAAGTGACAGGAGTGGCGTGAAAAATACTTACTAGCCGAGGAGGCGTTGATGACACACATGACGGCCGTGCAGATTCCCTCGCCGGGGGGTCCGCTCAAGATTATCCACAGTCCGGTGCCGGGACCCAAGCCCAATACCGTTCGTGTCAAAGTCCAAGCCTGCGGGGTTTGCCATAGTGACATGTTCGTCAAAGAAGGTTATTGGCCGGGACTCCAATACCCGCGTGTCACAGGCCATGAGGTGGCGGGAGTGATCGATGCGGTGGGAGCCGGAGTGGTGGCCTGGGAAAAAGGCCAACGTGTCGGTGTCGGGTGGCACGGGGGACATTGTGGCTACTGTACACCTTGCCGTCGAGGCGACTTTCTCGGCTGCAAGCACTTCATCGTGACCGGATTCCATGAGGATGGGGGGTATGCCGAGTATTTAATTGCGCGCACCGAGGCACTGGCGGCAATCCCTGATGTGCTGACCCCAACGGAAGCCGCGCCGATTCTGTGCGCTGGGATCACCACGTTCAACAGCTTGCGTCACAGCGGAGCCAAGGCGGGCGATCTGGTTGCTGTCCAGGGGGTGGGCGGTCTCGGCCATCTCGGTGTGCAGTTTGCCAGTAAGATGGGCTTTCACACAGTGGCCATCGGACGAGGCCAGGACAAAGCCGAACTCGCCTTGAAGCTGGGAGCCGAGCGCTACGTGGATACCGAAACGACCGATGCGGCGAAGGAACTGACGAGTCTCGGCGGAGCAGCCGTGATTCTGGCGACAGCGCCGAGCGGCAAAGCGATGTCCGACATGGTTGACGGCTTGGGGGTTGGAGGCAAGCTGGTTGTTCTTGGAGCATCAGCTGATCCCATGACCGTGACGCCGATTCAACTGATCAGTGCTCGCCGGACGATTCAGGGATGGCCATCGGGCAGTGCCCGCGATTCGGAGGATGCCCTCAATTTTTGCGCCCTGACTGGCATCCGCCCGATTGTGGAGGCGTTCCCGCTGGAACAGGCTGCGGCAGCCTACGATCGTATGTTGAGCGGGAAGGCCCGTTTTCGTGTGGTGCTGGCCATGCAATAACATCCTCTTGAGCTTGTCCAAAAACACGTTCGACAAATGTCCCTTTTCCTCAACTCTAACGAATCGCTTGCTCCTTTCTTGACCTTCTAAATGGCATGACGTACAATTTGTACAATTAGTACATCTAAGGCCTCTTTCAAAGAGAGGACGCTATGGCTCATCTCCCTGCTAGTAAAGCCAGACAAGGATTTGCCGATACCGTCAACCGCGCGGCGTATGGGAAAGAGCGTGTGGTGGTGCGTCGACGCGGGAAGGAAATCGTCGCCGTCGTGCCGATCGATGACTTGCGCCTGCTGGAGGAACTCGAAGATCGGATCGATCTGGCTGATGCTCGTACAGCGCTGGCCGAAACGAAAAAGAAAGGTGCGAGGTCACTCGACTCTATTCTAAAGGATCTCGGCCTCTAGCCCTCGATGGCCTACTCCATCCTCCTCGCGCCGCCCGCCGAGCGACAGCTGAGAGCCCTTGCCGAACCGAATCAGAAACGCATTGTCAAACGCCTGAAGACCCTGCAAAACAACCCTCGTCCGCAAGGTGTGAAGAAGCTTGTCGGCGAGGATGACCTCTATCGTATCCGCGAAGGCGACTTTCGGATCATCTATGCGATCCAAGATAAAGAACTGATCATTCTCGTCGTCAAGATCGGTGATCGAAAAGAAGTCTATCGTTGAAAGACATTAAAGGGTCGGATACCTTTGATCAGTTGGACGATTCAAAATGACAGCGCAGTTTTCTGGCGGCGTGTCGCAAGGACTGATCGAAGGTCCGAGTGTCACTTGCTGGAGTAATGACGAGGCGAGGAGATTCGCGTCGATCCAACTAAGCCCTGTCCATATAGTTTTCGGATCTCCGCAAGTACGACGGTACGCTTTTCGTCGGTCGAGATCTCGCTCGTCCTTCACCCAATGCCGCTTGCGCCATGAAGGGGACTTCGATATATAGGAACGGCTTGGCAGCGCCGGGCTCACTTTGTGCAGCATAAGGGAGGAATACGAATGATAAACAAAATGCCGGTTAGAATCGCATTTATTGGCTTCGCTTGCATGTTGGGAGCAACTGGTTGCGCCTCGAAACAGGCCGCGATGGAGTCGGCATCAACAGACGCGGCGGTGTCTCCGGTCGCGATAGCAGATCCTTCGTCGTCATCGACCACCCCTGCGGCTGTCTCCCTTGGTCCGTCGGATTCCTTGAAGACGTGCCTGGCAAAGATCTCGAGCAATTCCAGTGATGGGGCGAGGATGATTGCCGAGCAAAGTTGCAGGGACAATGAAGAGTTTCACCAAAGCGTGGTTGGTACGGCGATAGCAAAGAGCGGCGGTCGTGCATCGGCCGGGACGCAAGGTGATTCGCTAGAGGCTTGTCTGGCGCGTATCCCCGAAGATGCAACGGCAGGTCAACGAATGCTGGCGGAAGAAAGCTGTCAGCGCGATCAGTTGACGCATCACTGAGAAGTGAACCAAGTCGTCCGAGGCCGGTTGATGTTCAGGTGGCTGGCCTCATGGTGACCCTTGTAAAGTAGGGACCACAAGTTACCCTCTGTTCCCTCCATCCAGTCCAGTTCCCGCCATTTCATGGAACGACGCTGATCCCGCATTCACATGACCCAAGAATCGGCATCACCTGCGATGGGCCGGCCGTCCCGTAATCCCGATCATCCAAAACTTTTCACAGTGCTGAGGCGTTCGCCATACAATAAATAAATCTTATTACAATGTAATATATTATCAATTGGACTGATAGTCAGAGGGCGGTTATCTTGCACTCAAGCACGCGGAATGATCCGCGGCGGTTCACAAATCACAAACCATAAGGAGGAAGTTATGAGAGGGAAGAGCATAGTGACAATCGGATTCTTGTCAATAGTGGCCGTAACTGGCGTGGTGAATGCATCAAGTAGCTTCGCGTCAGATGCGAGCCGAGTGAATGTCGCTGAACGCATCGGACATGGAGGATCGATCTATCAGTCGGAGCCCGACCGCGCCGGTGTGTGTCAGGTGAGGGTGGATATGGTTGAGCGTATCGGAGCGGGAGGATCGATCTATTCTTCCAGCCGGTCACGCTCCACCCAGGCCGGTGGATGTCAGGTGGCGGAAGAAGAGCAAAAGCGGGTGGATATCATTGAGCGCATCGGGGCGGGCGGGTCCACCTATTCCTTTTCCTCTGGACGGCCGATGAGCTAGGGATGGCTGGCAAGAGAGGTGCTGAGGATGGACGGAGCGCCCTCCTCAGCCCTGACCCAGCGCGGGTACAAAAATGAAAAACTCTTCATAATGCGTTCATGTTCTTTTCATCCCAGGTCGTTATGTCTGTATTTGTGATGTGACTGTAAGGAAGAAAGGAGCGTCCACATATGGTCAATATGTTGACTCTATCAATGGTCTGCTTTCCGTACGTCATGATGGGGCTAGGCCAAGTAATCGTAGTGGGTATAAACCAGACGGAAAGGAAAGAGGACAACACAGACGAAATTCGGGGGCGGAGAATTACTCGCCGATTTTTTGAAAAAGCAGATTTCAGCGTGCAAGACAGAACCATATGGGGATATCCCGTCTTGTCGCCGCATTGGGGAACAGCATGACGGTGGCATCCAATGGTTTGGTACTCGTGAGATGAAGAGCTCATCAGAAGTCCTTCATCGAACTTTCCTGCTTCAGCAGTATATTATTTTCGTTCACAGAAAACGAAAAAGGAGGCCTGCCGTCATGACGATGATCATTCTTTCAATGCTTACATTGAGCATTATGTTTGGAGTCATGTATAAAGCGTTTGGCGCAGAGTAGTAGAATCATAGCTGTTCGGATGGTAGGGCATGCGACCCACGGCCTGGATCTGGCTCTTCTCGTCGGCGCAGAAGACCCAGGCTTGTCCGGCTGATGGAGGGACAGCCCAACCACATCCGTCAACTTCTCGAAGAACTGAGGATCGCGGCTGAGCTTGAAGCCGTTGCTTCCGCCACGTTCGCAAGTTGCTTGTGATGCCGATTTTTGGTCAACGTGACTCGGCCGTGAATCAAATCTTCATGTTCCCGTTGCAAGTCGCCCACACGGGATTCAATCTCTGTCTTCCACCGCGGGGTCATGGCTACATTGCGACTTTCAATCTCAAGTTCCATTGCGCCTCCAATTCTTCTAGGATGCTTCGAGTATCCGTATAGATTGTTGGATCAGCAAACGATATGCCGACCGGGGAAGAGCGGAGGGTTTTCCACAATAGAGAGCAAAGGTTGATATTTCGTAATGCCCGATGAAGCATCCGGTTTGATGTGATGCATTTTCCCCCAGTACAACGAGGACGTGTGGAGCTCAGTGCGACAGTGCGTGTATCCTCAGCAGCCTTTCCAAGCTCTTGGAAGGAAGATTCCGGGAACGTGAATTGCGAGGGGCTTTCAGTATGCCGATGTTAAGTAAACCCGCCTTGGAGCGCTACCTGCGGGCCCGTTTGGGTTCGACGGTGAGACTGTTGTCCTACGGAGTCATCGGCAAAGAGAGTTCAAAAGGAGAGCACAAACGCTATGGGTACGGTACGCCGGTCAAATTGACGTTCAAAATCGGAACCCGGATTCAGTCCGCCGTCCTGGAAACGATGAAGCCCGGTCCATTCGGCCACGAACATATGGCGGATCGCGCCCAAGCCATGCTGTGGGACTATGACTCGTATGGTCGCTTGCCGCGCCATGTGAAGGCTCTTGATGTCGGCGCATTTGACGCCAAGCAGAGACTCTTTTCTCTCGCGGAAGCGCGTGAATTCTTCGTGTTGAATCAATGGACGGAGGGAACGAGCTATCATGCGGATCTCGATCGTCTGGCAAAAGGTGGGAGTCTGCAAGCGTTGGATCGGCAACGCGTGGTCGCTCTGGCGCGCTACCTCGCGCGCATTCATGCGAAGAAGAGACGTGACGCGGACCTGTATAAGCGTCGGTTGCGTGAATTGATCGGTCATGGCGAATGCATCATGGGACTGACTGACAGCTACCCCGAGCGCTGCGGCTTTATCACTCACGATCTATTGCGAACCGTTGAAGAGGCCTGTAATCGATGGCGATGGCGGCTTCGTGATAAGACGAGTCGGTTATCCCAAGTTCACGGAGATTTCCATCCGTACAATGTGTTGTTCCGTGCGGGGACGGATTTTGCGGTCCTGGATCGGTCACGAGGCGAATGGGGCGAACCGGCTGACGACGTCACCGCCATGACGATCAATTACCTGCTGAACTCTCTCATCAGCTGGGGGAAGCTCAAAGGTCCGTTCGAGGTGTTGTTCCGATTGTTCTGGGACACATATATGGATGTCGCCGGTGACAAGAAAGTCACGGAAACGGCGGCACCGTTCTTTGCCTTTCGCGGCCTCGTCGTGGCCAGCCCACTTTGGTACCCCAAGCTGTCGATGGAGATCCGGCGGAGTCTCTTTCGTTTCATCGAAAATGTGCTTGACTCGCCACGTTTTGAACCAGGCCGAGTCAATGAGTATTGCGGACGGTAATCGTTATCGCTCGTGAACCATCATCCTTCACCTGAAAAAAAGAACGTGCGGCGACGACGTGGCGAATGACCGATGACGACTAACGCCACATCAACAGCCTTTGCCGTCTGGCTCACCGGCTTGCCCGCGTCGGGGAAAAGCACCATCGCCCGTGAACTCACCACCCAACTCGAAACATTGGGTTTTACAGTAGACGTGTTGGAATCAGACGCGGTACGACGCGTACTGACTCCTCATCCGACCTATAGCCAGGCTGAAAGGGATCTTTTCTACCGTGCCCTGGCATTCATGGGGACGAGGTTAGTCTCCCATGGCATCACCGTCATCTTCGATGCGACGGCCAATCGACGGACCTATCGCGATTTTGCCAGAAGCCTCATCCCGAGGTTCATCGAGGTGGCCGTGGAATGCCCGTTGGAATTGGCCATGCGGCGCGACTACAAAGGGACATATCGGCGAGGCCAACGCGGCGAATCAGCCACCGTTCCTGGCTTGCAGGAGCCGTACGAAGCGCCGCTGAATCCGGAGGTGAGAATCGACACGACAAAGGTTTCAGCGAAGGAGGCGGCAGGCATGATTCTGAAATTTGTCCAGGACAACATGCAGTAAGATGGAATCGTTCCAATGCGACGTAATGCCTCCCGGTGGAGGTCAATTCTTGTATTCTTGGAAAAACATTTCGACGAGAGCTTCTCCGTCTACAAGCTCAATCGGCGGAACCCCATCTCGTCTCCCCTCCTTCTTGGCATCTAGCGTAAAGATTCCAGTTGTAATGAGCAGCCCTTTGTCGGCGCGTCCCGCCTACACGAGATACTGACGTGCCCGGTGAACCTGGCCCTTTACCCGAGAAAGACCTTTCTTATTGACGGCTTGCCCGTCTGTGGATAGGCCATTATTACGGCTGGTAATCCAGCTGGAAGGAGAACGTGATGCCGCAGGTCGATGAATTTGTTTCTGTCCAGCGAGGCGAAGAACAAGCTGCTGGATTTGATTCGGCGCATGAAGCACAAGCAGGAGGTTGTGGCAATTACCCGCGATAGCGTCTCTTCTGCCGTGCTGCTGAGCATGGATCGGTTCGACAGCCTCATGGAGACCATCGAGATCCTCAGTGACCAGAAGGCGATGCGCACACTTCGCCGGTCGTTGAAACAGGCTGAGAAAGGGCAGTGGGTGTCTCACGAGATGGTCTTTGGCCGCGAGGCTTCGTGAAACGATATCGTGCCCGTTATACCAAGGAGGCCGCTGACCGAATCCGGAAGTTCCATCCACAGGTCACAGCTGAGATCAAACAAGGCATCAAGGATCTGCTTGTGGCTCCTCCCTGGGACACCAGTCTCTGTTTTCAATCCTGAATCAGATTACCCCTTTATCACGATAGATGCTGTAGAAACCATCTTCCCGCATGCTCCGCCACCTGTTCCAGGGTTCCTGACTCTTCGAAAAGATGCGTCGCGCCGGGGATGATGGTCAGTTTCTTCTCGCAAATGAGCTGCTCGTACGCCGCTTGGTTCATCTCGACCACTGATTCATCGTGGCCTCCGACGATCAGCAAGGTCGGAGCAGTGACCGACGATAGATAGGGTTCAGCTAGGTCCGGTCGTCCTCCGCGCGATACGATGGCCTTGATGTTCGACGGTTCTCGCGCGGCAGCTTGCAGGGCCGCTCCAGCCCCGGTGCTGGCACCAAAATACCCGATTGCTAGATTTTTGGTCCGTGGCTCTGCTTCCAGCCAGGTTTTGGCCAACAACAACCGATCCGTCAGCAGGTTGATATCGAACACGTTGCGTCGATCCGCTGCTTCTTCATCGGTTAAGAGATCCAGCAGCAGCGTGGAAAGTCCGTTTTGCTGTAAATGGCGGGCGACGAAATTATTGCGCGGACTCAACCGTCCGCTCCCGCTGCCGTGCGCAAAGACGACGACGCCTCGCGGCTCGACTGGAAGCCCGAGTATGCCCTCCAGAGTAATGTGCCCCTTTGTGATTCTGACGGTGTGCTCGCGCAAGGATGTCATGGTCATTCCCGCTTCTTGACGGGACTGCAAGGAGCCGGACGTCTGAGCTCGGGAGGCAATTTGGTCTGGCTATCGACACAGGCGACATTGAGTTGCGCCTGGGTGAGGCCGGTGACCGACAAAAGTATGGCACTCTTGAAGTTCGCGCGGCCCAGGTCTGCTGAGTCGAACCGAGCGCCGCTCAGATCGGCTTCTTCAAAGGTGGCATCCTGAAGGTTAGCTTCTCGAAGATTGGTCTGGGTCAAGTTGGAATGACTGAAATTCGATCCGCGAAGATCAGCGCCAACGAAGTTCGCCGAACTCAGATCGGCCTTGTTGAATCGGGCGTGCTGGAAAGTAGATTTCGGGGCGTAAATTTCGCTCAAATCGCTGTTTACGAAGTTGGCGTGCGATCCTCTGGCTCCGATCAGGACGGCACGGTTGAGGTGGGCTCCCTGGAAACTGACTTCGTCGAGCACGGCGCGATAGAGAATGGCCATACGGAGCTTCGCCGTAGGCGCATTCGTTTTAACCAAGACGGCCTCTTCCAAGTTGGCTCCTTCCAGGTCGGCATCACGGAGGTTGGCGCCAGGCAGGCTGGCGTATCGCATGTCTGTGCCCCGTAGAATGGCGCTCTTCAGGTTGGCAGCGCGCAAATTCGTTTCGTCCAGATAGGCGCTTTCCAAGTCAGCTTCGACCAGCTGGGCCTGCTCCAATTGCGCATGGTCCAGCAGAGCGCCCTGCAGGTTGGCGCGAGAGAGGTTCGCGTTAGTCAGGATGGTGCGACGCAGGTCGACACCGGTCAGATCGGCATTCACCAGGACGGCGCCTTTCAGTGTCGCTCCATAAAAGTACGCCTCGACGAAGTTTCCGTCGGTCAAGTCGGCCGAGGTGAGATCGGCGCTTTCGAATTGAGCTCGCTCGAACACGGATTCCCGCAACGTGGCGCCGGTGAGAGCGGCATCAAAGAGAACGGCTTCGTCCCCGATGGCACGAGAGAGATTCGCACCCACGAGTCTGGCGCGCCGAAGATCGGCTCCGGAAAGATTACTGTCTTCTAAGGTGGCTTTGGAAAAGTCAGCTCCAGCAAGGCTGGCTTGAGCGAGGGTGACCTGAGACAGATTTGCCTGACGCAGGACGGCGTCTTCGAGGTCTGCTCGCTCAAGATTCGCTCCGGAGAGCGCCGCATGGATCAGGTTCGCTTGGCAGAGCTCCAAGCGCTTGGCATTCGGGCTGCCTCGATACTCCACCCAGCGTTCGTGTGAACGGATCATGGTTTGCAACGTTTTGGTCGGTATGGCCTTTTTCTTGTAGAGGCTTTTGCAAAGAGGAGCGGCGGGTGAGGTTGGCTGGGAAGCTGAGGAGCCGGCGGCCTCGGCTCCTGTGGAGGCGAGGCCGATGAGCAGGATGATTCTCAGGCAGGCGGTTGGTATGGAGCGGCGCGTCATGTCGTGTCTCCTTTTGGTTAGAGGTTGCGGTCGACTGCCTGGGCCAGGCTTTGCAACGCCGGAGAAATCCGAACGTCATAGGCCGTCAGGGGCTCAAGGGTTTGCAGCGATTCAGGAAGTTGCGCCAGCTGCGCGGCTGTGTGGCGTCGTAGCTCGCTCAAGCCCGGCGATGAGGTTAGACAGACGCCCTCCTTCATCACGAGTCGGAGCAGTGATTCACCGGGAAGTCGGTCGTTGTGCGTCGTAACGATGTCATGGTCCAAACGCCCGTCGCCCGTGCAATAGCGGTAGACGTGTTTGCGGCCGGGCCAGGTGGCTTTGCCCTCCGATCGCTTGCGACAGGGACGGCCCGCATATTCTTGGAGCTTGTAGGCGCAGTCCAGCGAAGGTGCATCGGATGAGGTTGTCATGGCCGTGCCGACGGCGTAGCTGTCGATTGGCGCGCGGCTTTGGACAAGATCTCTCAGGCGATATTCATCGAGGTTGCCGCTGGCAAGGATGTGCGCATGGGACAAGCCTCCTTCGTTCAGGATCCGGCGGACTCTTCGCGCATGGTCAGCGAGATCGCCGCTGTCGAGACGAACTCCTTTCACAGAAACCCCCTTCGCGGTGAGCCTCGGAGCCAACGATACGACTTTTCGCGCGGCGGCTTCGGTGTTGTAGGTGTCGATCAGTATGACGACATTCTCTGGTTGAGCCTGCGCAAAATGCTCAAAGGCGAGGATTTCGTCCTCGTGGGCCTGCACGAACGCATGGGCCATGGTGCCGTACAGCGGAATGCCATAGGCCATGCCGGCGAGCACGGTGGCGGTTCCGGCGAAACCGGCCAGATAACTTGCGCGCGCGGCAAGCAGACCGGCTTCGGCCCCATGGGCGCGGCGCAGCCCAAAATCGATGAGCGGTTGTCCCGCTGCAACCAGCACCGACCGCGCCGCCTTGGAGGCTACCATGGTCTGAAAGTTCAACAGGTTCATCACACGGCTTTCAACGAACTGGGCTTGAGGAAGCGGTGCGATGATTCTGAGGATCGGCTCGTGCGGGAAAAACAGGGTCCCTTCCGGCACCGCGTCCACGTCTCCGGTGAATCGCAGGGCTTCCAGGTAGTGAAGGAACCCCGAGTTGAATCGCCCCGATCGATCCAGCCAGGCCAGTTCTTCCTCTGTCAAACGTAAATTTGAGAGATAGTCCGATACCTGTTCGAGACCGGCCGCCACGAAGAAGTTCCGGTGGGGGGGCAGTTTTCGGACAAAGAACTCGAAGACGGCCGGTCCAGTCATCCCCTGCTCCAGGTAGGCTTGGGCCATCGCCAATTCGTACAGATCAGTCAGCAGGGCGCTGGTCGATGGATTCATCCTTCAAACATCTCCCATCGGACCGGCATGGCTCCCATGCCGATCATCTGTTCTTCGGCGCGGCGACCGTCGTCGGACTGAAGATTGACCGCCTTGATGCCGTCAATCAGCAGACACACGTCGTAGCCTAATGTCCGAGCGTCCTTGACCGAATTCAGAACGCAATAGTCCGTTGCCAATCCGCCGATGAACAGACGCCGCACGCGCAAGTCTCGCAGTTGACGGTCTAGGCTCGTATGCTGAAATGCCGAATAGGCTTCTCGGTTCCGGTCGGTGGCTTTGTAAATGATGACGGCCGAATCCGAAGTTGGAAAGGACGGGGGCGGTAGAGAGCCGGGGGATCCGGCGACACAATGCACGGGCCACATTCCTCCTTGAGGCACGAACGAGCAGTGGTCAGGCGGGTGCCAATCACGCGTCAGAAAGATGGGAAGGCTGCGCACATGAAATCGCCGAATATAGTTCTCCAGGACCGGAAGAATCTCTTCGCCGCCTCTTATCCCGAGCGCCCCACCCGGCAGGAAATCATTTTGAATGTCTGCGATGAGCAACGCATCGGAGGATGTCAGGGAGATCGGTGGAGTCATCGTGAAGCCGGGGAATCGGACGATCGCTCGACGTTCAGCCTTGTCTCAACCGCTCATGCGGTCGACGGACCGACGGATGAGTCATCGTGCTTGTTGCGACAGCAGACGAATATATGCGACGACATCCTGCATTTCCCCGTCCGTGAGTTGCCCGCGCCATGCGTGCATGGGGCTGAAGACGATGCCGTGCTCGATCGTCTGTAATAACTCTTCGTCGGATTTGAGGAACGATTGAAACTTTTGAAAATTGGCCGGGGGAATTTTCAAGGACGTCACGTCAGGTCCATCTCCTCGACCGGCCGGGCCATGACAGGCCTGACAATGACGATCATACACGGCTTTGCCACGCGCCATGTCGGACGGGTAATCTTGAGCCTGGACAGACGACAAGGTCGGGCCGCTCATACCAATGCAGCACCCGAAGATCCCTGCTGCACAGAGTCGCCGTATGCACCGCAGCGGAGCCGTCATCCTCGCGCTAGCCCTTCTTCGTCGTGTGCGCAATGAACGGGCTGAAGAGTTGCCGCAGTTTCTTGCCGCCGCATGCCGGACATGAAACGGCTCCTGCCTCATGCTCCTTTAAAGTCGCTACGATTAACGACTCTTTTCCGCAATCCAAACACTTATAGTCGTACATCGGCATGGTGAGCACCCTTTTGATTAGGCTCCGAGCATTACCCGAAAATCATGAGCGGATAGGTTCCCTGGTGTAACAGCGCATGTGACACACTGCCGAGCACCATGCGGGTGATGCCTCGATGCCCGCGTGATCCCACAAGAATAAGATCTGCAGTCAATGCCTTGGCTTCTTCAAGAATTCCATCGACGGGCGTCCCCAGCGTGGCCGACACGCGAGTTTGGTAGCCATACTGTCTGAGCTTGGCGGCGACTTCCCCGAGAAAGTTTTTCCCTGTGTTGAGGGAATGGGACTCCATGTGCTCGGCCGAGACGGCATCCACCGGCCAGGGTGGCCTCGTGTGGGGTAGGACGGTGAACAGGGTGACGGTAGGTGGTTCACGAAAGGGTTTCTGTTGGAGGAAGGAGAGCGCATGCTCTGCGTCGTAGCTCCCTTGCAGGGGCAACAGAATATGATGAAGTCTTTTCAAGGGGCCGGGAAGAATCAGCTTTGCGCCCGGCCCGAATGTCAGCACTCTATGCGAGACACTTCCGACGAGCCGTTCCTTGATCGGACCAAGCCCTCTGCTGCCGAGAATGATCAGTCCTGCGTTGAGTTGTTCAGCCAATGCCACGATCTGATCCGCCGGAGGTCCGACAACCAGATGCTTGGTCACCGGTCCGGTATCCAATGGAAGCAACGATACGATGCGATCCAAGAGACGGGCTCCATCGTCGCGCATGTTTCGTTCAACGGTTTGGTACATCTCTTGAGCGACCTCCGGCATCATGAAAGGATACGCCGGACGAGGGACGTCGAGCACATGCAGGAGATGCAGCGCTTCGGCACGAGCCAGATACTTCAGGGATCGCACAGCCTCATACGAGTTGTCGGAACCGTCAACAGCGAGCAAGAGTTGCATAAGAGGCCTCACGAGAGAAACCACCGTGCCCTTGTCATTCTTCCCCTAACTGCCTATGGATGACAGCAAGTCCGATGCCGTTACACAACAGCCTCAACTCATGACAGAAGTTGAGCGAAGGAGGGGCTGACTCGGGCCGGTGTCGCCTTCTGCTACAAGAGGTGGATGACCGCTGTAGCAGAGCGCCCCTCCATACAGAGGCGGATCGGGGAAGACTTATGGTCGATGGCCGAGTACCTATCGAGAAACCACGTCAAACCTCCGGTCTCTCCAAGTTCTCGACCATCACCAGCAGTCCGTCATGAGTGGCATTGCGCTTGCTCAAGTCTTAGTCAGGAGGATCATTCATGGGACGAGATTCGAATCTCTTCAAGACCATCCTGGTTCCGGTTGATTTCTCTCCTTGTTCAGAGGAGGCATTCCGGGTTGCATGTCAGATGGCGCGTCTCTGCGGGGCGGCGATCCTGGTCGTGCATGTGATCGATACCAGCGCCCTCGCCGCGTTCAATCGATTGGGTTTGCTCGCTGTCCCGTCCGATGCCGCCGCACAGCGCCGCCGACTGCGCCACTATGCCCGCTTGAAGGCGCGGCAATTGTTGGAGTCGAAGGAGGCTGAGACGGTGAAGGTCACTCGTATGATCGTGGAAGGGACGCCGTTCATTGAGATCACGAAGGTTGTGCGAACGGGGAACATTGATTTGGTCGTGATGGGGAGCTACGGCGGCCGGTCCGGCAGTGTGGATAAGATCTTTTTTGGAAGCACGGCAGAAAAGGTCGTTCGTACGGCGGGGTGTCCGGTATTAACCGTCCCGCTTCCAGCATCGGCGGTTCAGAAGAAAGTGGCGCGTTGACGAAGAGGGGGAGGAGCGTATGGTGATGCACGGCGAGTGGTTGCGGTTCATGGGGCTAGGGGTGGCTCTGTTCATGGCGTGGATGTCCAGCACGGATCTTCTGGCGCAATCCGAGCAGGTGGTGGAAGTGACGATTAAGGACTTTAGGTTTGTGACGAAGCAGAATGCGTTGCGTCTGGGGTTCCCCACGGTCATCAAGGTACGGAATGAAGATGCCGAGCGACACGATTTCAGTTCAACGATGTTTGAGGGTATTCCGACTCAGATCGAGAAGGACGGAGTCATTGTGTACGGTCGTGGAGTGGGAGGTGTCTTTCTCGACTCGAAACGGGATGCAACGATTCGCTTTGATATGGCTCGACCGGGTCGGCACGTCTTTCGATGCTCCATTCATCCGACGATGAGCGGAGAGTTACTCATCCTGAGTGCAGAGGCAGTGTGAGCATGCCTGGAGAGGGACTGAACATTCTCTTGGCGACCGATGGGTCGCAGGGTTCAGCGGTTGCAGCGGATTATGCCTTTGCGCTGGCCGGATCATGGGGCGCTTCACTGACCGTGATGAACGTATTGGAGTGCCCCCCGGGGCTTGATCCGCAGAATCCCGTGAATCAACTGTATTTGACCGAGCTGATGAAACAGGCTACGAGCGAACTGGCCGCGCTTCAAGGGCGGGCGGTCGATCGCGGGATTTCCGCTCACACGCGGATTGCAACAGGGATCCCAAGCGAAGAAGTCCTTGCGGTCGCAACCGGAGAAGATCCTGATCTGATCGTCGTGGGCACGAGGGGGAAAACCGGCTTGGTCCATGTGTTGCTGGGAAGTACGGCCGAACGGATTATCCGGAGAGCCCCGTGCCCGGTTCTGGCCGCGCGCGCCCAACCATATGGGGAAGAACAGGCCGTGGGAAAACGACGCGACCCTACGCACCTCACGCGGATTCTGGTGCCGGTTGATTTTTCAGACTGCTCACTTGATGCATTGGAATATGCAGTGCTGGTCGCGCAACGATCGAGGGCCTCTCTCAAGCTTCTTCATGTGTTGGAACCAATTTCGTATGGATTGGATTTTACCCTCCCCCATCGGGCAAAGCGGGAATCGATCAAGACCGGGTATGCAAAACGGCTATCGGATCTCGCATCCGCTCTGGCTTCAGCCGGTGTTCCGTCAGAATTTCTGATGGTGGGCGGACCGCCGACCGATTCGATTCTCGATGCGGCGCGGACGCAGGCCGCCGACTTGATTGTGATGGGAACTCATGGGCGCCGAGGCTTGTCTCACACGCTATTCGGCAGCATCGCGGAGTCGGTCCTTCGAAAGTCTTCGTGCCCCGTTCTGATGGTCCATAGTCCAAAGTTCCGACCCGGCCATCGCCGTGTCGTTTCAGGTCAATCCAGTTCAACCAACGTGTAGCCGAGGAACAAGTCATGCGACAGCACAAGGCCACAACCAAGAAATCGTATAGGCGGATCCCTTCCGCCACAGACCAAGCCGAAATGCCAATCGAACTTCCCGATGGAATGCGGGACCGCATCTCGCGGAAAGCCTACGAACTGTGGGAGCAGCGAGGGTGCCAAGAGGAGACCGCACTGCGAGACTGGCTTGAGGCGGAGGAAATCGTCATGAGAAGAGATCCATGAAACTCGCGAGTGAACGGGCGGCAGGTTTTTGGACTCCGAGACCTCCGTCTCTCGATGCGGTGCTGGCGCGGCTCGAAGCGCTGTCGCGCCAGCCGACGTTCGCCCTACAGCGGGAGATCGCACTGGCGCGGACGCTCAGGCCCTATCTGGGAGGAGGCGCCGGCAGAATCGTCGTACCTCTCGCGCAAGAAACCGATCTCGCCAACCTCTTGCTCCTCTGCGATTTCTATCCTGAAGACGGACAATTGACGCTCATCGAACAACTCCGCGATGTCATCACCGAACACATTCCGGATGAAGAACGACAGTGGCTCGATCCGTTGAAGCATTCCTATCTCGATCTGCTGGAACTGACCGCCACGCCGAAGCCTGGGGAAGAGTTGACCATGCGGTCGCTTGGAGATCGAACCTCGTTTGTGGTGCCCGGCCTCGAATCCCTCAAGAATGCCGTGGCGGGCCAGGTATCGCTCACCCGCGTGGTTCGCAACCCAGATGCCGGTGAATCGGGTAAAGCGGTGTGGTCCGGCAGCGGAATCATCCTCTCGCAAGACGACGCCAAGGCGCTGCTCGAGATCACCGCAGCATGGCGCCGGGAGATGGAGATGAGTTCCGGATCATTTGCGTTAGGGGAGTGGAGGGAGTTTACGAAGCGGTTTGGACACATGCTGCTCTGGGCGTTCGCACAG
>JAHBWT010000085.1 GCA_019636815.1 Nitrospira sp.
CTCGGTGTGTTCCGCAGGCCTGCACGCGGGAGCAGGCTGGGCACATCGCGTCAGTTCGATCGAGCGCAATCCAGGTCAGGCCATACTTCTTCAGGTAACGGCTGGCTTCGACCCACGGCGAAGATCCGTCCTCCGACTCACCCTCGTCGCGGAGGTAGCCGCATCCCACGCAAAACCGCACTTGTGCGGGCCCAGTGCGCTCAGTTCTATCTCCTTGCCATAATGGGGAGAGGGAGAGCTGGTAGACAGAATTGGAAGAGCGCCGAAGCACCAGCCGGCCATCTCGTGACATCTCATCGACAGCGGAAAAAATCTCGCTCCAGCCATGCTTGGGAAGCAACCCTACGACCTCGTCCATCGTGCAAGGGCCGGTATGTGCCAGGACCTCGATCACGGTGTTTTCGATCACGGTTTGTGCGGTAGACATGACAGCACCTCCTGTCCCTCTAAATAGCATCGAAATGAGATCGAAACAGTCTGTTCCTTAATGTTCGCTAATGTTCACTGTACTGTGCTTCAAGATGATCGACAGAGAAACTAGGCGACAACCTAGTTTAACGACTAAATATCACCAGCGCGAAGGGCGGTTTCTGTAAGCGCCAGATGCCGAACTGGCATAGCCCTCGCGCTTTGTACGCTTCGTCGAGCTTGCGAGTCCCCGGAGAGTACTTCGACCAGCAAGGTCGGCACCCCCTTGAATAACTTGAATAAATAGTTGGAGCCGGTCACGAGGAAGGAGTTGGGAGAGAAACACGACTTGCGAGTCCGACGTTGAGCACCCGTTTTGGTCTTCACCTGTCTATGCGCCATAGCGGCCTGTCGCGGGGCTCCATGCGCTTACTCATACGTACCACCCATCACCTCACCACTGCTTTGTCTGATGCCGCGGCCCTCCTCCCTAGATGATCACCTAGTGCGTCGAGACTTGCTTTAGGTATAGACTGCTCTAGCCAGACGCAATACCCACCACTCGCTGCGTTGCGGTGTATCGCCAAGGAGCTTGGTGCGTGATCCCAGCAGAGACTCAGGCAAAGCCGATTGGCTGGATCGTTGCCGCAGCAGCAGCGATCTTCATTCTTGACTCGGTGACCCCGCTGGGCATCGGTGTGCCGATGCTGTACGTATTACCGATCTTACTCACGAGGTACATTCCTGGTTGGCGGGGTACGGTCTTTCTGAGCGGCGGTATTCTCCTCCTCCCCTGGGTGCGGCTGGGACTTTTTTTCGACAGCGTGACGCCCCAAGTCGTCGGGAACCGGGCCTTGGCCTCGCTCCTGTTGTTCGTCATCGCAGGGCTCTTGCTCAAGCAGAAACACCTGGCGCAGCAACGCGTCGTCGATCAAACGGCTCTGCGCGAGAGCGAACAACGATTCATCAAAGCCTTCCGGGCAAGCCCACATCCGATAGGGATCACGGAGGTGGCAACGGGTCGTTGTCTTGAGGTGAACGAGGCCTGTTTGCAGCTGTTCGGTTTTTGCCGCGAGGAAGTGATCGGAAACACCACGTTGATGTTGGGCATCTGGCCGAATCAAGAGGACAGAGAGCGGCTCGTCGAGCGCTTGAAAGCCGGTGAGCCGGTGCGCAATCTTGAGTTAAGCTTCAAAACCAAATCCGGGGAGGTGCGCCATATTCTTGTGTCTTCCGATCTGACGGAGCTCAGCGGAACGCTCTGTCTGATTACCGTCGGCAACGATATCACCGAGCGCAAACAGGTTGAGGAGGCGCTGCGAAAAGCTGAGCGGCACTACCGCACGATTTTTCAGGAAGCCGGAGTGGGTGTGGCCCAAGTTGATTCGCGAACAGGACAATTCCTGAAGGTCAATCGCAAGTATTGTGAGATAGTTGGTCTTACCGAGGGCGAAATGCTGGCGACGACGTTCATGCGCATCACCCATCCGGATGACCTCCTGGAAGACCTAGGCTATTTGGAACGCCTACGGAGCGGCGAGCTTTCCACTTTTACAATGGAAAAGCGATACGTGAAGAAGGACGGATCGATCGTGTGGGTCATTCTTAATGTAGCGTCCTTGTGGCAGGTGGGTGAAATGCCGTCTCAACACATCGCTGTTGTTCACGACATTACCGCCCGTAAACAGACGGAAACGGCGCTGCGCGAGAGCGAGGAACGACTGATATTGGCGCTGGAGAGCGCCAACATGGGCACCTGGAAGTGGGATGCCGAGAGGGATGCGTTACTGTGGAACCAACGGCAGTTCGCGTTATTCGGCGTTCGTCCAGACGACTTTCACGGCACAGGAGCCGACGCGCTGTCGAGGATTCATCCCGAGGACCGTCCGCGTATTGATGCAGCCGTCCGCAGGGTGTTGGAAGACGGTGTGACGGTTGGAGAAGAATTTCGAGTTGTCCATGCTGACGGCTCGGTATATTGGCTGTTTGGGTCTGGTCGGCCCGTACAGGACGAGCATGGTCGCTGTCGGCACGTGGTCGGCGTGTGCCTCGACATCACCGAACGCCGACTATCACAGGAAGGGTTGCAGAGTTTGAACGAAGTCCTGGAGGTACGGGTGCGGGAGCGGACCGCGGCGCTGGCCGAGGCCAATGAACGCTGGGGTTGGGTCGTTCGCGCGACCACCGATGGGGTCTGGGATTGGGATCTGGTCCGCGACACCGCCTACTTTTCGCCTCGATGGAAGGAGATGCATGGATTTCAGGAACACGACTACCTGGAATCGACGAACGAGTGGGGGATGCGCATCCATCCGGACGACCGGCAGTCCGTCCTGGCCAGTCTTGAGGCATATCTCCGTGGCGAGAAGGGGGCATTCTGGGAGGAATACCGCATCCAACGGAAAGACGGCACCTATATATGGGTACTCGACCGAGGCGTCGCCATTTTCAATGAACAGGGGCGGGCCGTCCGTATGGTCGGCGCCGAGACGGACATCACCTGGCGTAAGGAGGCTGAGCAGGCGCTGCGTTTCAGCGAACAGCAGTTCCACACGCTGGCGGACAATGTGCCGGCCTTCTTTGGCTATATCGACCGTGACCGACGCTATCGGTTTGTCAACAAACAGTATGAACAACTCTTCGGGTGTCCCGATGAGGAGATCGTGAGAATGTCGGTCTGCGACCTGCTGGGGTCTGAAGATTATGCTGAGATCCGACACTATCTGGACAAGGCCCTTGCGGGAGAACCGGTGTCGTTCGAGCACGAACTGAAGGTGCCCGGCGCCAGCACACATTCCTTGTCGGCACAGTATGTGCCGGATCGGGATGACCAGGGGCAGGTCATAGGGCTCTTCGCGCTGAGTACCGACATCACGGCGCTGAAGTCGACCGAGGCGTTGTTGCGCGAGCGAGAAGTGCAACTCCGCGAGCTCGGGGCCAAGTTGCTGCGGGCGCAGGAGGAGGAACGGCGGCGGATCTCGCGGGATCTCCATGACGATGTGATGCAACGGATGGGGGCCTTGACGTTGGAGCTGTACGGTCTGGCTTCATCGACGTCATCGGAAGACGCGGGATTGCAATCGCAGCTCAAGGCCTGTGGGGCGTCGGCAGAGCAGCTGACGACGGACTTACAGTGCATGGCGCGTCAGCTCCATCCTTCGGTTCTGGAGTTTGGGGGGCTGGAGACAGCTATGCGGGAACAGGTCGACGAATTCGCCGCGCGAACAGGATTGTCGGCGGAACTTATGATCCGGAATGTGCCCAAGGACATCCCGCTCGATCATGCCACCTGTCTGTATCGCGTCTTGCAGGAGGGGCTCCAGAATGTGCAGAAGCACGCCGAGGCGACCACCGTGTTGGTGCGCTTGCTGCGGACGGGCCGAGGTCTGGGGCTGTGTATCCACGACGATGGACGGGGGATCGAGAACGTTGAGGGGAGCACTCGGCGGAAGGGACTGGGCTTGACCAGCATGGCGGAGCGGGTGGGGATGCTGAACGGTATCTTTCGCATCCGGACAAGACTCAATGACGGGACGGAAATCCACGCCTGGGTGCCTCTGGAGAAGGATGGTCGTGACTCATGAATCGTGTTGCGCACGTGAGGTAAGCGACGATAATCAGCCTAGGGGCGGCTTGCATCCTGTTGAAGCCGGGACATAAAGTAGCACCATGTCTGAGATGATCACGGGTAAGAATCCCCGCCTGCTCATGGCCGACGATCATTCGATCATGCTGGCCGGCCTGCGAAAATTGGTCGAAGGCATGTGCGACGTCGTCGGGACCGTCCAAGATGGCCGTGCCTTGGTCGAAGCGGCGGAGCAGTTGCGACCGGATCTGATTCTGCTCGACATTTCCATGCCCTTGTTGAACGGGATGGATGCCGCCCGGCAGATCAAGAAATCGGTTCCGGACGCGAAGCTCATTTTTCTGACGATGCATGCCTCTCCGGTTTTTGCCACCGAGGCGATCCAAAGCGGTGCCAGCGGCTACCTGCTCAAGCAGTCGGCGGCCTCCGAATTGCCGCTCGCGATCGAAACCGTACTCAAGGGACAGACCTATCTCACACCGACCATCACCAAGCCGGTTCTCGATTCGATGGGAAAGCAGAAGGCGACGGGGCTGAGGAAATCAATGACGCAGTTGACGCCTCGGCAGCGGGAAGTGCTGCAGCTCCTCGCGGAAGGCAAGTCTTCCAAAGACATCGCCACCCTCTTGAATGTGTCGGTCAAAACCGTCGAGTTCCACAAAACGCGGCTGATGGAACAACTCGATCTCCATACCACGCTCGCCCTGGCCAAGTTCGCTATCGCTGAAGGTCTCGTCAGCGCCGATACGGGCCTCTCTCCAAATTCGTAAGAACGTGTATCTCGGAGTTCCGGGAGGATCCGTGCGTCCTTCTGGGATGCCAGCTAGGATCATTTCTTCATTCTCCAAGGTGCTCACCTAGTACTGTCGTTGCACCGAATTCGGTATCTTCTTCCGTATCTTCGTTGTGGCGTCGATCGGAGAGGACTCTATTCCTCGGCTGCGTCAATCCTGTAGGGTGAACATGCTCATTCGAGTGGAGATCAGGAGGAGGGAGCCATGCATCTATTACGTATCAAAGGGGGGGCCATGGAGCGGAGGGGGAAACTGATAAAAACTGCCGCCACATCACCGAATTTCCAACTCGTTTCGGAACAGCGATGTGCCCATGGCCGCCTGATTGACGAGGTACGGACCAGAGGGGGAAAACGGACCGGGAAGGTCCGCTGCCTGGAATGCCAGGCCATCATCGACGATCCCTATCAGGGCACAAAGTAAGACAGGATTTTTTCAGCAGAGGCTGCGCGCACTCCTCTTAAGTCTCACAGCCACGGCCTAGCTGAGTGAAGGTGAGCGTGTGTGTGCCGGAGGTCTTCATTGTCGAACTGCGAGGTCGCGTGAGCAAACCACACATTCTGTTGGCCGATGACCATCCGCACATCCTGTCGAATCTCTGCCGATTGGCGGATACGGTGGGCGAGGTGGTGGGTGCGGTGGCGGACGGACGAGCGGCCGTGGACTCATCGCTCCGCCTTCATCCTGATGTCGTGGTGTTGGATATCATGATGCCGGAAGTCGGGGGTCTTGAAGCGACGCGGTTTCTTCGCCGCGATCTCCCCGAATGCAAGATTATCATCTGCAGCATGTATACGCACTCTGAGCTGATCGCGGAGGCGTTTGCGGCCGGCGCGGTCGGGTTTGTGCGAAAACAGTCGGCCCATTCGGATCTCGTACCGGCCATCCGTACAGCATTGGCTGGAGAAAGATTCGTGAGTCCGTTGCTGAAACATAACACCGCGTCGACGCAGAAGAACGGCGATAGCGGCTGACCCGGTGATCGCCGAGTTGGAGCTCTGCCGGAGCGCTTCGCGTTGTTTGTGGGCAACAACTGCTCAGTCTGTCGCCAAACTCCTCAGTGCGTTGATCTCATGTGTCGCGCGAAAGGGCAGTGCCTTCGTTCTTGGGCGCATTCACCGGCATATGGAAAGCGGCTCGTGTCTTGCACCTTGGTTAGCCGTCGCGCATGGCTGGAGAGGTTCATGCCGACCGGGGAATCATCGTGTAAACGGAGGAGGTATCCATGAAACTGCTCAGGAGTGTGGCGACAGTGCTCTGCGTGACGGCGGTTCTGATCAGTCCTGCATGGAGTGATGACAAGGGAAAAGGGAAGAAGGACGAGGTGAAGGAAGCCGTCGAAATGGCTGCCTCGGCCAAGGTGACGATCGACCAGGCCATCAAGACCGCCTCGGAGAAAGTGTCCGGCAAGGTCATCGAGGCCGAATTGGAGAAGAAGCACGGCAAGCTGGTCTGGGAAGTCGAGGTCGTCACGGCGGAGAACAAAGTGATGGAGGTTCACATCGACGCCGAGACCGGCGCGGTGATCGACGTGGAGGAGGAAAGCGCTGTGAAGGAAATGAAGCGCGAACGGAAGCAGGAGCGGAAACGGGAGCATAAGGAGTAATCCACGGATGCCTGATCGAAGAATAGAGGGACGCTCGCGGTGATGCGTCGGAGCAAGCTGGTCGAGCGATGAGGGTAAGGTTGCATGGATGTTTTGAGAGAGCCGATGTCGTCGAGGCGAAGGTCGCGGGTCGCCGTCCTCACGGCTCTGTTTGTGCTGGTTGCGCTGGCCGTTGTGTTCCTCTCACGGGACGATCGGGAACAGCGGGAACAGTCGGCAGGACCGAGTTATGCCGGTTCCGAGGCGCCGCAGCCTCGCACGGTGTCAGCTCCTTCGGCGTTGGGCGATGACGAACTTGCAACGATCGCTGTGTTCGAAAGGGCGAGTCCGTCGGTGGCCTTTATCGTCAACCGCGCCATCCGACGGGAGGTCTTCTCGTTGAATCCGATCGAGGTGCCGCAAGGGTCAGGGACCGGCGTCGTCTGGGACGAGGCGGGCCATGTCATCACGAATTTCCACGTCGTCTACGGGGCCGATGCCATCACGGTCGTTCTCGGCAGAAACCGGGAGCACGCAGCCCGCGTGGTAGGCGTCGCTCCCGACCAGGATCTTGCCGTTCTACGCATCCGGGCGCCGAAAGACCAATTGGTTCCGCTCCCGATCGGCAGCGCCCATGATCTGCTGGCGGGTCAGAAGGTGCTCGCCATCGGAAATCCGTTCGGGCTCGACCATACGCTGACGACCGGCATCGTGAGCGCGATCGGGCGAACGATTACGTCGTTGACGGGCCGGACGATCGAGGGTGTCATCCAGACGGATGCCGCGATCAACCCTGGAAATTCCGGGGGGCCGCTCCTGGACAGCGCCGGGCGCCTGATCGGGATCAATACACAGATCTACAGCCCGAGCGGCGCTTTCGCAGGGATTGGTTTTGCCGTGCCTGTCGACATGGTCAACCGGATCGTCCCTCAGTTGATCACGCATGGAAAAGTCATCAGGGCCGGCATGGGGGTCTCGGTGCTCTCCGATATGATAACCGGTCGGTGGGGCGTGCGAGGAGTCGTCATCCGGCAAGTGACATCAAGCGGACCAGCCGATCGCGCCGGGCTCAAGGGGCTGCGTTCGGTGAACGGCGGGCGAATCTCGTTGGGAGATGTCGTGACGGCGATCGATGGCGAAGCGGTTCGGACGGTCGACGACCTGCTGACCATCCTGGATCGGCACAAGGTCGGTGACCGGGTGAATGTTGAAGTTGAGCGGGACGGGGCATCACGCGCCGTGACGATTACGCTGCAGGAGGTGGGCTGAGTGTCTGAGGCCTCTGCGTGAGCACTGTCAGGGTATCCACGGAGGAACGAGAGGAGGGGACCATGCGAGAGGATTGTCGATGTGGTGAGATGGCGGTCATGTTTCTGGCGGGGCTGACGATCGGCACGATGACCGGGTTGCTGCTCGCGCCCCATTCCGGGGCCTACACGCGCCGGCAACTTCAGAATCTGGCGGAAGATGTCAAAGAACAGGCCTCCACCCTGGCGTCCGAGGCCAAGGAAGCTGTGGAGAACGTCGTGGAACAGGGAAAGCGGATCGTCAGTTGATCCATCTAGAAGGGGGATTCTCATGAACATATAGACTTTGTCCTAATCGCTCGTCGTTGCGCCGGCGCTACTGGGGCGGCTGCGCTCCGTACTATAACGGGCAAGCGCGACACCAAGGTGCAGGCCCACGCGACGATTGCCGGAAAAGGGATCACGGGCTGGAGGACCTCCCGAACCTCACGGTGAACGAGGACCGGAAGGGTTCACTCTATACCATGACAAGTCGGGTGACGTTGTCGGATGGACTGAATACGCTTTTCGATCGGCACGGCAGCACCTTTATCGTGCATGGGTTGGAAGACCAGTATCTGCCCGATCCGCCGACGAAAGACGGGCCGGGCGGCGCTCGCATCGCCTGCGGGGTGATAGCCTGAAGATACGATGCCCAGCATTGCCATTGATGGCTTCGGAGGCGTCGGCAGAGTGGGGTTCAAGATTTTGGTTGAGCCGTCGGACCTACGCGTCGTCGAGGTTGTATGAGAACCGTAATGGGCGATTGGTATTCGACCGAGCAAACAGTTGCGGCGGACCTCGCTCGGGCCGCGGGCGAGGCGATTCTCGAGGTGTACGCTGCGCCGTTTGCCGTCCACTACAAAGGACCGGACGATCCGGTGACGGATGCCGATCTGAGAGCGGAGGAGATCATCGTCTCGTGCCTCTCGCGGGAATTTCCTGATGATGGAATCGTGTCGGAGGAACGTCCGGTGTCGGAAGAGGCGCGTCGGAGAACGCGCGTCTGGTACGTCGATCCGCTCGACGGCACCGGCGAATTCGTGGCGCGCACCGGACAGTTCTCCGTGATCATCGGATTGCTGGAACAGGGACTGCCGAAACTCGGGGTCATCTATCGTCCGGTCGACGGCGTGCTGTATGCGGGTATCCGTGACGAGATTGCCTGGATCGTCAAAGGGGATGAACGAAGACGAACCTGGGTCTCAGCGGCGGCCCCACCACATCCGTTGCGTCTGGCGGTCTCGAGATCCCATCGCAGCCCGATGATCGATGTCGTCAAGTCACGGCTCGGTGCGGTGACGGAAGTCCCCTGCGGAAGCGTCGGTGCCAAGATCGGGTTGCTCCTGTCCGGTCAGGCTGATGCCTATGTGGAACCGTCGCCCTGTACGAGCAAGTGGGATGTCTGCGGGGCCGAGGCGATTTTGCGCGGCGCGGGGGGATTCATGAGCGACATGGCCGGAGGACCGGTGCGCTATGAGGATGCAGAGATCAAGAACAGGCTGGGCTTTGTCGCGACGAACCGGGTCTGCCACGCCGATCTCCTTGCCGCGATCCCCATGTCGGAGCTTACACATGAGCACCAGGCGCGAAAGGCTGAACGTCGTGAGGAGGAATGAGCCGAGCACAGTACCCTGTTCCTGAGGACAAGCCCGATTTCATCTAAGAGTCAGATGACCGTGGAAGTCTTCTTGATCGGATGGGGCTCGATCGAAAGGAGGAAGTCATGCCGTTGCAGAAGGGGCTGGCCGGATTGTTGAGTATGATGCTGTGCCTATTCGGGGCTTGGGGAAGCGGCTTGGCGGGCAAGGAGTCGGCCGCAGTTCCCGTGGAAACCGTCGTGGATTACATTTATGCCGTGTTGGCCTCAGACCGGACTTTTTATACCGTCCATGTCGTGGAGCGGATGGAGCAGCGCGGGGTGATCGAATCTTCCGAGCGCTGGCGGTCGGAGCCTGCGTTGCCGCTGCCCGCCCAATTCGTACAGGAGTCATCGAGCTTGGCGGCGCTCTCAGGAGTCAAGGTGCGGTACCGTCTGATCAGCCTCAATCCCATCAACAAGCTGAGCGGGCCCGCGAACGAGTTCGAGAAAAAGGGGCTGGAAGCCATCATGGCGGAGCCGGATCGTCCCTATAAGGGATTCGTGATGGAAGGAGATGAACGGCGCTTTGAAGCCTTGTACGCGGATCGTGCCGTTTCGGCAGTCTGTGTCACGTGTCATAACGCGCACCCGCAGAGCCCTAAGCGAGACCACACGCTCAACGATGTGCTCGGGGCCGTCTCGATTTCCATTCCGGTTCCCGGTTGAGTGGAAGATCCGCTTGTGAGAGTCTCCCTGCCGAGGCCGTTTCGTCATGGCTATTCGGGAGTAACTGCGGAGATGTCGCACACACCTTCGGCCGAGACCTCGGCTTCGGTCGCACGATTTAATGAACCGAGGCCTGAGCAAGGGCCTGTCGAGACCAGATGTTTTCAGGGAAACGCTTCAAATCTTCACGAAACACCTGCTCGGCTTCAGTCCGGCGCCCAGCTTTGAGCAGCAGCGCCCCGAGCTCCTGTCTCACCGGTACCGTCCATTCCGGCGGCTCACCGTACACCAGGGTGTCTTCGCGACGCGCTGCCTCACGTAAATGATTGATTGCTTGGGGCAGATCGCCTTTGGCGGCAGCAATGTGGCCCGCAAGCACCTCCTCGGCTATTTCCAGCACGGCACCGGCGCTATTGAATTCAAGACGCAGCGGCCTCACATGGGGATCTTGAGTGCTGGCATGCAACTGCACCAATGCTGCGTCGGCCGCCTTGATGTGGCCACGTGCTGCCAACGCTCGCCCGTGCGCGTAAAGCCATATCGCACGGGCGTGTGGCAGATCCTCCGCGGGCGCATCTGCATTCAGGAGTTCATCCCAGCGTCCGAACCGCACGCGCATCTGCAGATGGCGTGTCTGGTGGTGCTGGAGAAAGGCCATCCCGGGCTCTCGCAGCAGCTCCTTGGGTACCAGAGACGCGATTTTGTCGGTGGCGGCGATGGCCTGCTTGTCACGGCCGATCATGCTCGCGGCGAATGCCAGGAAGTCATAATTGTGTGGGTAGTACCCAAGCACATAGATCCCGGCCGCGGGACCTTGATCGCGGATGTAGGTCTCATCGGCATGGACCGCGTGCTCGTTAGCCTTGATGGCATCCTCGTACCGGCCGACTCGGATGTAGATATGGCCCGGCATGTGAACGAGGTGCCCTGCCCCAGGCATCAGGTCTGCGAGTCGCTCGGCCGCCTCGATCGCGCGTTCTGGATGGACCGCCTCGACCGCATGGATGTAGAAGTGGTTGGCGCCCGGATGATTGGGGTTGGCGGCCAAGACTTGCTCGAGATGTGCCAAGAGCGTGATCGTATTCGGTTTCGGTTTGCCGTCGCTGGTCCAGTAGTCCCATGGATTCAAGTCCATCAACGATTCCGCGTACAGCGCCTTGGCTTCCAGATCATCAGGGAAGTGCTGGACCACCTCGGCTATCGCGCGGGAGTAGGCGGCGTCCAATTCGTCACGATCGACCGGCGGCTCAGTTGCATAACGCGCCGCGAGCGCTCGGATCATCGCTCGTTCACGTGCGCTCACCTTTTTCTCGTGCTTGAGTGCTTGCTGAAGCGCGGCATAGGCGAGACGCCCACCGGTGGTATCCATTGGGGCGTTGATATTGGGCCCGTAAGCGAGCGCGATGCCCCAGTAGCACATGGCGCAGGCCGGATCGAGCCGGGCCGCTTCGCTGAAGGACCGGATGGCCTCCTGGTGGTTGAACGCATAGTACAACCGCAACCCCTGATCGAAGTAGCGCTGCGCGACCGGCAGGCTTGTGGTAATCGGGTAGTGATGCTTACCCAGGTTTTGATAGAGTGGCACCTGGGCTGTGCCGGTTGCCTGAATCTGGGGGCCAGGAGACTCCGGCGCGGCCTCCGCGCCAACCAGTCCGACCAGGAGAGCGGCGGCCAGTATCGGCAGATGCCGCGTCAACGCCAAGCCGAGGGTGCGTGGCGACCTGTCTGTTGGTACCGATATGCCTTGATCCACGGGGAATCTGGTATGGTCATCATTCCTCATGGCGGTACCTCAGTTGCGAAATTATGCGACTCCTTCCAGATCCAATTTCAACGCGAGCAATTTCAGCAGGTCTTTGAGCGTCACGATTCCGACGAGACGATCCCCATCCATCACTAAAAGCTGACTATTGCCGGTGCGGTTCATGATTGCCAGAGCGGCCAGTGCTCCGGTCTCGATATCGACGGTATTGTCATCGGAGCAAGGCGCGGCGACATCACGCACCGTGAGTCGCTTCCATTGGTCACGTGGAATGCCGGCGATCTGTTTCGAACTGACACAGCCGACCAGGCGGGCCTCATCGACAACGGGATACATGGTGTGGAGCGATCGATAGAAATGTTCTTCGACCAACGTATCCACGAAGAGATCCGGTGAGACCGTCACAGGGTTCGGCGTCATGAATCGCTGAATCGGCTCGCTTCCAAGCATCGTCCGGGCGACCACCTGGTAGTACGAGGTCTCTGCCGCTCCTCGCAGAAAGAGGCCGATGACGAACCACCAAGAACCGACTAGGAAATTGCCGGTGATGACCTGAACGCCCCCCGACAACATGAGAAGAAGACCGAAGATCGATCCGGCCCGCGAAGCCCACTGAGTGGCACGGCGAAAATTCTTTTTCCAGTGCCACAAACCGGCCCGCAGGGCCCGCCCACCGTCAAGAGGAAATGCCGGAATCAAATTGAATCCTCCCAGGAGGCCGTTGGCGAATGCCAGGCATCCGAGAACTCCCAGGGCAGCAAGGGGAAGGTGAATCTGATACCCGACCTCGAATGCCAGATACAAGCCGGCGCTTAGGGCGAAACTCGAAAGTGGGCCGGCGATCGCCATGAAAAACTCTGCCTTTGGGCTGGGCGGTTCTTTGTCCAGCTGTGCCACGCCACCAAAGATGAACAGCGTGATGCTGCTGATCGGAATGCCGTAGCGCCTCGCGACCAAGGAGTGGGCAAACTCGTGGAAGACGAGTGATCCAAAGAGGCCCATCGTTGCAATGGTGCCCATCCACCAATAGGTGGAATCGGAAAGGCCGAGATAATAGTCGGGGAAATAGCCACGCGCGAGCGACCAGGTGGCCAAGGCTGCGAGGGCGATCCAAATGAAATGGAGTCGGACCTTGAATCCCAAGATGTCAAAGAGAGCTACTTGTTTGCTGAACATCACTGTCTCTCTACCATCGCGCCAGCTGGAAAGCCATAACAATTCACAGGCTCGAGCGACCTCGCGGTGAGCGATTGTCGAAGGTAAGAAGGTAAATGGAGCCGCAGAGTAACATCTCTTCGGATTTCCACGTCTGGGGCACTTTACGACAGTGACTGCGACATGTGTGGGGTCTTTTGTCTGATCGATAAGGGAACAAATTTTCAAAACGGCGTGTCTTTCAGCCGATTTGAGCCGCGTCATGCGTGGGCCTGTTTCGGATGAAATGGCATGATGATTGCGCAGACGTATGAGAGACACCGGTGTGCGGCTCAATTCTTGCGCCGTTAATCTTGCGACATTAAGCTACTCGCTGGATGGCGACATTACGGAGGAATTCCTTGATGTATCTCGGGATTTGAAGCGCTCGGCCTGAAATCAGAACCATTCAATGGAACCCAGCCGATGAGTCCAGCGATCCGAGCGTCTTGCCGATTCGAGGCGAACAAGAACCTTATGATCAACTCTATACCGGACTTTTACCACTTCAGGGGCTGGCCCATAAAGAATTGAGAGATAAGAAAGTGAAAAAGGCAATGAATCAGGACGTCGACGTCGCCATCATCGGAGCCGGCAGTGCAGGTCTCTCCGCACTGCGAGAGATCCGGCAGCATACGGAGAACTTCTTGCTCATCAACGACGGGGCTTACGGCACGACCTGCGCGCGTGTCGGCTGCATGCCGTCGAAGGCGCTGATCGAGGCAGCCAACGCCTTCCACCATCGGCATCGGCTGCGTGAAATGGGAATCTACGACGGAGACCGGTTGACCGTGGACCATGCAGCCGTGCTGCGTCGCGTGCGGGCATTGCGCGATACGTTTGTCTCGTACGTGATGGAGCGAACGCAGGACCTCGGCGAGCGCAACATCACGGGTCGCCCCAGGTTCATCACGCCGCAGGCGCTCGAGGTGAACGGGACGCGGTTGAAGGCCCGCCGTGTGATCATCGCGACGGGATCGCGACCGATCGTTCCACAGGCCTGGGGCGCGTTTCGTGAATGTGTGATAACGAGCGACGACCTCTTCGAACTGGAGACGCTGCCGCCGCGCATGGCGGTCGTGGGGCTGGGCAGCGTCGGCGCGGAAATGGCACAGGCGCTCAGTCGTCTGCATATCGAGGTAACCGGCTTTGATGGCATCGAACAGGTGGCCGGGTTGACCGATCCGGTCGTCAATCGAGCCGCCGTCGCGATGCTGAAAGAGGAGCTTCTCCTGTATCTTGGAACCAACGTGGAGATCGACGTGGACGGTGCCTGTGTACGAGTGAGCACGGGAACCGACACGGTGATCGTAGACAAGGTGCTCGTCGCTCTCGGCCGGCGACCCAACGTGGAAGGTCTTGGTCTCGAACAAATCGGCGTCGAGTTGGATGGGGATGGCGTTCCGCGTTTCGACCCGCGGACGATGCAGATCGGCGACCTGCCCGTCTATATCGCGGGTGACGTGAACGGGCATCGGCCACTGCTCCACGAGGCCGTCGATGATGGGTACATTGCCGGCTACAATGCGCTGCGCGGGAGTCCAGAATGTTTCCAGCGGCGCACGCCGCTGTCCATCGTATTCACTGATCCCAACATCGCCGCCGTCGGGCAGGTGTTCGGCGAGCTGAATGAGGGTGAGACGGTCGTCGGTGAGTTTGATTTCTCGGATCAGGGCCGCGCACTGATGGCGAGTGAAAATCGCGGGCGGGTACGCGTTTATGCAGACCGGAATGAGGGGCGATTGATCGGTGCCGAGCTGTGCGCGCCGCGCGGCGAGCATCTCGCGCACTTGCTTGCGTGTGCGATCCAAAAACGAATGACGGCGCAAGAATTTTTGAGGCTGCCGTTTTATCATCCCACGGTGGAAGAGGGGCTGGAGTCGGCGGTGCGCAGGATCGTCAAGCGGCTGACCTGTGCCTCGGGTCCCGACCTCGCGTCGTGCGAGTCGATCTGGAACGAGACTCAGGATTAGTGTCGGAGCGGGCGGTTCATTCCCGCCTCGTCTACACGGCCGCTTGGCGCGATGGGTCATTTCGTGCCGGCCCGATAAGGAATTTGACGATGCTTCACGAGCGCTGGGTGGACCGGCACCCACGCATGGGGATGTGGCCGTGCCATGAGTGCCCTATTCACTCCACAATCTGTTTCCGCCGACGCAGCTCCTGCCGCATTACCGGCATGGTATCGGCTGTACAGCTCATTCCCGGCGATCTGGTGTCGGTCGAAGTGGGCGACGTCCTGCCGACGGATCTGCGTCTCGTCGATGCCGCAAAGTTCAAGTATGTTCTCTTTGTTCGCTTCCGAACCGGCCCTCTGGATGAAGCGAGCGATCTGTTACCGTATTGCATAAGCAGTTGGCGGCGACTATAAATAGAATGTGCGTACGATGTCGGCGAGAGGGTAACGGCTCGCTCGAGAAAATTGGAAGCTGTTGAATGCCGCATCGGGCCTCTTTTCAAAGGTACGGCGCCTTTCATAGTTGTTCCCCTCGACATGGCTATGATCCCCCCGCAAGCCCGCTGAGGTTGTGGTGACGCTCTCCTCTCTGTACCTTATTTTGTGTATTCAAGGACAATGATTATGCTGAAACACAACAATGTAAGCCGTATTTTACTCATCTTTATATTGACCGGCTGTAGCGTATTTTCAAAGGCGGATGCGCCAACGCGTGTTCATGACATCTATATCAACGGCCAGGACTCGATTACGCCCCTTGAATTGTATGCCGTCGTGGGAGAAGAAATCCGGTGGCATAACCGACTCTCAGTTCCGATTCATCTTGGATTACTCGGGGTGAAGCCGATAGTGGACGCACGCTGCGACAAAGGATTCAAGACCTGGTTCGGAGCGATTAAGGATATGGTCACGATCCCAGCTGGTGATTATGTCAGCGTGTGTTTTCTGCAGGCTCGAACGGTCAGGTACAACGTTTGGACGAATATTACCGACCCCTTCCATTCGATGAGTCCGACGGCAATTATTCATCTCGACGAGGCGGCATGATAGTAAGGGGGCATATTGCCAACATGGTGTAAGGAGGAAGCGATGAGGGCGCTTGTGCGCCAAATTGTGATCGTCGCGTGGGCTTATGGGTTGAGCCTTGGGTCGGCATCGGACATGGGGCCCACGCGGACCGGAGTTCTTACATCGCAATTCCTGTATGCATCAGCGTGTTTCAAGTGATCTTATCCCAACAAAGACAGTATGGCCCGATTCCATCCGATAGGGCCTGGTCCTGGCGCGAGGATAAGCCCGGGAAGCTTGAAGTCCGGCTCATATAAACCGTCAGGTTGTTGAACAAGGATGGGTTGCTCCACGGCGTTGAGCATCGGGAGGTCGTTCAGGCTGTTTCCGATTCCCACTGTGATGAGCCGGTCTCGCTGATGGTCGGCCAGACGGCGGTAGCACTCGATGAGATAGCGCACGGCCTGTCCCTTATCATGGATACCCATGAGGTGATGAAAGCGATCTCCTTTGGTCCAGCGCAGGCCACGGG
>JAHBWT010000086.1 GCA_019636815.1 Nitrospira sp.
TCAAAAAGACCGTCCAGCAAGGCCGCAGCGAGCGAAGAGGCGAGGCGTACGCTTCGGTACGTTGAGCCTCTGAGCGATGCGAGAACGCCGCTGACGGACTTTTTCAACATCCTGCTAGAGATCCCACCAATTGAGCAAAATGCTGCAGAGCGCATCGAACACGATGACGAGAAAAATCCCTTGCACGACACTGATGGTGGTGTGTCGTCCGACGTCGTCTACGCCGCCCCGAATCTGAAATCCTTGATAGCAGCCCACCAGTGCGATGATCGCCGCGAAGAATGGCGCCTTTCCCAACCCGATCAGAAAATGTCGCAATGGAACCGCTTCTTCGAATCGAGCGACAAACTCGATGAAGCTCACATTGAGCTCTCCCAAAGCGATCAGCATACCACCGAACACGCCCACGACATCCGCGTACACCGTCAACAGCGGGAGGGCGATGACGAGGCCAAGCGCTCGCGGTAACACGAGTAAGTTCATGGGTGAGACGCCCAATGTTCGTACCGCGTCTAATTCTTCCGTGACCTTCATTGTGCCGATTTCGGCCGCATAGGCCGATCCCGAACGGCCCGCGATAAGAATCGCCACGATCAACGGCGCAATCTCGCGCAACAGCGAGATGCCGACCAGATCCACGATAAAGATGTTCGTCCCGAACTTCCGCAGCTGTTCCGCGCCTTGATAGGCAATCACGACCCCGACGAGAAACGTCAACAGACCTGTAATCGGCAAGGCCCTCACGCCGTCCAGTTCCACGATTCGCAAGAGCGCCCTCCATCGGATGGAACGCGGCTGCGTGAGGGATCGACCAACCGCGATGGTGCTTTCACCCAGAAAGGCAAGCCCGCGGATTACAGATATTTGCCGAGATTGCAGCGAACGCGCGAGACGTTCGACCCATCCTGTTCCTCGGACAGCCGCCCCAAGCTCAGATCGAGGCCGGTCGATGTCCACCTTCCGAAGCAGTTCGACAAATTCCGGTTTCAGCCCTTGGAGGGACGGCTGTTGCCCCTTGCGGCGCAAACCGTCCATGCAGCGCTGCAACACGAGCGCACCTCCGGTATCCATGGCGGTCACCTCGCCGAGGTCGCAGAGGACGTTCGGAGCGTTCGGCCATCGAACCATTCGGCCTCTCCGCTCCAGCTGAGCCAAGTTCGGAAGGGTCCACGCACCGCGGCAGCGGATCTTGTTCTCCTCGACCGAGATGGTTGCCTGCTGTTCCATCAGCCTCACTTCGCACTGACTTGGCGCCTCACAAGTCTGCGCGCGAGCTCCGTCCGCTCCTTCGGCCAAGACTCTACACGGGTCTCCAACCTTTGATCTATGCGCCTTCTAGGATCGCCTTCAGCTCGTCCCCGGTTATCACCTCGCGTTCCATCAAAAGCTTCGCGCCCTGGTGCAGGACGGCCTTTCTTTCTTCCAGCATCTGCTTCACCCGCCCATACTGCTGCTCCACGATTCGTCGCACTTCGCAATCGATCTCGCGAGCGGTCTCTTCAGAGTAGTCCCCTTTTTCGGAAGCGACGGGGAGCTGGAGAAATTGCGGTTGTCGCTCGCGCTCCAGCGTGATGGTGCCGAGTTTTTCGCTCATCCCGTAGGCCTTGACCATGCTTTTTGCGATATCCGTGGCCTTCACGAGATCGTTCTGCGCTCCGGTGGAAGCCTCGCCGAAGATGGTTTCTTCAGCAATTCGCCCGCCTAATAATACGGCAACTTTATTCTCCAACTCGGATTTCGTCATCAGAAACCGGTCTTCCGTCGGAAGCTGCAACGTATAGCCGAGGGCCGCCACGCCGCGAGGAATAATGGAGATCTTCTGCACTTGGTCGGTCCCCGGGATGGAAAGGGCGATGAGGGCATGGCCGGTTTCATGATAGGCCACCCGCTCTTTCTCCATCTTGTTCAGGACGCGATTCTTTTTTTCCAATCCCGCGATGACCCGCTCCACCGCCTCCTGCAATTCTGGGAGCCCCACTTGGTCTTTGCCGCGGCGCACTGCCAGCAGCGCCGCCTCGTTGATGATGTTGGCCAAATCGGCGCCAGAGAACCCGGGAGTCATCGCTGCAATGTTTTCGAGGTCGGCGTCGGGACCAAGCGTCACCTGTTTGGCATGCACGCGAAGAATAGCGAGGCGACCGATCTTGTCCGGACGGTCCACCACCACATGACGATCGAACCGCCCGGCTCGCAACAACGCAGGATCAAGAATCTCGGGACGATTAGTCGCTGCCATGAGAATGACCCCGATGCGAGGATCGAAGCCATCCATCTCGACCAGCAACTGATTGAGCGTTTGCTCCCGCTCCTCATGCCCCATGGGTCCAGCGCCACGCGCTTTTCCGAGCGCATCCAATTCATCGATGAAAATAATGCAGGGAGCTTTGCCCTTTGCCTGTTCGAACAGATCACGGACCCGGGCCGCCCCAACCCCGACGAACATTTCCACAAATTCAGATCCGCTGATGCTGAAGAACGTCACGCCGGCCTCACCGGCCACCGCACGGGCCAACAACGTCTTGCCGGTCCCCGGAGGTCCGACGAGCAGGATCCCCTTCGGAATCTTCCCGCCGAGCTTGGTGAATTTCTCCGGCGTCTTGAGGAACTCGATCACCTCACGCAGTTCTTCTTTGGCCTCGTCCACACCGGCGACATCCGCGAACGTCACCTTGATGTCCTTTTCCACGTAGATTTTCGCTTTGGATTGCCCGACCTGCATGAAGCCGCCCTGGGCCTGTCCCAATCGTCGAAAAATGAAAAACCAGATACCGACAAAGAGAGCGACCGGGATGATCCATGACAGAAGATCACGCAAAAACGTGGACTCAATGACGCCGGTGAAGGTGACTCCGTGTTGGTTGAGCTCACGGACAAGATCCGGGTCTTCAACCCGCACAGTCCTAAAGGCTTTGTGCTCTTTTGAGTCGCCATCACGCTTCAATTTTCCGGTCAACACGTGGCTGGTCACGGAGACCTCGGCGACCTTTCCCTCCACAACCAACCTCTTGAATTCGCTGTACGGAAGTTCTTCGACCTGGTTCAGAGCCAGAATGAAGTCATGCACGATCACCACCGCCATGAAGGCGAGCATCACATACCAAATCGAAAAAGAGACTTTCTTATTCATCGGCCTCACTCCTCCTCGACGCCGAACAAAGCCCATTCCGGCGCTTGCGGATTCAACATTGACCGGTTCTCACATCCATCCAACACGTTAGAACATGAAATACGCGCCGGCTCCGAATGACTCAGTCTTCTGCGAAAAGAAAAACTGTCCATAGGGATTATAGCCGCGATAGTAGTTGAAAAGAATCCGCACGCGTTTGAACGATCCGTACCGAAACACATCGAAACCCATCAGGAGATTCGTGTTGATGTGCCAATGTTGCTCCTCGACAGCCTTGAAGTCCGCCGTCAAGACAGGCGAGAAGAGAATCGGATTCGTGAGCCTACCGAACATGTAGGACCGTGCCAGGGGCCTCGGTGCCCGCGCTTCGAACCCCCATTGGACTGTATTGCGGTCGATCGTGGACGGCTGGCGCGTGACCAGCACCGCTCCGCCCCCATAGAGGCGCAACCATTTTTGGACATCGTAGGAAACGATCATATCCACTTCGTTAAACTGGAGCCCGATCGTCTGAAAACCAGGGTTGGCCGCCAGGAACTCATCTCCGACGTGACTGCTCTGGTGATAAAAGCGCAGGCGCGCGGACCATTTTCCGTGGCGCCAGGTGATCGGTACGCCGACGTTGAAGTCGACATTAACAAGTGCGGCGTTTGACGTATCCAAGTCAAACTGAGCGAAAATGCCGGTCAGCAGGCTGATCTGCCAACCGTTGCATCCCTCGCGCTTGGTATAAAATCCGAAATTCTCTCCAATCCCGATTGACCCGATATTCGCATTGGTCCGTTCGTTACGTGACTGCATCGACTGCCAGAGAGCAAAGAACTGCGGCTGTTTCGGATCGGCCAAGAGAGGACGAAACAGGTCGTCCGAGGGAAACCATTCACTGTCGAGCGCTCTCTCCTCGGATTGGTGATAGCGGCAATCTAGCCACTCTCGGGATGTGGCGTCCTCCAACTTCTTCTCACCCGGTGCATCCGCGTACGCTTGACCCGTGAGTACAGTAACCGTGACCAATATCCCGACAATCCATCGTTCATTCGGCACGCTCCAACCCATCTATCTCCTCCCGGCCTGATGTTCTTGACTGATGCATTTGAGACGCCGTTCGCCGCCCATTTCGATAGCATATTTGTGGGAGGAAATTCATGTGGTTTTCTGAGCGAGGCGGTGCTTTCAGAGCTCGATGGAGAGGCCAAATGAAAGAGCACCCTACAGTGATACGTCCGTTTTCTCAACATCAACCTATGTGCCCATGACACCGGGGTGCGCTGTAGGCGAATTCAGCGGGAGTAGTCGCGAGACGCACCGGTCGCAAACAACGTCAGGGCATGTTTCTTCGCTTTGTGAGATAGCCAGGCGGCATCTCGCTAGAACTCGCGAATGAGGCGGAATCCGATCTCGGGGAGCGTCAGATCGTTGGTGACCCGCACACCGATCCCCCCCTGGATCATCCAATGGAGATCCACTTCGTAGTGAATCTGCGGCATCACCAACACGGCTGAATGGCCTCCGAGGACCTGCCAAAAATTTGTCTCCACTGCCGCCACCACCCGATTCGTGACTTCGGCAAACAGCGTAACATTGCTGAGCAGCTCCTTGTGGAACCTGCCGTTCGAACTCCCATGCTCGAAGCGAGGGCCGAACATGCCCAAGACGCTCCACGTCTTGTCGATCCGGAATCCGGCCAGATACAGCCAGGTCGTGGTCCAGAACCGGGGGTCGATATTATACTGGGCGATCACTTGCGCGCCATGAATGAACCGGTGATCCCACAACGTACCAAACGTAGCTTGACCAGCCACCTTGTAGGCCTCCACAGAGACGCTCTCCATCGGCAACTCGAATTCAACGGCGAGACCATCCGTCAGCGCATATTCGATTTCCGGCGCCCACTCGATGCCCTGTCGATCCTGGCTGCGCCGCACCAGGCCCAGCGGATCGGACGCGCCGTCCACCTGCTTGGCCTTGTGCGAGAGTGGAATACGCCCCAGGGAATTGAATTCCGCCTCTCCTCGCTTGGCGCCGAGGGGACGAATAAGATCGAACACCATCGGCTCCGGTATGCGGGGGCCTTTCTCTTCGCCGGATACCCGTTCGATCGTCGGAGGGGGAGTGTCGACGGCAAACACAGGATTTCGAGGGCGTTCCAGAAAATCCTGTCCCATCGACTCCCACGGGGGTGTACGCACCGACGGGGGCGGGGCCATCCAGGCCGGAAGCTTCGGGCCAAGCTCTTCAGCGGCGCAACGCAGATCGGAGACGGTCAAGCTGATGACCAGAACGGTCACGGTAAGAATTCCCTGCCCCATCCGGCACCGGTGTTTCAGGAACCGTTGTCTAGTGATCACTAGAGGAAACGTCATGTCAGAAATCATCTACAACGAGATGTGCCCATCTCCTACGACGGCGTGCTAACACTCGATTCGGTCAAACGCCCACAAGCTTTGAGCCGAGATCCGGTCGAGTCCAGCGAACAATTTGAGCGTCTGAGATTCCGCAGTTTAGGATCACAAGACAGCGGTGCGAGTGCCGAGCGGGTGCGAGCTGACCGGAGGATGGAACAGAGTAGAAGCCAGGACAGGAAGATGAAGGAAGAGAGAATGGTCAGACACTGGGAAGTAGCTGGGATGATAAGGAACTGCCTTGGGGAGAGCCGGAGAAACGGTAAACTCCTCGAGTACGGAAGAAGTTAAGGCGTCGACCGAGGCTGCAGGATCCGACAACACGACCGACAAGCCCAGCATCTGCACCACGATGCAGGCGCACAAGAAGAAGATGATCAGCCGACATCGCTCTTCGGCAACGACGTGTCGCAGACGAACACCCATATCGATCGGAATAGTAGCACAAGGCGCTTCCTTCACAAACAGAATAGCCTAAGCGGTACAACCGAACGGTGGCCGATCCCATTGGAGCGGCGGCACGCCCGACAATCCATTGCGTCCCATGTCAGCGCTCCTGCCAATCACGCGGAGATGCGCATAGAGAAAGCCTCCGTCACCGGACTTTTTTCTTCCTGCCTTTCATCAGCACGATCACGCCGACGATGCCAATGACGACTGCCAGGCTCCCGAGCAGCAAGAATGGATCCATAATCTGTCCTCCTTTTTAGCGCCTCCCGCGTTGGACACCATCTCCTCAACGGAATAACGCGGTGGCGGGTGTAACAACTTCAACCTCCCACACCAATTTGCCGGGGGTCTGTTCCGGCTCGGCTTCGATGACCATACCCGACACCTGCTCGGACGCAACCTTGATCGTCTCATCGATCGATACTTTCGCGAGGTTGCCTTCTCGACTCTATCCGAGTCCCCACAGGCTGGATCAACCTCGACCATGAATTCAGCCGTCAACGCGAGCGCGGCCGGCGCAAACCCCGTCGTCGATGTCCGCCTCATGAAGTCCTCCTTCTTCTTGGTCTCCAGCCGCTGCGAAACTCCCCGCCACGAGACCGGAAGAACCAGCTAGAACACTCTTACAGGAGTGTGCAGTTTGATCGGGCGCTGCACCGGCGACTCCAGCGGCGCAACGAGTGTCGGGCAGCCTTGGACTTTGGGCATACTCCCTGACTCATCCTGAGTAAGCCCGTGATCATGAACAACCTCACGGGCGATCCATCCACGGTACGTTCCTGTTCGCATCTGAAGCAGCCATGTCCCCAGGAAGGTGCATTCTCGAGACTGAACGCGAAATGCGGTAGGCAGTTTCGTGAGCCACACCCCCCGTTTATTGTTGAAGCCGATACGCGTGACACGATACGAACCTGTTGGGAGTTTCACTGCGAATGGGCCGTCAATTGGAAGACGGGAAATCTGGAACCGATCGCCATCGGTTTCCTCTTCCAGCCACCAACTCATATCGACAACCTCCCTCAATACAACCGTGCGATCCCCCTCCTTCCGGATTAGTTCAAGGTTCCCCAGCACCCATCCGTGATCTTCGTCCGTATCGGGCATTATGATGTCTGCGGGTGAAACAGGTACGAGGGCAGTCGTACAGCCAAGCGCCGAACCGGCGATCACAAGAAACACGGACATGAGGCGAATATGACGTAGGATTTGATCACTCATAAAACACCTCCTCTTTTCCCTTAGAACATGAGAACCCGCTCGAGAGACCCCTCGACTGTTCTTCTTCTCACGAAGAGTCTCAGACAGTCCTTAGGATTCTCGAAGACTCATGACACGCTAAAGTCAGCGTGGATTGATCAACTACGCCCACGTAGGTCAACAGGCACCACGCTGCTTGATGCTATGGGGCTGACGCACTCTGGCTAGATAGAGGGAGCAACCGGCCATCCTCAATGACCAGGACTTATTGATGTCCCCAAGACCCTTGCAATCGGCGTATTCGCCGCCACCAGCAAGGCGCCTTCCGTTGGGTCGCCCACGATAGTCCAGCGGCCGTCTCGCTCCAAATGTTGCGCGTCGTTGCAGAGCCCTCCCGCCTTCAGCAGCTCGAGCGGGCTCGAAGGCGGCGCTGAACGCCCGACGCCGCCACGCTCCATTCCGTGATTTTCGTTCCCTCACCGTTTCGTTTCACTCGTTGACCCTGCATCATTCATGTCTCACGGCGGCGGCGGGCGAAATCTTCCAAGCACCGAGTCACCAGAGCCGTCCAACCGGTCTGATGGCTGGCGCCGCAACCTCTCCCTTCGTCGCCGTCGAAGTATTCGTGGAACAGGGTCAACGGACGCCAATGCGGATCGTCCGCGAACCGCCGGTCTTCACCGTGCCAGGGCCGCAGACCTCGGTCGTTCGGCAAAAAGACGCCTGTGAGGCGCGCCGCCAACAACGTTGCGATCGCGCGCAAGGATCTCTTCTGGCCGGAACCAGTCGGGCACTCGACTTGGAATCCGTCACCGTAGAAATGATGGTATCGTTCAAGCGCCTCGACGAGCAGATAGTTCGTAGGGAACCAGACCGGACCGCGCCAGTTGGAGTTCCCGCCGAATAAATCGTTATCGGATTCGCCGGGCATATACGCCACCCGATAATCCCGGCCCTGGACCTGAAAGACGTACGGATGATCCGCGTGAACCCGCGACAGCGAGCGGATCCCGTAGGGTGACAAGAATTCCTGTTCATCGAAGGCATAGCGCAATACCCTTTCCAGTCGATCTCTAGTCGGAATGGCAAGGAGCAGTCGTTCATGAGATCCGTCCTTCATCGGCTCCATATAGGAAATATGTCGGGCGAGGTCCTTCCGGTTTTCAACGAACCATCTCATCCGCTTGGTGAAGCCGGGCAAGCGGTCCAGGCACGCCCGCTCCAAGACCTCCACCGCAATGAGCGGCAGCAGGCCCACCATCGACCGCACCTTCAACGGAACCGGCTCGCCATTGATGTGGAGATGGTCGTAATAAAAGCCGTCGTTTTCTTCCCACAAACCGGTTCCGTCAAGGTGGTTCATGGCATCCGCGATCGCGACGAAATGCTCGAAAAACTTGGAGGCGACGTCTTCATAACTTGGGTCTTCTTGAGCCAATTCGAGGGCCATCGCCAACATGGTCAGACAATAGAAGGCCATCCAGGCCGTGCCATCGGCTTGCTCCAAATGTCCGTCTGTGGGAAGCGTCTTGGAACGGTCGAACACGCCGATGTTGTCCAGCCCGAGAAAGCCTCCTGAAAAGAGATGCTTGCCGCGGACATCCTTGCGATTCACCCACCAGGTGAAGTTGATAAGCAGTTTCTGGAAGGCGCGGGCCAGGAACACTCGATCCCGTTTGCCTTTCTTTCCCGTCATTTTGTAGACCCGCCAACAGGCCCAGGCGTGGACAGGGGGGTTGGTGTCGGAGAAAGCGAATTCGTAGGCCGGGATTTCCCCATTCGGGTGCATGTACCATTCGCGCATGAACAGGAGCAGCTGCGACTTCGCAAAGTGGGGATCGATGGCGGCAAAAGGAATCATGTGAAAGGCCGAGTCCCAGACCGCATACCAGGGGAACTCCCATTTGTCCGGCATAGACATGACATCGCGATTGTAGAGATGCGTCCAGTCGCTGTTCCGACCGTCTCGTCTAGCCGAAGGCGGTGTCGGCTGCGCCGGATCGCCCTCCAGCCACTCCTTGACGGAATAGAAATAGAACTGTTTCGTCCAGAGAAGGCCGGCATACGCCTGGCGCGCCAGGCGCCGCTCCTCGTCGGAAAGAGCGGCAGGAATCCTCCCGGCGTAGAACTCGTCCGCTTCCCCGATGCGCTCGTTGAAGAGCCGGTCGAACTCCGGTCCGAAGGGTGACTTCGGCTTATCGTCTTCCGAAAAAAGCCGAAACCGCACCGTCACCTCGTCACCGGCCGGCACCTCGAGCCGGTAGAGAGCGGCGACTTTTGTTCCGACACCCGCGGGGTTGATCGTGTCAGCCCGGCCCTGGATCAAGTGCTCATGGAACGCATCCTTGACATAGGGAGAGGGATTCGTTGTGCCGAATAAACGAGCCGCATTGGTTTCGTTCTCAGTGAAGATGAACTTCGGACCGTCTTGGCCCGGAGCCCGGCCTGCCATAAAGCGAAACCGTCCCAATTCGTAATGGTCGACCAGGAGCGCTGTTTCGTTGCTCCGCACGATCTGCGGCTTCGGTCCATAACCCTCGCCGGAACGTCCCCAGCTCCAGGTGTTACGAAACCATAGATTCGGCAGGAGATGGAGTGTCGCGGGCTCCGAGGCCCGATTGGCCACCGTGATCCGGATCAGGATGTCGTTGGGTGATCCCTTGGCATATTCCGCGAAAATGTCCCAATAGCGGCCGCCGTCGAACACACCCGTATCCGGCAACTCGAATTCCGGCTCGTCCTTGCCTCGCCGCGCATTTTCTTGGATTAACCGCTCATAGGGAAATTCGGCTTGCGGGTATTTGTACAGCGCTTTCATATAGGAATGCGTGGGCGTCGACTCAAGGTAGAAGTAACATTCCTTGACGTCTTCGCCGTGGTTGCCTTGAGGGCCGGACAAGCCGAACAGCCGTTCCTTCAGGATCGGATCTCGCCCGTTCCAGACCACGAGCGCAAAGCACAGGCGGCAGCGACGATCGGAGATTCCCAGCAAGCCGTCCTCTCCCCACCGGTAGACACGACTGCGTGCATGGTCATGGGGGAAATAATCCCAGCAGGTCCCATCGGCTGAATAGTCTTCTCTGACAGTTCCCCACTGCCGTTCAGAGAGATACGGCCCCCATCGCTTCCAATCCTGTATGCGCCCGGCATCCTCGGTCAGACGCTTTGCTTCAACGCCACGTTGCTTGGTCTTGGCCATATCCTGCCCCCTTCCGTCGACTCGTCTCGTCACCCGTGTACGTCACAATTTAGATCTTCGTTGGGACCGCCTGACCCGGCGGGATAATCTACCAGCGGCACCTCGCCTTTTCCCCAGACCTGCAGGATCGGCTCGACAATTCGCCAGGACTCCTCCGCTTCATCATCACGAATCGAAAGCGTCGGATCGCCGTCCAGGATATCGAGGAGCAGGCGGGCGTAGGCGGGTAATCCCCTTGACTGGAACTGTTTGTCCAGTTCGATCGGTTCCAGGTCGAAGAGATCGCCCGGCTCGTTGACATTGACCGAGAGCGCGATGCGATCCGGGGCCAATTCGATGGCGAGCACGTTTGGGATCGGCTGCGCCTTTTGTCCCATGGCCAAATGGGGCACGGGTTTGAAATGAATGGCGATCTCGCGACGATCGCGTCCCAAGGCCTTTCCCGTACGGAGCACGAAGGGGACGCCGGCCCATCGCCAGTTGTCGATAGACAGAGTCACCTGAGCGAAGGTTTCCGTATTGCGCTCTGCTTGAACGCCTGCTTCCTGCAGGTAGGGGAGAATTTCTTTCTCCCCGATGGCGCCTTGAGTATACCGTCCGCGCACCGTCTGCCGCAGAACTTCGTCCGCAGTGAGGCGGCGTACGGCCCTGAGCACATCCACCTTGTGGTCCCGCAAGGTCCGCTCATCCAATGCATGCAGCGGCTCCATAGCGATCAACGCCAGCAACTGCAACAGATGATTCTGGACCATGTCGCGAAGCGCTCCCGTGGCGTCGTAGAAGGACGCTCGACCGGCCGCCGTGATCGTTTCGTCCCAGATGATCTCGACCCGCTCGATATGGTGGGCGTTCCAGACAGGCTCGAAGATGCGATTGGCGAAGCGTAGTCCCAGAATATTTTGCACCGTCTGTTTTCCAAGAAAGTGGTCGAGCCGGAAGACATCGCGCTCGGGAAACGACTCGTGCAGGAGGCGATTCAACGCCTGCGCCGATTCCAGACTCTCCCCGAAGGGTTTCTCCAGGACCACCTTGCTGCCTTTGGGCAACTTCAGTGCCGCCAGCGACTCGATCGACGGGGCAAACAATCCAGGCGGCAGCGCCAGATAGGCCACCAGAGGATCCGTCGCTTTCCCCAAAGCCTGCGCGAGCTGGTCTCGGCTTGTCACGTCGACACGACGATAGTCCACCTGTCCGAGAATCGCCTCCTCCCGCATTCCGGCAACGTCGGCGGTGCTGGATTCCGCCAACTTCTGTTCGAGGTGGCTCCGGAATCTCTCGGTGTTCCAATCGTCCCGCGCGAACCCCAACACCCGAAATCCCTCCGGCAACTTGCCCGCTTGATGAAGCCGGGCGATGGCCGGCATCAAGAACCTCGATGTCAGATCCCCCGAGGCCCCGAGAATCACCAGAGTCTGAATCATGTGACCACCCCCATTCTTCATTAGCCGTTTTCACCTCACTCGGCTTCTGTCCCACCGCTTCCCGCTTTGCCTTCAGGGAGTCGAGTTGCTTGCCGTATTCGTTTTGGCGCCTGCTTCAGCCTTGGCGGCCTTCAGTTCGTCGACCTTCGCGCCCCATCCCGGAAATTGGGCCTCCATCTTTTGACTGTGCGCGTCCTTCAGGCTCATCGACACTCTCTCCTTTCCTAGTTGAGTCGAACATGCTTGATCGCGTCTTTGACTGCTCTGCTGAGTCTTTTGCTCTCTACTTGATGGTCTTGCCGGCTTCCTGCGCGGCATCCTTTACCTTCTTCGCCCTTTCCGTTCCATTCCGCCCAGCCGATCGGAAAGTTTCCGACTCTGGATTCTGGTTCCGGTGCGCAACAGGATTCGGCTATTGGGCAGCCCCACCCCACGGTCGATGTCACCCGCATGGATCTCGCCCCGCCTTCGAGAGAAGCCGGGCCAGGTTCACCCCGCTCGAGATCACGCCGATGTGACTGAACGCCTGCGGGTAGTTCCCGAGAAAGGCTCCGGTCGACGGATCGATTTCTTCCGGCAGGAGGCCAAGCGTGCCCCCCCTCGCGCAGAGGGAGTCGTATAACTCTACTGCCTCATCCAGCCGGCCTTGCCTGGCAAGATTATCCACCAGCCAAAAGCTGCAAAGGAGAAAGGCTCCTTCGTGCCCGGCAATGCCATCGGGTGATTCGTCCGGCAAGTAGCGGTAGAGCAATCCGCCGCCGGCCCCCAACCGTTCCGAGATTGCACGGGTCGTCGCGACCATTTGGGGATGATCAGCCTTGATGACTCGGCGCAACGGCAATGTCAGTAGACTCGCATCCAACCCACCTCCGCCCAAGTGTTCTGTCAACGACCGCACCTTCTCGTCCCAGGCTTCTTTCAAAATCGCCTGCCGGATGGCATCAGCCGTGGCTTGCCAGGTCTCGGTGGGTCCGGGGAGTGAGAACCGCTTCGCCATTCGAGCAGCCCGGTCCAACGCCACTTGGCATAGGGCGGCCGAGTAGGTAAAGGGCCTCCCGATCGTGCGGACTTCCCAAATCCCGTGATCCGGTGTCCGCCATTCCATCGCAGCGGCATCCGCCAGCTTCCGGAGCCGCTCCCAGAGCGGACCTGGAATGGCCCCGTGATGCGCGGCCCACTGGTAAGCGCAGTCCAGGATTTCGCCGTAGACATCGTGCTGATGCTGCCCGGCCGCCGCATTGCCCCACCGAACCGGCCCGGATCGCCGGTACCCCTCCAGTTCACCGTCCTCCCGCTCGTCCGGAGGCATCCGTCCGTCAAGGTCATACATCACCTTCGGCTTACCGTCTCGCTCCACCGCATCCAGCACCCAGCCGAGAAATCCGGCCGCTTCATGCGAGAGACCGACGCGATGGAGTGCATAGACGGAGAAGGCCGTATCACGCACCCACGCATACCGGTAGTCCCAGTTGCGGGACCCGCCGATCAACTCGGGCAACGACGACGTCGGAGCGGCAACAATGGCGCCGTTCTCGAAGTGATCCAGCAACTTGATCGTGATCGCCGACCGTCGGACCAACGCTTCCTGGGGACCGTGATAATCCAGATGACCTATCCAGCGCCGCCAAACCGCCGTGGTGTCCTCACGCAACCGTTCCTGGTCGAACTGCACGGCCGGCGACGATGACTGTCTCCAGTTGAGCAGCAGATGAGCGGATTGTCCGGCGTTGAGCGTAACCGATGTACGGAGTCCGGTCAGACGAACGGTAGAATAGAGATGCAGGATGAGATCCGGCTGAGCCTCGCATCGGATCCGCAAGCCTCCCTCACGAGGCTCCGCCTCACCCCCTCCGCGCGGCTCCATCTCGATAGTCACTCGGACCGTTCCTTCCGTGACCGTCAGGCTCCGGAGTAGTTCGCGACGAGTCACCGAAACATCCTCCGTCAGATCGGCGCCGGTGATCAACGGGCAACAATCCTTGATGCGCAGAGTTCCTGCCGCGCATCGCATCTCCGTCACCAGCACGGCGCTGTCCGGTTCGTAAAATTGAGCCGATTCGTACAGACCGTCGGGAGCGATCCGGAAGGCTCCTCCGCGCGCATGATCGAGCACACTGCAAAACAAGGGCGGTGAATCGAACCGTGGGAGACACAGCCACGCCACCGCGCCGTCGCGACCGATGAGCGCGGCGGTCGCGCCGTCTCCGACCAGTCCATAGTCCTCAATCGGCAAATACCCATCGATCCGGCGAATCGGTTTCAGGATTGGATCAGGCATCGGTTCTCTCCGCAATGTTTAATCTCCGCCTCGATCCCAGCGACACGCCAGCGCTTTCCCGAATCGCATCAAGCCGTCGAGGAAGCTCCGGGCAGATTGGACAATCTGCGCGAGTCTGATTCCGCCATGCCCGGCACATCCAGTTCCATTTTTGACGCGAGCACCCGCAAGAGACGATCGCGCGTGATCATTCCCAAAAGCCGATCTCCCGCCACAACCGGAACCTGATTGATGTCTTGGCCTTCCAAGAGCTGTAACACCTCGATCAGCGGCTGATCGGGCGCCACGATGCGCAGCTGCGACACCGGCGTCATGGCCTCGCCGACCGACACCTGGGCCCAACGCTCCTGCGGGACCGCTTTGATCTGATGGAGGGTGACTAATCCCTCCAGTCGGCTCCCATCGACCACGATGAAGCACCGCTGTCCTGTCCTGAGAATGTGCTCGCGCACCAGCTCAGCCAAAGCCATCCGGGCAGGCACGATCGGACAGTCACGGCTCATGACATCTTCCGCCACCAATCCGCTCAATGTCGAGCGCACGCTCACTTGCACGACGCTTTCCTGCGCCGCGTTCATGAGGAACCAGCCGATGAACGCCAGCCACAGGCCGCTGAACCAATTGTCGGTGAATCCGATCCAGATCCCGAAGAAAATGAGCGCATACCCGATCCCTTGCCCCGTTCCTGCTGCGATGCGCGTCGCTTTCGTGAGACTGCCGGTCATGTGCCAGAGGACTGCCCGAAAGATGCGGCCCCCGTCGAGCGGGAAGCCCGGCACGAGATTGAACACCGCGAGTATCAGGTTGATCGACGAGAGCCAGCCGGCAAGCGCGGACAGGCGCTCGAACTGATCACCGGCCAGATATTCGACGGCCCCAAACCCCACAGCCAGAAGCGCGCTGGCCATCGGTCCGGCGATCGCGATCTGAAACTCCGTCATCGGCCGGTCCGGCTCCCGTCCGATCTGCGCGACGCCGCCGAACACGAAGAGGGTAATGGAGCGGACCGGAATGCCCTTGGCCAATGCCACGAAGCTGTGCGCCAGCTCATGCAGAAGGATCGAGACAAAGAACAGGAGGCTCGTGCCGATCCCCACCGCGTAATGTTCGACCGTCGTCCACTGGGGATGTTCCGACGTGAACCGGGCAGTCAGTGAAAAGGTGATCAGAACAAAGATGATAAACCACGAGTAATGGACACCAACATCTATCCCGCGAATCTTCGTCAGCTTGACCGATTGGCCGATCATGTATCACCTCCTGCATACCGTGTGAACCAACCGTTTCCTCACCGGCCGGCTGGGCCCATTTCCTCCGAGACTCGCTTCAGTCCATTGCCGGCCGCGCGCCATTTTCAATAGTGCTCTTCGACAGGCGACCGCTCCACCTTCCCTCGGAAACTCGAGTAGACCCAGATCGTGTAGGCGATGACAAGGCTGATACCGACGCCGAACCAGACCAGGCCGACATGCAATCCGTAGGACGACGCCGCGCTGTTAGAGATCGTCAAGCTGTAAGACGGGTCTTCCGTCGCAATCAACAAATTAGGAAACAGGCCCCAGGCCATGCTGCCCACGAGCCCCAGGATGAACAGGCTCCAGCTCAAGAAGACCGCACCCTCCCGTCGGGACCGACGGCAATACCATGCCGTGAGCAGCGCGGACGCGGCGATCAGCGGCAAGACAGACCCGACCGGATGCGCGGCATACCTCTGCCATAGCGCCGGCTGGACGAAGGGAAGCGCCGCGACCGTCAGGACGGCCAGGAGGACTACGGCCCATACGCCGGCGTCGGCAATCCGATTGGCGCGGATGCGGACGCTCGCATCCGTTTTGAGCGCGAGATAGTTCGCCCCATGAACA
>JAHBWT010000087.1 GCA_019636815.1 Nitrospira sp.
TGCTCTATTTGGCGGCGTCAAGCATCTCATAAATAGATCGGGGAGACCTATCGGGAAAATCCTGAAAAGGAGTCAGGTAATCCCCGAGGACATTCGGGGAATGGACTGAGTATCAACGAATGGAGCCAAAAGGGAGGACGCCTAGGAGTAGGGTTGGACCAACCCGACACGGATCGCGAAGCGTACAAGGCCAGGCACATCGTGAATTTCAAGCCGTTCCATGAGTTGGCTTCGGTGTGTTTCGACCGTTTTGACGCTCAAGTTCAGGCGTTGGGCGATCTCCTTCGTCGTCTGCCCTTCAGCGATAAGCTGAAGGATTTCGCGCTGGCGCATGCTGAGCCTCGCCAGCGGACCAGATGGCCCTTCAGACTTTTCACGGTAGACTTCGATGGCATACTTCGCCACGGCCGGAGTGAGGTAGGTCTCACCCTTTCCTACCGTCCTGATGGCCAACTCAAGTTCAGCCAGTTCTGCTCCCTTCAAGAGATAGCCCGACGCGCCAGCCTGTAAGGCCTGCTGGAAGTATTCTTCGTTGGCATGCATCGATAGCAGAATTACCCGTGTGGTCGGCGATTCCTTGACGATCCGCGAGGTCGCATCGAGCCCGTTCAATCCCGGCATCGCAATATCCATCAGCACCAGGTCAGGAGCGTCTACCTGCACGGACTTGATGGCTTCCCAGCCATCTCCCACGTCTGAAACAACTTCGACACCTTCGATCTTTTGCACGAGCGCCCGCATGCCGGCTCTGACCAAGGCATGATCTTCCACGATCATAACTCGAAGGTTGCTCATGAAGCCGTCACCTCAACCGTCCTACTCACCTGGGGTTGATCATACTCGGTGAGCGGGAAACAAAGCTGGAGTCTGGCACCTTGACCGGGTGCCGACACAATCACCAAGTTGCCACCGGCCAGGCGCACACGCTCTTCCATCCCAAGCAACCCGATGCTTTCCCCACCCTGTGCGCGTTGACGGGCCGACAATACGTCGAATCCCACACCGTCGTCTTGAAGGATGAGCGTGACTTCCTCATCTCGCCGACGCAAGGTCAGATCGATCGTCTTGGCCCGCGCGTACTTCGCGATGTTGGTCAACGCTTCCTGTACCACCCGAAAACAGGCCACCTCGATGGGCGCCGGGACTCGCCCGGTCATATCCTCCACAGAGAGCGAAAGGGTCCACCCATTACGCGTCGCCTGCCGATTGGCATACCATCGAAGCGCCGGCACCAAGCCCAAATCATCCAGGAGGGATGGTCGTAAGTCCAGCGCCAACGTCCGCACTTGGGTCAACAGGTGGTCTACCAGCACAAGACTATCCGTGAGGGAATCGAAACGGGTCTCCCCAACCTTCCCATGTTGAATATCTTGAAGGTCGATCTTCAATGCGGTCAGCAGCTGGCCGACTTCGTCGTGCAGATCGCGCGCAAGCCGGCTTCGCTCCTCCTCCTGCACCTGCATCAGCCGACCGGAAAGCACGCGCAGGGAGTTGTTGGCACGACGCAATTCGGCAGTTCGCTCTTGAACTTTGAGTTCCAGCGCTTCATGTGCCTGGTGCAGGAGCGTCTCTGCTCGCTTCCGCTCGCTGATATCGCGGATGACTTTCGAAACCCCCATAAACTGACCAACCGCGTCTTTCAGCGGCGATAATGTCACCGACACATCAATGGATCGGTGGTCCTTGGTCAACCGCACCGCATCATAGGTATGAATGTCATGCGCCCCCCGCACTGTGGCCAGCAGCCAAGCCTTGTCCCGATGAAGATGACCTGGAATCAGCGTCAGGATCGACCGCCCGATCATCTCGGTGGCGGTATAGCCGAAAATACGCTCTGCCCCGGCGTTCCACGTGGTCACGAATCCATCAGGGGTCACGCTGAGAATGGCGTCGCTGCTGCTCTCCACAATTGCCCCCAGTCGCCTGGTGGCATCGTCGAGTTTCGCCCTTCTGGCTCGCGCCACTAGCCATGCCATCACCCACAGGAGTGCAATACCCACGATGCGATTGAAGAACGCCAAATCCTGAGGAATACCAGGATGAGACAGTGTGTGCCCCATTGGCACGAGAACGGTCGCGATGGCCGCCACAAGATACGGAGCAATCAGCCATTCGACCCAGAGGGCCAGGAACACGCCGAAGACGTGCCCGACGACCCAGACCGCGTAGCCCCACGGCATGTATACGTCGATAAGGAATGTTCCTGCCAGGATCAGCGGGATCAGTGCTCGGGCATAGTTACTGTTCATTAGCCTTCCGCGATCATGAAGAGACAGGACCGCCTGTCATGTGATGACCGTCTTGCCCACGAAGCATCAGAAGCCTCCGTGTGACCTGGGAGCGCATGATACCTCAGACCAACGGTTAGGATCGAGAGGGGGGAAAGCGAAACGAATATGAAACAGTCAGTGACCTAGCTTTGCCGTTTGGCGGTTGACGAGCCACACACCAGCTAGGATGAGGCAGATCCCCATAATTTCGATTGATCCGACGGAATCGTTCAGGAGTAACGCAGACAGGCCAATGGCCGCCACAGGTGTCAGATTGCCTAAAACCGACGCCCGTGAGGGGCCGATACCTTTCACGCCGAACAGCCAGGCCTGTTGAGCAACCGCCGTAGCGAAGATGACGAGGTAGCCGAGCGCTAGCCAATCGGAGGTCGTCACCGAGGCGATTCCGGCATCCATCACTTTTTGATCAGTCCACAGGAGAGGAATTTGGAGGACGGTCGCAACGGCCAACGTCGTCCAATTCACCGTCAGCGCCGAAATCCTCTCCATGATACTGCGGCTCCCGATGCTGTAGAGCGCCCAACTCACGACTCCGAGAAAGACTAAGGTGCCTCCCAACAGTGGTCGCTCGCCGACTGATTGAAACCCTGCTACCGATACCAGCCCGACACCCGCAAATGATAGCAGCGCTCCCGGCAAGATTGCGTGTAAAGGTACATCTCGAATCAAGAGGGCTGAGAGAAATGTGGTGACCACAGGGCTCGATCCGATGATCACGCCGCCGACCGCACCACTGACATAGTTGAGGCCCATCAGAATGAGCAGGTGGTTCCCCAAGACGCCCAGCCCAAGGAGGCCTAGCAACCCCATATCGGCACGGTTTATCTTGAGAGCCCCGCCTTCCTTCGACCACCAAATCACCAACAAAATGACCAGTCCCCCGATATCACGAAGGACCGAGGCTTCGACAGCGGAGAACGATCCAAGCGCCATCTTCTGCGCCACGATCGAACCACCCCATAACACAGCCGCCAGTACGACGGAGGCATAGGCTACCGAGGTAGATGGCCGATTCATGGCCACTGGAATACCGTCGTTCCGGCTTGCCGTCAAGCAGTATTCCACCAGACATCTCATTTCCCTGACGTCATTTCCGTTTGTGCGCCGCGTCAGCCTTGCCTGAAGTTCTGCCTAGCCTCCGCCTATTTTCCTCTTGCGATAAAGCAGGGTTGTTGGACTGGTTACGATCTTGATACTCCCCCATCCACCCTCGATCATTACCCGCCATTTGTCGCCGCAACTCCTGACCTATTCGCACGCCGACGCGCAGTAACGGTCGGTGGGTGAAAAACAGAGACCTGGAGCTATGGCGGACCAAAATTTGGTAACATGGTCTGTCATGAATCATCCTAACTGGATCGGGTCGACAATCCTTGTGCTTGTTGTGCTCCTGCTGGGCATCGGTCTGGCCGCGTGGAAGTACGAATCCATCCAGGGTGAGCAAGCAGCCTCGGCCAATCAGCCTGAACCGATGGAATCCGTCACGGTAGCCGTGGCACGAGCGGTCGACCACCGCCAGACAACGACCTCGATCGGAACGGTCCTCGCGCTGCGATCAATCACGCTGAAGAACGAGCTCGCGGGGACCGTCCGCGAGGTTCGGCTCATCCCGGGCCAAATCGTCGAAGCCGGCACCTTGTTGGTGGCACTCGACGTCTCGGTCGAAGAAGCCGACTTGCGAGCTCAGGAGGCCCAGGTGGCGCTTGCCAAGACCGTCCTTACCCGCAGGCAGAACCTCAGCCAGGAACTCGCCACCACACAGGAGGAAGTGGACCGTGCGCGCGCCGATCTCGATGTCGCGCGAGCCCAGATCGCCCGTACCAAGGCGATTATCGCCAAGAAGACGATCCGTGCTCCATTCCGAGCCAAAGTGGGCATTGCGGATGTCCATCCTGGCCAGTACCTGGATGAAGGAACCCTACTGACGACACTTCAAGGTGTCAGCGAAGCAGTGCATGTCGACTTTGCCGTGCCACAGCATGTGGCAGATAGATTGCGGGTTGGCGAGACAGCCGAGATATTGACGGCCAGTACTGCTCCGACTGTCTTGGCCAAGATCGTCGCCCTCGATGCACGTGTCGATCCGACGACTCGAAACGCCATGGTGCGTGCAAGGATCGAGGGTACGAGCACTGTCCCGGCACCGGGAGCGTCCGTGCGGGTTCGCGTTCCCGTCGGCCCCTCGCGGAATGTCGTCGCCATACCAGTCAGCGCATTACGCAAGGGGCCGGCAGGCGACCAAGTATTCGTCATCGCACCAGACACGGACGGCGGTACCAGAGTCCATACCCGCCAGGTCGAAAGCAGCACCCTGTTCGGCGATGAGATCGTCATCCTGTCTGGACTGACGGTGGGGGAGCAAGTCGCCGCGGTGGGATCTTTCAAACTCCGTGACGGTGTCCTCGTCGCCATCGCGAATGCCTCTGAGAACAGATCGAACGAGAATCGACGGGCGGCGACCCCCTAGGTTCATTCCATGCGGCAGGACTCCACACGGACATCAGTCACCGATCTCTTCATCAGGCATCCTGTGTTGGCCATCGTCGTCAACCTGGTGATCCTACTCGCCGGATGGCGGGCGCTCACCGCTCTCCCGGTCCAACAATACCCAAAGATTGAAAATTCGCAGGTGGTCATCACGACCGTCTATTACGGGGCCAGCGCGGAAACCGTCCGTGGCTTCCTGAGTACCCCGATCGAGCGGGTGGTGTCCGCCATCAGCGGCGTCGACTATGTGGAATCGACCAGCCGCGCCGGCGTCAGTACGGTCACCGTCCACTTGAAACTGAACCACAGCAGCACGGCCGCGCTGGCTGAAGTCACGGCACGACTTCAACAGGTGCGTTCGGAACTGCCACCGGATGCAGAACCACCTGCGATCGAAGTACAACGAGCCGATCGCCCCTACGCCTCGTTCTACCTGAGTTTCAGCTCCTCTCAGCGCACAGTCCCGGACGTGACCGATTGGCTGCTTCGGACGCTGCAACCTCAGCTGGCCACCCTTTCCGGGGTCCAACGGGTGACCTTCGAGGGTGAACGGCAGATCGCCATGCGTATCTGGATCGATCCCGACCGACTCGCGGCATACAATCTCTCACCCGGTGACGTGCAAGGCGCCCTTCGACGGAACAACTATTTGGCCGCAGTCGGACGAACAAAAGGCAATCTCGTCCAGGTCAACCTGCTCGCAAACACCGACCTCCGCTCGACCGGTGAATTTGAGGAGTTGATCGTGGCCGATCGGGGCGGCGCCATCGTGAGGCTCAAGGATGTGGCACAGATCGAGCGGGACGCAGAAGAAGCGAACATGATCGCCAAGTACGATGAGACGGAAGGCGTCTACCTCGGAATATGGTCGGTACCAGGCGCGAACGAGATCGACGTCGGCCATCGGCTGCGTGACGAGGTCGAGCGCATTCGGCCGACTCTCCCGCCGGACATCAACATGCAACTCGTCTGGGACGGCACCATGTTCATTCGGAACGCGCTGACGGAAATTACCAAGACGTTGTCGGAGACGATTCTGATTGTCGCAGTCGTGGTCTTTCTGTTCATGGGTTCGGTCCGTACGGCCATCGTCCCGCTCATCGCCATACCGGTATCGTTGGTCGGAGCGGCGTTATTCATGGCCGCATTCGGCTTTAGCCTCAATCTCCTGACACTCCTCGCCATCGTACTCTCGGTCGGGCTGGTCGTAGACGATGCCATCGTGGTCGTCGAGAACGTCGAACGGCACGTCCGTCTGGGGCGATCTCGAATCGAGGCGGCGCAGGCCGCGGCGCGTGAGCTGCTCGGCCCGATCATCGCGATGACGATCACGCTCGCCACCGTCTACGCGCCCATCGGCTTCCAGGGCGGGCTGACCGGTTTCTTGTTTTTGGAATTCGCCATCACGCTGGCTGTCGCCGTGGTCTTGTCCGGAATCGTGGCGATCACCCTTTCGCCGGTGATGAGTTCACGATTCGTCCATCCGCAGGGAAAGGAAAGCCGGCTGACCGCCTTCGTCAACCGACGGTTCGAAGAGGCGCGCCGTGCTTACGCCACGCTGCTCGACGGTGCATTCACGATGCGTTGGGGAATCGTCATGGCGGCCCTGCTCATCACGGTCGCGGCCTGGCCGCTCTACCACTTTTCACGCCAGGAATTGGCGCCCGTGGAAGATCAGAATCACATCAGCCTCTTCTTCGAAGCGTCGCCTGACTCCACCGTCGCCGCCACCAACCGCCAACATTTCCAGGCCGTCAACGCGATCACGGCCATCCCTGAAACGGACTATACCTGGGCGCTCACGACGGAATGGGGCGGATTCGGCGGCGTCGTCGCGAAAGACTGGCATGATCGAGCCCGTTCGACCGAGGAGATGTACGACGACGTGTACGGCGCCGTGTTGCAAGTGCCGGGGCTCCGCGTGTTCCCGCGGTTGGACCCTCCTCTACCCACCCCCGGTCAGTATGATGTGGAGTTGATCCTGCAGAGCGATGCGCCTGCCGAGCAGATGCTGGAAGCAGTCGGTTCAGTGCTGCAGGCAGGGTGGCAAAGCGGCAAGTTCTTGTACGTCGACACCGACCTGAAGATCGATCTGCCCCAGGCACGCGTTGTGTTGGATCGTGAGCGACTTGCCGACTTAGGTTTCGACTTGGCCGGAGTCGGCCGCGAGCTGGGTACGCTTCTCGGCGGCGGGTACGTCAACCGGTTCAACTACTTCGACCGCAGTTACAAGGTCATCCCTCAACTCGGCGACAAGGATCGCGCGACGATCGAACCACTGCTCGATTTAAAGATTAAGACGCCGGGAGGCCAGTTAGTGCCGGTCTCGACATTCACACATATCGAAACAAGCACGGCACCGCGTACGTTGAACCGTTTCCAGCAGCGCAATGCGGTCCGCATCTTCGGCGGCCTGAAACCCGGCGTGACAAAGGAAGAGGGACTTCGCGTGCTCGAAACCGCTGCCGCCTCCGGCGGCCCACGCATCGCGCTCGATTATGCCGGCGAGTCACGACAACTCCGCCAGGAGGGAGCCGCGCTGACCGTCACACTCGGTTTTGCGGTGGTCCTGATCTACCTTGTACTCGCAGCTCAGTTCAAGAGTTTCCGTGATCCGTTGATCGTTCTCGTCGGGTCGGTTCCGCTTGCCATCTCAGGCGCCCTGGTGGTCAGCTTTCTCGACCTCACCACGATCAATATCTATTCGCAGGTCGGGCTGATCACACTGGTGGGGCTGATCGCAAAGAACGGAATCCTGATCGTAGAATTCGCAAATCAGTTACAGGGCCGGGGATACGCCCGCGTGATGGCCATACGAGAAGCGGCCTTGACCAGGCTGCGGCCGGTCCTCATGACCTCGGCAGCCACGGTCTTCGGACATCTCCCACTGATCTTGGCCTCAGGACCTGGAGCGGCCGCGCGCAATAGCATCGGTATGGTCCTGGTGACAGGCATGACGGTGGGAACGCTGTTTACTCTCTTCGTCGTGCCAGTATTTTATGCGATGATCGCGGCCCAACATCGACCGCTTCAATCGCAATCGACACCGGAGGCGGTGACACCCGAAGCGCTGACGTTTATTGGAGTGAGAACATAAGCGACCGTGGAGATGTCGTTTGACAAGATTGGGGTTCCGCATACCTTCGAAATCGGAACTCCGATGCCATGACCTATGCTATTCATCATGGAGGTCACGACCGTATGCCGTACCGACATTCATCGACCGGAAGTCTTAAGAAAAGGAACGCCCCGTGATCCACGAGACCCTACGCAAACGTATTGTTGCATCATTGATCCTCATCCTAAGCCTCACTGGTTGTGCAGAGGTAAATTATCAACGCCTCAATGATCCCTCGCGGGATACCTGGCAGAAACCGCATGGAGTCATTGAAAAATTGTCGATCACACCCGGGTCGCCTGTTGCGGACTTAGGTGCCGGCGGCGGCTACTTTACCTGGCATCTAGCCAGAGCGGTCGGCGCACGAGGAATGGTTTATGCCGTCGATATCAATCCCGTGGCACTGGACATGATCTTTAGAGAAATGGTCGCGCGAGGGACTCCGAACGTGCGGCCCATCCGAGCCAAGCCGCATGACCCCAGACTTCCGGAGCCAGTAGACCTCGTGTTCAGCTGCAACACCTACCATCAGATGCGCGATCGAGTCGCCTATTTTCGCTTTCTCACGTCGTCACTCAGACCGGGCGGGCGTGTCGCGATCCTTGATTTCCATCCTCGTGGGTTCTTTTCCGGCCTGTTCGGCGATAGAATCACAAAGGATGAAGTCCGTCTCGAAATGGAAGCCGCTGGCTATCGGCTGGCCAACGACTATGATCTCCTCGACCACCAGCACTTCCAGGTCTTCGCAAAGTCCGAAGGTTGAAGAGGATCGCACCTTATTTCCGCTGTCCGTTCTTGGGAACACCTCGGTCATTCACACCTGTCCAACCCGCCGATAAGCCGCATTTGACGCGCGCCTATCATCCTCGCTTACAATAGACACAATCGCAACTCATTCCTTGGCACCCATTCAGCAGCGGCAACAGCTTGCGCATGAATGCTCAATTGCGAGAATCCGTCCTAATCGTCTTCATGGCTCTACTCCTGGCCGGGCTATTTTCTTTCGACATTTATTCCCCCGCCGCCTTCGCCGACCATGAATTTTATGCCATAGTCGTTTTAGTCGCCACGGCCTCGCATTTTTCATGGATGCCAGCCGCAGCCGCCGGAGCAGGAACGACCCTCACCATGGTCGGAGGTCTCGGGACGCCATGGTTTTCCAATTTGCCACATTGGATTCAGATGGGAAACCGGTCGATTACGATCGTCATTTTATGGGTTCTCGTATGGTTTGCCTGGAAACGCCGACAGGCTGAGACGGCACGACAGAAGGCAACCGAAAACCTAGAACACAAGGTCGCAAAGAGAACCCAGGAACTCGCGACCGTCAATCAAACCTTGGTCGCGGAGATTGCCGGACACATTCAGACCGAACAAGCACTGCGCCTCTCGCAAGGCCGACTTGCCGGCATCCTAGACATCGCCGAAGACGCCATTATTGTCACGGAAGTCGATCGATCGATTACCCTCTTCAACCAAGGAGCGGTGAAGCTGTTCGGTTATGGCCCGGGCGAAGTGCTGGGGAAACCGATCAATCTGTTGATTCCGAAAGGATTTCCGATCGATCATGCAGGCCAGACTGCCGTGTTGATCCAAACTCTAGATTCCTCTGGTTGCAAGGCACAACGCCGTGAAGTGTTCGGCATGAAGAAGGATGGAAGTGAATTCCCTGCGGAGGCGAGCATCTCAAAACTGACGGTCGACAAGAGGACAACCTTTACCGTGATCCTGCGGGACGTCACGGACCGGCTGAGAACGGAGCGGCAGCTCCAGTCATTGACCTCAGCATTGATGACGGCGCAAGAAGAAGAACGTCGGCGTATTGCGCGTGAGCTCCACGACGATATTAACCAACGGCTGGCCTTGGTCGTAATCGAAATCGGAAACATGTTGTCCGATCCATCAACGATGACCGCCCAAGTGAAGATGACGATCCAATCGTTAAATCAACGGTTGGTGAGGATCTCCGATGATGTTCGCCGTATGGCCTATCAATTCCATCCCTCCATTCTGGACGACCTGGGTCTCACCGCGGCGCTCAAACACATGGCCGATGAATGGTCGGAGAAGACAGGGATTAAAACAGTCATCGTCCAAGAAGAGACAGCCGATTCTTTGTCACGCGATATTGCCAGTTGTCTTTATCGAGTTGCGCAGGAGAGCCTTGCCAACATCATGAAACATGCCCATGCCGCACGTGTAGAGATCGAATTGACCTGTGACGACGAAGAGGTTGCGCTATCGATCTATGACACCGGTGTTGGCTTCGACTTTAAGGACATTCAGGCTCGCCATCCCGGGTTGGGACTAGTCAATATGCGGGAGCGAGTGCGGTCCATGCGAGGCCGATTAGACATCCGGTCCGAGCTAGGCAGAGGCACACACATCATTGCGCAAATTCCATTCTCTGGAGTGTCATATGAAGAAACCACGAATTCTCTTGGCTGACGATCATACGTTTGTGCTTGAAGGATTCAAGAAGTTGCTGGAAGATCATTGCGACTTGGCAGGATCCGTTGAAGATGGTCGCGCCTTGATTGAAGCCGCTATAACCCTCCAACCTGACCTCGTAATACTGGACATTTCGATGCCTCGATTGAACGGCATCGAGGCGGCAAAGAAGCTCAAGAAGCAGGTTCCCGACACGAAACTGATTTTTGTCACAATGCATGCCGATATGGCCTATGTCAACGCAGCTTTCAGAGCAGGGGCATCAGGCTATTTGCTGAAGCGATCGGCAGCCACTGAGTTGATGCAGGCGGTTCAGTCCGTGATGAACGACAAGTTTTATGTGACCCCGCTCATCACGAAAGAAGTCGTGACATCATTCCTTAAGCCGACACAACCCCGCCGAGCCACCATTGACGACTTGACGACGAGGCAGCACGAAATTCTGCAATTAGTGGCCGAGGGATTGTCCGCGAAAGAAATCGCCGACCAACTGAAGATTTCTCATCGTACCGTTGAGTTTCACAAGACCAAGATCATGGAACAACTTCACGTCCATACGACGACCGACCTCGTCAAATACGCAATGGCGCACGGGTTCGTCACAGCCTCGTGATGCCCTGCACACTCTATCTACGTGAGACCTCGCAAGACGCAGAAAAAGGATCGGGACGCTGCTCCAGAGCTTCATAGAGCATGGTGGTTTGTGGGCGGATGACGAACCCGCTTTGCCGCACGCCCAAGTCGACCAGCTCCCAAGCGCAGTAGCCATACCCCACCAGACCTCGCAGAGTGCGCGGGACTGTCCACCTAACCAATGAGCATCGCGGCCGAGAGGAGCCGGTCTTGACATTCCTTTCTTCTGAGGCTCAAATTTAACCGTATCTTCTTGAATCGAAAGGACACTGCGTGATGAAAGGATGGGTCACACAGTGGGGAGATGGGCTCCGTATTCAACACAAGGTATGGGCGGCCCTTCTGGTGCTTTGCGTGCCGCTCAGTGTAGGCATTGCTCTTCATCTCTATGTTGTCCAACAGCTGCTTGTACTCCAACAACAACGGCAGGAACTCATGCTGGCGGAGGAACAAGTGCATCTGCTGGGGAGGCTGGCCATCGACATTGAGGATGGATTTCGCGGCTATGCCTTGACTCAGAGCCCAGCCTTTCTTGCTCCGCTGGCCGACGCGGAAGCAAGGCTTGATCAAGCGTTGGCCAATGCCACCACTTCCCTCGCCAGGCTGCCGGGCTCTTCATACGATCTCGTGAGGATCGAGCAACAACTGAAGATTCTTTTGCGATCGAAGCTTGAATTGATCGCGGACATCCGAAACGGACAGGCGGAGAAAGCGCTGGCGTATGTACAGTCCGGTGAGGGGCTCCGGCTCTCCGACCTCCTCCTGCAAGACCTCCGTACTCTTGAAGACCGCCTGGAACGAGAGCGCAACTCACTCCATGAACAAGCCGATGGGCTGTCGCAGCGGACATTTATCGGACTCTGGGCGACCTTAGCCGGTGTGGTTGCGCTGGGGTGGATCGTCTCACGCGCACTGGCTCGATCGCTGACCGATCCTATCACGCGGCTTCAATCCGCCACGGCAAGGATCGGAGCTCAAGTCGACGTAGCGGGGATTACTCAACTGTTGGCCGACAACGGAAAGGCAAAAGACGAACTTGGTCAGCTGGCAGACGCATATCTTGCCATGGCTCGCCGGATCGAGATGAACCTCAAAGATATGGAGGCACTCGACGCCGTAGGGCACGAGATCAATGCCACCGGTCCGGACGATCTGGACGCAGCACTGTGTCGAATTACAGACCAAGCGGTCGGATTGCTGCACGCGGATATTTGCCTGCTGCTTTTTCCCGATGAGCGAGAGAATAATTGGATGGTTGAGGCGGCATCAGGCGCGTGGAACGACCGTCTTAAGAAATCGGTTGTGCCTTGGAAAGAACTGCCGGTTTGTGTCAAGGCGTTTGAGACGCGTGGTGCTGCCGTTGGGGACCGGATGTGCTCGGACGAATGGCTCCAGTCGATCCGGATCAACCTGGTAGAGGGCGGCGTACTGGCGATCCCCCTGTTGACAGACGGAATTCCTATCGGTGTTCTGTCGTTTCTGAGTGCACGCCCGCGGGCGGGATATGAGTGGAATCAACGCTTGGCGGAAGGATTGGCTCAGGAAATCGCGCTGGCCATCTTGAACGCGAGGTTGCGACGAGCGGCACAACAAAAACAACGCGGGTTAATGACGCGTCTCCGGCAACTCGAACATCTGGCGGAAGTGTTGGCTCACGATCTCAAGGGACCTGGGGCTCGCATGGAAGAGCTTGCCCGATTGCTCATACAACAGGATGGTGGAAGGTTTGATGCCCGGACCAAGCGATGGCTGTCGCTTATTCAGGAAAATGGGAAGGATCTGGTGCAACGGGTAGAAGGCATCTTGACCGTGGCTCGCGTGGGTGCGGAACCGGGGATTGTCGAGGCAGTCGATCCGGCTGCGATCATCGGCGATGTAATAAAGAGCCTGACCGAAGAGATTCAACGACTCCATGCAGTGGTGTCTATCACACCAGGGCTACCGCTCGTCACCTGTCATGGGGCGCATCTTCGACAGGTCTTGGACAATCTGGTTTCGAACGCGCTCAAGTTCGCTCGACAGGGAGAACCGCCAGCGGTGAAGATCAGCGCTCGTGTCCATGGTCCTTTGGTCATATTCGCTGTGGAAGACAACGGCATTGGAATTCCTTCAAACCAACGCACCCGAGTGTTTCAGCCGTTTGTTCGTTTGTTGATGTCTGAAGCAACAGGAAGCGGAATCGGTTTGACCATCACTCAACGCATCGTGGAACTGTACGGCGGCAGGGTATGGATCGACGAGCCCGATGGACCGGGTTGTGTGGTCCGATTCACAGTCCCAGGCTTTCAGGAGCACGTGGAGATGGTCGACGAACAGGTACGGTTGTCCGCACGACTCGATGTGGTCGGTGCAACTCGACGGAAGATTTCGTGAAGATTTCGTAAAGAAGGGAGAGATGATGGCATATGGCGAAGTGTCAGCCTTGCGATCAACCAGAGCCGGATCAATGGCACCGTTCACGATCCTGATCGTCGAAGACAACGCAACGGATGTTGAGTTGATACTGCACGCTCTCGAAGCGGCAGATCTGAAACCGCTTGGGGGAGACTTCGATATGGAGGTCCGGTCTACGGCGGAAGGAGCTTTGCAACTGATCAACGAACGGGCCGTCGATATGGTACTCACCGACATGGTGTTGCCGGGAATGGACGGATTGGATCTCGTCAGCCGCCTTCAGACCATGGATCCAAACTTGCCAGTGCTGGTAGTGACACGGATGAATGCGGTCCCTCTGGCCGTGGATGCGATGCGGCGAGGCGCGTTCGACTACGTACTCAAGCCCGTCAATGCACAGGATTTAGGAATGCGTCTCCATCGGGCAATTCGGATATCCGAGATACTGCGGCGGCATGCAATCTATGAGCAACGGGACCGCAGAGAATTCGAGGTCAATGGTTTCGTAGGAGGCAGCTTCGCGTTCGAGCAAATCAGGCGAAGCATTGGTGAGGCCGCCCGGGTGCAATCCACGGTCTTAATCACGGGCGAAACAGGAACAGGAAAAGGGATGATTGCGCGGGCTATTCATCAGCAGAGCGCGAAGTCCGATCAACCGTTTCAAGTGATCGATTGTACGACCGTTCACGATGGGATGATGGAATCCGAACTGTTCGGTCATGTGCGGGGTGCCTTTACGGGTGCCATCGCCGATAAACCCGGCCTCATTGAGCTGGCGAATGGTGGCACTGTTTTCTTCGACGAAATCGGAGAACTGCCTCTACTTCTCCAAGCAAAACTCCTGCGCGTCTTGGAGGAAAACGAAGTGCGTCCTGTGGGTGGAACCAGAGTTCGTCGCGTGGATATGCGCGTTATTGCTGCGACTAACCGCGATCTCGAAGGACGGGTGCGAGAAGGAACCTTTCGGAAGGATTTGTACTATCGACTCGCGGTCGTCTCGATTCGGGTCCCCCCGCTTCGCGAACGTCGCGAGGACATTCCAATTATCGCACGCCATTTGCTCAGCCGCCTAGCTCAATCCATGGGCAAGACACCATGTCACCTTGATGAAGAGGCGATGGGATTTCTGGTGTCTTATTCCTGGCCCGGGAACGGGCGAGAACTTCGCAATGTCATGGAGCGGATGGTCATGCTCGCAACCAACGACACCATTCTCGCTCGAGACGTCCAAGGTGCGCTTCGACAGGATAACGCCGAGAGTCTCGCATCGGCCAACCCGGGTCTGATTATCCTTCCCTACATGGAGGCGAAGGAGCGAGCGCTTGAAGAATTTACGAAGTCCTACCTGCGCGCCAAACTCGCGCAGCATGGGGGTGTCATCACAAAGGCTGCTGCAGACAGCGGGATTCCTCGGCAACATTTCTCGCTGCTCATGAAACGATTTTTAGGAAGCGACGAAGATCTTGAGAGCTAGTAAGAGTTGTTGTCCATTGGTAACAGCCTTTCTGTCAATCGATCCTTCCTCTATCAATTTCACCATTAGCTTTCCACGATTGTGCTGATAGTGTTTATTTTTCGTAGCATAGATGGTCACATGAACGAGCTCATTGTCCACCACATCGTCCATAGAAATGAATTTCCGCCGACGAATATATAAATATGCTGTCACAAGAACTTGATATAACGAATAAAATTAAATGTTTATCGATTGAAGCATATCATCATATTCGTTTCCACATGAGCTCCGATTCCATCCTTCCTAAGACGCTTCCCAATAGTTCTTATATTCTCTTTTAATTTCAGTTAGTTAAATTTCTTATTTTTCGATCATGAGATTCCAATTTAGATGGCAACACTTTTGCTCATGGCCATTAAGTACATATGCGATGCTTTTAGTATGTTCTTGGCTTATTCCGGGACCACGAGCTCGGGTGATGATTTGAGAGCATGAAAAATCGCAGTTCTCAACTTGAGGAGGTACCCACAATGTTTTTGTCACGTCGACAATTTCTGAAGGTCTCTGCCGGTACTGTTGCCGCCGCAGCCGTGGCGGATAACGTCTTGGCATTAACGGCGCTCCAGCCTGTCATCGAAGTTGGAAATCCTTTGGGAGATTACCCTGATCGGTCATGGGAGCGTGTCTATCACGATCAATATCGCTACGATTCATCCTTCACGTGGGTGTGCTCTCCCAATGATACGCACGCGTGTCGTGTCCGGGCATTTGTGCGAAACGGGGTGGTCATGCGCGTGGAACAGAACTACGACCACCAAACCTATGAAGACCTCTATGGCAATCGAGGAACGTTTGCCCATAACCCGCGCATGTGCCTAAAAGGATTTACCTTCCATCGCCGCGT
>JAHBWT010000088.1 GCA_019636815.1 Nitrospira sp.
TGCCGCCGTAGCGCCTTTATCCTATCGAGCAGCGCGGTCCCTTGCGTTCCCTCGACGAGTCCGATCAGTCCGTAGCCGACCTGCACCTCCATGAGGTCGAGCGGCGTCACACGGGTCACGCCCTCTTCCACTTTGGCTGTGACGGGAGCCGGTGTCGGCGCTGCCTGAGCCTGTTCCTGCTGGTGAAGACGGTAGGCGATCCATGCGATGACGCTTCCCAATACCAGAAACGCCACGTGCGGAAGACCCGGCACGAGTCCGAGCGTCAGAAGGATTCCTGCTGCGATTCCCACCATCTTGGAGGACATCAGCAGCTGCCGAGCCACCTCCCCGCCAAGATCTGTTTCCGACGCGGCGCGAGTCACGACAATACCGGCCGCCGTTGACACGATCAACGCGGGAATCTGCGCGACCAGTCCTTCACCGACGGTGAGCACCGTATAGGTTTGAGCCGCCAGCCCCGGACTCATCCCCTGCTGCAGAATACCGATCGCCAATCCACCGATAATGTTGACCAAAATGATAATCACGGCCGCGATCGCGTCTCCTCGAACGAACTTGCTGGCGCCGTCCATCGCGCCGTAAAAGTCCGCCTCTTCCATGATCTCCCGCCTGCGGCGGCGCGCTTCAGTTTCATTGATCACACCGGCGTTGAGATCCGCATCAATACTCATCTGTTTCCCGGGCATCGCGTCCAACGTGAAACGAGCGGCCACTTCAGCCACGCGCCCCGCTCCCTTCGTCACCACGACAAAATTAATGATGACGAGAATGGTGAACACGACCAAGCCGACCGTGTAATTCCCCCCCACGATGAAATTTCCGAATGCCCGAATGACTTCTCCCGCGGCCCCGGCCCCTTCATTGCCATGCAGCAGAATCAGTCTGGTCGACGCAATATTGAGGGATAGCCGAAACAACGTGATCATGAGGAGGATCGAAGGAAACACGGAAAACTCGATCGGCCTCCGTACCTGGAGCCCGACGAGCAGAATGAGAACCGAGAGGGTGATATCGAAACTCAGCAGCAAATCCAGCATGAAGCGCGGCAACGGCAGCAACATCACCATAATAATGGCCACAACCCCAACGGACATCATGATGTCCGGGTGTTTAAGGAGCTGATTTGAGCCTACGGGTTCCGTTGCTGCTGCCATAGTTGTACGCGCCTACCCAACGCTCATGGGGCCACGCCTCTGGCGCGGTACACAAACGCCAGAATTTCAGCCACGGCACGGTAGAGGTCGGCGGGAATCTCTTTCCCGATATCGACGAGTGTAAAGATCGTTCTCGCGACGAACTTGTTTTCCACGACCGGCACTCCATGATGCCGCGCCAACTCTCTTATTCGCTCGGCGATCAGCCCCGCTCCTTTCGCGACAACGACCGGGGCCGACATGTTCCCCGTGTCATATTTCAAGGCCACCGCCAAATGTGTCGGGTTTGTAATCACAACATCGGCCGTCTTGACCGCCGTCATCATGCGTTTCTTCGTTAGCTCTCGCTGGACGGTCCGTACCCGACTCTTGATCAAGGGATCGCCTTCCGTGGACTTATGCTCTTCCTTGATTTCTTGCTTCGACATGCGAAGGCTTCGTTCCCATTCATAGCGCTGATAACAATAATCGAGCACCGCAAGCACAGCGATCGCCCCGGCAACGGTCAATCCGACTTTCAACGCCAACCAACCGGCCACCTGCAAGACGGAGCCCATATCAAGCTCGATCAGTCCAGGAATCCGTAAAATATCGTACCGGACGACCCAGATGCCGACCCCTGTCACGATTGCGATCTTGAGCAGGCCTTTGATCAATTCCATCACGGAACGGAACGAAGCCAGCCTGGATAACCCTTTGATCGGATTGATGCGTCCGAACTCCAGTTGCAGCCCGTTTGATTTCCATAACAGGCCCGTTTGCAACAGCGAGGCTGCACTTGCCACCACAAGCACCCCAAGGATGATCGGCAGACTCAACGCAAAGACCGTGAGCCCAGCCTGAATCACGACCGCGTAGACTTGCTCGATGGACATCCCTTCATAAAATTCGGCAGGGAAGGAGAGCGTCAGCCCTTGCCTCGTCATCTCGGTCATTCGTTGCAGGCCGACCGGCAACATCGCCGCCAACAGCCCGATACCCCCTGCGAGGATAGCCGCCGTCGACACGTCGCGACTCATGGCGACCTGCCCTTTTCGGCGGGCCTCCTCTTTTCGTTTCGGAGTCGCGGGCTCCGTCTTATTCGACTTGTCTTCAGCCATGTCCCAACGCTTTCAGAAGCGCCTCGATGGTCAGCTGGAGACGCTCCAGTTCCCGCGCCAAGAGTTCCACCGCAAACGGCATGGAAAGCGCCAATACCGCCAATCCGCCGGCGATCGTCACAGGAAAGCTCAAGACGAACACGTTGATCTGACTGACCGCCCGTCCCAGCATGGCCAAGAGGATATTGATCACGAAAATCACGACGAGCACGGGCACCGCCAATTTGAAGCCGAGCACGAACATGTTCTGAGACAACCGTAAGACATCATCTCCCACTCCTCCCGGAAGAGACGCCCCGAACGCCGGTATCGCCTCATAACTTGAAAGAATGGTGGCAACGAGAAACATATGGCCGTTCATCGAAAGAAAGACGAGCGATGCCAACAAGATAAAGAACCGGCCGATGATGGGAGTCTGGTGTGCCGTAGCCGGATCAAACAGCTGCACGACTCCAAACCCCATTTGAATGCCGATCAATTCACCCGCAACCTCAAGTGCGCTGAAAAACAGCCGTACCGCCAACCCGATTGCCACCCCGATCGTCATTTCGCTGACAAGTCCGGCCGCGAGGGCAATGGGGTCATACGGCACGCTCGGAAGATGGACCATCGGAGCGAGCAGCAGGCCCAAGCTCAGAATAAGCGCGACCTTGACTTTCAAGGGAACTGCCTGTCCGCTCAACACAGGGATGGCAGCCAGTAGCCCACCGATGCGGGAAATAAGGACCAGGAATGCCTGAAATTCAGGGAGCAGAATTTGGATCGGCTGCGTGAAAGCCATCGTCAGTTTCTAACGCACGTAGTTCGGAATATTCATGAGCAGATTCGACATATACGCCGTCATCACGTTCAGCATCCACGGGAGAAACACAAGCAGGGCCCCGAAGAGGGCCAGTACCTTCGGCACAAACGTCAGCGTCGCTTCGTTCAGCTGCGTCATGGCCTGCAGTGCGCTGATGGTCAACCCAATGAGCAGACTCAGCCCGAGAATCGGGGACGCCACCAACAGTGTGGTTTCGAGTGCCTGCCTACCCAATTCGGTTACCATCTCCGGCGTCATGTGTCTCTCCCCTCACGTTGGCTCGTGACTATCTCCGCACTCCCGTGACTGTCACCCAAGAAGACCGCTCGAATGCCTCCCACCGATGATATGACTCACTCACTGAAAACTTCGCACCATCGACCCTACCACCAGATACCACCCGTCGGCCAAGACGAAGAGGATCAACTTGAAGGGAAGAGAAATCACCACGGGAGGCAAGAGCATCATTCCCATCGACATGAGAATGCTCGCAACCACCATGTCGACGATCAGAAACGGGATGTAGATCAGAAACCCGATTTGGAAGGCGATCCTCAGCTCGCTGAGAATGAACGCGGGTATGATGGCATGAGTCGGAACATCCTCGACTCGTTCCGGCTTCGGGATTTGACTCAATGTGATGAACAGCTCCAGATCCTTGTCCCTGACCTGCCGCAGCATGAACCTTCGAATCGGCTCGCTCCCCTTTTTCCATGCCTCTTCATACGAGATTTGCTCGGCCATGAGCGGTTGTAAGGCGCTGGTATAGACGGCCTGACCAACCGGTGCCATGATGAACATCGTCAAGAACAAGGCCAGAGATAACAACACCTGATTGGGAGGAACCGCCTGAGTTCCAAGAGCTTGACGTAGAAACGACAGCACGATGACGATTCTCGTGAACGAGGTCACCATGATGAAGAGAGCCGGTGCTAAAGACAGCACCGTGAGGAGAATCAGGATCTGGATGACAACGGCGGTTTGTTTAGGACCGTCTGGTCCGAAATCGAGAGTGAGAGACGGACCACTCGCCGCCGCATCCGATAGCGATATCAGGAGGAACGACGCCGCACAGACGCCGCTCACCCATAGGATCGTGTTCCCCGCTCTTCGATTATTGTCCATGAACGTCCTTATCGTATTGGACAGGGGCGAGGGATCGCCGCCGAAGCCACGACGAAAAGATCGAATCCGGTATCGACGAAGGCTGCGTGGTCGATGCCTCCGTAGTTCGCGCCAACAATTCCGCCAATTGAGTCGAATCGTTGATACGTCCCAGAGGAACGAGATCGGTTGCCGTCGTCCCGACGATCAAGTATTCGCCGGCGACCGCCACAAGCGTCACAGTCTTCCGCGGAGCGATGTATCCCGTCGCCAATACCTGAACGAGCGGACGCCCCCCAACCGCCTCCAGTCGGCGCCCCATCAGGCGCCGGAAGATGACAGCCACAATCCCCATCAACACCAGCACAATGGCCAAGGCAGAGACGGTACGGAATAGGCTTTCCCACAGATCGATCACGACCTCTCCTCCGACCGCTCAACGAAGCTGCTGCACGCGCTCCGCTGCGCTGACCACATCCGTCAGTCGAATGCCGAATTTTTCGTTCACGACCACGACTTCACCGCGGGCGACCAGTTTGTTGTTGACCATCACTTCCATCGGTTCCCCGGCCAATTTATCCAGCTCGATGACCGAGCCTTGGGCCAGTTGCAGCAGATCGCGGATCGCCATTTTGGCAGATCCGACGTACACGGCTACGCTCATGGGAATGTCGAGGAGAAAATCCATATTCTTCGGAGCTCCTCCTGTTTCCCCGCCTTGAACTGTCGGAAACGTGGCGGGCTGAGGAGAAGCCTTTCTTTCCGCATGAAGATCGGCGCGCATCGCAGATTCTGGTTCAGCCATAGTCGCTCTCTTCGTTCTCCGAGGATTAGTTCACCACTTTGGTCACACGGCAGGCATGATTGCCTTTATAGATTCCGGGACTGCCTTGAAACTTGTGATAGCCTTCGATATAGCAATCGAGCGGATCACCTGGGCGTTGATCAAGGAGGATCACGTCCCCCTTGGAGAAGTTCATGACATCCTTCACCGTCACCGTGGCGGTTCCAAGTCGTACGGAGATCGGGAGAGGGCATTCGTGCAGTCGTTCTCGGAATCGCTGGCTCCAGTCTTCGTTCTGATCGACTTGATCGGAAACCAACCCGGAATAGAGTTTTTCTTTGATGGGCTCGAGCATCGCGTATGGATAGAGGATGTACAGCTCCCGTGCAGTTTCGCCCAGCACGACTTGCAGCGTCACGACCACGACAATTTCAGAGGAGGTGACCACCATCGCGAACTGAGGATTGCTTTCAGAACGCGAATACTCCACTTTCACCGGCACGACGGCATGCCACGCCTTTTCCAGGTCGGTAAGCGCTTGAAGCAGCAACTTTTTGATGACCCTCAACTGGACGGGCGTGAAGTCGCGCCCTTCGGGTTTCACATGCGTCTGCCCTTTCCCGCCAAACACATAGTCCACGATCAAATACACCAGGAACGCATCCATCACGAAGAGGGCGCTGCCTCGCAACGGTTGCATGTGAAACACGTTTAAGGACGACGGCATCGGTATCTTCTTGAGAAACTCACCGAACTTGATCACCTGCGTTCCGACGACGACGAAGTCAATCGCCTCACGGAACATATTGGTCCAGACCACGGACTGACGGCGAATGAACCGATCGTTGATCATCTCTAGGCCCGGCATTCGACCGCGGATGATCCGCTCCTGGTTGAACAGATCGTATTGCGTGACTTTCTTCGCGACCGAGTCGTTTTCCTTGGGATCCGTATCAACCTCGCCCGACACCACTCCTTTCAAGAGCGCATCGATCTCCTCCTGGGAGAGAATTTTTTCCATGGGCAGACTCTTACTGAACGACGAAATCCGTGAAATACGCGGAACGAACGCCGGGCTTAGGAAGGAGACCATTGATCCGTTGCGTGATTTCGTCACGGAGCTGAAATTTCCCCTGTGTCGTTCTCACCGCATTCACATCTTTACTACTGAGCAGAACGAGCACGGCATCTCGGACTTGAGGAACTCGCGCGGACAGGTCGGTGGACACCGTTTCATTGTCCACTTCGAGTTTGATCGTAATCTTCAAGTAGCGAACCTCCGGCGTATCCGCGAGGTTCACGATGAAAGGATCCAAGTCGAACATGGCTCCCGGCGCGGCGACCTGCCCTTGTTTGCCACCGCTTCCACCGTGGGATTCGGACTTCGCTGTGTCCTCGCTCTTATGCTCTTCTGACGTTTCTGAACCTTTGTCTGATCCACTCAGAAATTTCACGGCCACCACCGCCCCACCCACGCCGAAGAGGATCGCCACGGCCAATACAATAATGATCAATTTGATTGAAAACACAGGAGCGGGGATCGCTACTGAGGCTTGTTTGTCTGCTGCGGTTGCATCTGCCATAACTCCTCCTCGAGTGACTCGTTGGCCAGCTGGGGGAGGTTGCAATGCATATGCCACTCTGTTGGTCTACGTCATCACTGTGATGACCATCAATCGATGCACCCGACGCGCAGTTACGGAGGAATCATCCGAAACGTAAGGCAGTCCTTCTACTTCTCGTCAAGTAATTCGTTGACGCCGTCAATAAACTGACGCCGCAATGAGTAAAGAGGTGGGAAAGGAAAACACGGTGCTGAGGGGGCTTGGCCTGAGTCACGTGCTCTCCTCAGGCCAAGCCTTCAACGTCTATCTTTTCAGATTGACCAATTCCTGGAGAACTTCATCCGAAGTCGTGATCACTCTTGAGTTGGCTTGGAACCCCCGTTGCGCGGCGATCATGTCGATAAAACTTTCTCCGAGATCCACGTTGGAGAGCTCGAGTGTGTTCGCAAGAACCCGCCCGAGGCCGGCAGACGTCGCCGCCCCGACCAACGGCTGGCCAGACGTCCCCGATTCAGCGAAGGTATTTTTCCCGGTTCGCACGAGACCCAACGGATCCGGGAACCGTGCCAACGCCAGCTGCGCCAATGGACGAACCTGCCCGTTCGAGAACCTTCCATTGACCATCCCGTTGGTTTCCACGCTGAATGTCTGGAGCGTTCCGGCGCCGAATCCGTTTTGAGACTGTTGTACCAGACCGGACGCCGCGCCGAATTGTGTCGTGAGATCGAACCCGGCACCTCCATCGGTCGTCACGCTCGTGCCAAAGTTGAAGGCGATCGTTTGATTCGGAGTGGCGCCGACAAAATCGATTTGGGCTTGGCCCACGGTTCCTCCGGCGGTTCCTCCGGAAGTACCGTCATCGTAGCTCGTCACGACGCTCTCGGTATCAAGCGCACCGGATGTCGTGAAGGTCAGCGTGCCCGACGCCAACCGTACGAGCCCAAGGGAGGCATTGACATTCGACGAGTGGTAATTGCCTGTGACGATCTCGTTCGTACTTCCCACAACGTTATAGGTCCACGTATTCGCCGCCGTCTTCGTGAAATAGGTCGTGAGAAGATGACTGTTGCCCACAGAATCATAGACCGTGAGGGATGTCGAAAACTGCGCTGTACCGGCAGGGTCCAGGAGCGAGAATGTACCAGTCGTCGATTGTGAATTGAGATTGGCGCCGATATCGACGGTCGTGGTCGGATTCGGCGGCGCTGTGGTTGTAGGAAGGGTGACCCCGCTGATACTTGCAGTCATCAAACCACTGGCGTTGACTTGATATCCCTGGAGAAAAAATCCGCTCGGATCAACGATTCGGTTCTGCGCATCCAGGTGAAACTGCCCCGCCCGAGAATAGAACGTCGCGCCGGCCGTATCACGCATAATAAAAAAGCCGTTCCCATCGATCGCCAAATCAAGCGCGTTGCTCGTCGTACTGAGGGATCCCTGGCTGAAGTTTCCTTGTACGCCGTTGAGTGCGACACCGAGGCCGGTCTGAATCGCCCCACCCGCTCCTCCCAGTGACGAACTGACCAAGTCCGCAAACACGGAGCGACTGGATTTGAACCCGATCGTACTCAGATTCGCGATGTTATTCCCCACGACCGATAATGCGTTCCCGTTCGCGTTGAGCCCACTGACGCCTGTAAAAAGCGACGACAGAATTCCCATCGGTGCAGTCCTCCTCTTGTTTATCGCAACTCGATTATCGCAGATGGCGCTACGGCCAGATCACCAACGAGCAACTTCGCTTGTCCTTCCTCCATACGGACTCCGGAAACCGTCAGTGATGCGCGCCCTTCCACTGGCACAGCCTTCCCGTCGGCATCTAGCGCCGAGATGAGATACCGGTAGAGGCCCTTCGGCATCGCGATTCCGTCCTGGTCCCTTCCATCCCATTCAGCCGCATGGACTCCTGCAAGTTGATCACGGTACTCCAGACTCCGTACGACCTGTCCCTGGTGGTCCTGAACACTCACGAGCACGCTCCTGGCATTCTTGTCCAGTGTATAGCCGAAGACCGCGGGTTCATCTCCAAGCTGAACCAGTGGCTGCCCGATCGTGACCGTCCGACCTATCATGGGAAGCAACGTGAACTGCAGGGACGCCGTTTGGGCATCGAGGCTCTGCTGGAGGAGCTGAGCCTGCTTGGCGCTCTGCTCGAGCTGGCTGAACTGAGCGAGTTGCGAGACAAATTCAGTGTTGTCGGTCGGCTTCAAAGGATCCTGGTTCTTGAGTTGTGTGATGAGGAGTTTCAGAAAATCATCTTGCCCCAACGGGCGGGGCCCCGTTCGTTCCGGAGCGGGTGTCGCGCCTGCAGAGGTGAGTTCCGATACATCAAGCATTCCCAGTACCTCCGTTCATGCTTAAGCGACCACATTCAACAGGCCATGCAGCGTGCCGCGCGTTTGGCCCGGTTGCTCTGAATGAGGCTCCTGTCCCATTCCATGTGAACCCTGGCTCCACAACTGTCCCTGCTCCTGAGACGAACCCTGTTGAAAGGAACGGCCGCCGCTTTGACGATCGATATCGACACGGAACTGTCCCAGATCCAATCCGCTCGCTTGCAACGCCGCCTGCAGTCGATCCTGACCATTGATCAAGAACTGTCCTACTTCAAGTCTGTCGGAAGAGAAATGGGTATGGACCACATCATTGGTCATCGCAACACGGATGTTCACATGTCCCAGGTCTGGTTGAACCACATTCACGACGACCGATCGCATGCCCGGAACTACAGCCGGTTGGGCCATTTCCTCCGCGGGTAAACCAGACTGCACCTGAGTGACAATCGGCGCCGGTGGGGGAGTACCAGGAACAGAGATCGGCTGGCTAGACACTCCCGGCGCCACCGATCCATGTGCGACCGTGTGATCAACAACGAACGGTTGAGAGATCTTTGGTTCGGCCGTTTCCATCTGTCGTCCGTTGTGACGAGACCACAGTTCGCTCAACTGCCCGGACCCATTATTGCCGGGTTGTCGTCCATGAGAGGAAGACTGTTCCGTGCTCGCACCGAGTGCATCCTGATCGCCTAGAGACTGCACGGGCCTGGAGGCCTGACTGGAAACGGAATAATCACCCTGTCTTCCTTCGTGGTTCGCTGCCTTGTCGTTGGCAACGATACCGTTCCCGTCCAACGATGTCGCCCTGACATGATCCTGAACAACTTGTAGAGGAATATTTGGATCCTGAGGAGAACGAGGTGAACGAAGAATCGAGTCTTGGGAGACAGGTACCGAACCGCCGCGATCGGTCGCAACTCTACCACTGCCTTTGATAACCTCCTCAGTCTCTCGCTCGGCATCCTGAACTCCCGACTCATCATCATTCGTCCGAGGCTCCGCCGGCTTCGATTGCTGGGTTGAGGAGAAATCCGATACGGTATCCACATGACTCAGAGAGGAGCGGCCTCCAATGGCTTTGGCTTCCAGAGAGGTCGAGAAAGATTCAATCGGCTCGTGCGAGATCAATGGGTGATGTGATTTTCTCTCCAACTCAGCTTCGTCGCCAATCAAGGGCGGTTCTGTCTCGGTCTGGACTTCTGTCCGGTCAACAACCTGAGGCTGAGCGTGAGCAGAAATCAGACTCGCTATCGGAACAGGTCCTGGATCCTGAGGATCAGCCTCACCATCATTCTGTCGAGTTGAAGATTCAACGCCGGTCCTTATATCACCGGCGAACGTATCATCTTTGCTACTGGATCTTGTTCTCTCTGTTGTCTGCGAGGGAGCATGAGACTGCTCTGGTCGAGTCGAATCATTGAGCCCTGTGGTCTCCTTTGCATGAGTGCCATCATCGGTCGTGTTCACTGATCGAGCACCGTCCGTCTTGCGAATAGTATCCCTCCCCGCTTCGCCCCGAGCTGTCTGAAGAGCCGACGAAAAACGTTTCCGATCGCCGATGGAACTGCTTGCGGTCGTTTCTCGGACTGTTTGTACACCACTATCTCCGGAAAGCCCTGAGGAAGTGGACAGTATGTCTGCCGCGATGGATGCCACGTGTGTCGGTCCTCGTGATGGTCCGGCATGGAGGAAATACAATCCTCATGCCACCCCGCTATCCCAAGGACGCGCTGATTATCGAGTAGTTATGATAAGGAAGGAACGAAATCCGAAGTGAAAAGAGGAAAAGTTTATCGTGGAGTAGGCAAAAGTAACCGGACAGGAGCAACAGATTGGTTTCTTGCCGGTTACAGCGGTGCGTCAACCTATGGTTGTGCCTGCTTTGAACCCTCTTCAGGCATCTTGAACCTGAAATACCAATCCAGCTGTCCGGGTCATGGGACACGCTGGGTTGCGGGCAGATGTGGCGTGAGGCCGTGAGTGGCTGCGCTACGGCATCTGCGCCAACAACTGTTCGGTGAGCTTGGCGGCCCGGTCCGCTTTGACCTGAGAAAGAATCGCTCCGGCGGTCTTGGATTTTACCAGCCGAAGGATCTCAAGCGCTCTTCGATCAGGCATACGCTCCAGCCGGGCGGCCGCGTCTTCCGATGGCATGGATTCATACATCTTGGCAAGCCGTGTCCGTTCTTCCTGCGCCTGACGTTCTTTTTCAACCTGGACCTTGGTCTGCTGAACCGAAACGCGGTCTTCCATTCTCGCCTGCACACTTTGAATCTTCTTCTCCAACACCTCGTTCTGCTCCAACAGCTCCTCGATCTGGCTACGAACGATCATGAGCCGTGCTTCGTTTTGACGAACCGCCTCTTCTCGTCGATCCAGGTCACGCGTACGCTGTTCCAGCATCTCCAGTACTTCGCGTGGAACATCGATGGCCGGCCCCTGACTCGCAGGAGGCGCGAATAATTTGGCGTCGCTCTGATCGCCCAGTTCGGTGTGCTCTCCGTGCGGCACAGGAGACCCCGCATTCTGGGTCGAAGACGGTTGTGAGATCGGCGATGCCTTGGATTTTGGCTCAGGGAAGGCTTGCCCCAATTGCGCCATGACCCAGAAGAGAATGGTCGACACGATGAGTCCTCCGGCCAATCCCAAAAGTGGGGAGCGCAGACCCGGTCTCGACGTCGAACCATCCTGTCCCATGCCGGTAAAACCAACCCGTTTTGCCTTGATCCGGATGGGAGATGAGTTCATGAACCACACTTTCATCGCGACAAATAACGGCGGCTCGCGGCCTCATCCGTCGCCTGCTGTTCCTGACGGGCTGCCTCGGCGCGTTGGGCTGCCTCGCGTCGTTCGAGGACACGATCAAGCACCTTGCACTCCTGGCTCGCTTCGACAAGGAGATTGTTGGTACGCTCCCACGACAAGGTGCCTTGCTCGATTTCGATACGCGCCTGGCTCAAGGCCGCCTGCTGCGAGTCCATACGAACCTGCCACTCCAACAGAACCTCTATGGTGAGGCCTTGCCGGGTGTGTTGACTATACCGCTCGGCATCCGTCTGCATCTCCGCTTCAATCCTACGATACCGCTCTTCGCTGCGTGAGAGAGATTGTGCGATCCGACCCAATTCCATGATGAGGGTCTCTACCGTCTGACTCCGCAGCTTCCGTAACGAGTCAAGGCTCATGCCTTTTGATTGGCCAGCGTCTCAAGCTGCTCCACGGACGACGCAAAGCTTGCTCCCTGGTCGATGTCTTGGCGCAAATACCCGTTGATCTCGTCCTGTGCGTCAACGGCACGATCAAGAGACGCATTCATCCCCGGTTTGTACGCTCCGAGGAGAACCAGGTCCTCGGATTGTCGATACCGAGCGACGAGTTCCAGAAGGCGCCTGGCCGCATCATAGTGTGATCGGCCGACGATATCTCGCATGACACGACTGGTGCTTTGGAGCAGATCAATCGCAGGAAAATGATTGCGCGCCGCCAGCGCGCGAGACAGGACGATATGGCCGTCTAAGATCGACCGGACCGTATCGGCGATCGGATCATTCAGATCATCTCCATCGACGAGCACCGTGTACAATCCGGTTATGGTGCCCGGACCTGGTCCCGTTCCCACACGTTCCAAGAGCTTCGGCAAGAACGCGAATACGGACGGAGTGTACCCTTTCGTCGTCGGAGGCTCTCCGATCGCCAGACCAACTTCTCTCTGACTGTAGGCTAATCGCGTCAATGAATCCATCAGCAGCAGGACGTGCTTGCCCGCGTCACGGAAATACTCGGCAATGGTCGTCGCCACCAACGCAGCTCGGAGCCGGACGAGCGGAGCCTGGTCGGAGGTCGCCACGACCACGACGGACCGCGCGAGCGCCTCAGGGCCGAGATCGCGCTCCAAGAACTCGTTGACCTCTCGGCCTCGTTCTCCGATCAGGGCGATGACGTTCACATCCGCTTTTGTATAGCGGCTGATCATCCCCAGCATCACACTTTTGCCGACGCCGGAACCGGAGAAGATTCCCATTTTTTGGCCCCGACCACATGTAAGAAAGCCGTTGATCGCACGAACGCCGAGATCAAGCGGAACGTGGATACGTGCTCGTTGCAGCGGATTCGGAGCCTCGGCATGAAGCGGATATCTGACATGCGTCGCGGGCATGCCCTTGCCGTCGATGGGAGTTCCACAACCATCGAGCACACGCCCCAACAAGCCCGTCCCGACGGCCAGGTCGGCCACGTGGCCGGTCATGGTAATTCGACTCCCCGGGCCAATACCCTGCATCTCTCCGAGCGGCATCAGCAACACGCGATCCCCACGGAACCCCACCACCTCCGCCATGATTGGTCCATCACCCACCTCCCGAGTAATCCGACACAGCTCGCCGACGGTCGTCATCGGCCCATATCCTTCCACGACAATTCCCACCGCTTGCGCTACTTTGCCCGAGACTTCAATCGGGCGGACGTCTTCGATGAGATCGCTAAGACTCACGGTAAGCCCGGTTTCTCAAGGCCTCGCCCAAACGGAGCAACTGCGTGTCAAGAGAAGCATCCACCAATCGCGTGTCGGTACGCACCAGACAACTTCCCCGCGGGAGCGAGGCCACCGGTTCGATGGTCAACTTCATCGCGGTAGCCGGTTGCCCTGCCAATTCCGCCCGAACCGTCTCAATGACGGCTGCATCGAGCGGATGCACTTGTATCACCACGGCACCCGACTCCCCCACAGCGCCTAATGCGTCTTTCACCTGTATGACGATTTGTTCACGGCTCGATTCGGCCGCCTCATGAAGAATTTTTGAGACGATCCGAAGTGAGAGGGCACTCACCTCATCCTCGACCGCCCTCTGCAGTTTGGACCGAGCCGCGTCAAATTTCTTAGCCGCATCGATCAAGATGACCAGATCTTGCCGACGCTCTTCTTCCATCCGGCGTCGGCCATCCGACAAACCACGCTCGTATTCAGACCGGCCGTCATCTTCCTGCGTCGTTCCGCCCCCCTCCCCGAACATCTGAAACGGAGGACTGTGCAGTCTCACCGCACCGGACTGGACAGCCGCACGTTTCAAGACCGTGTTCTCGGCTCGCAGCCGATGGAGTTCCAGCAATCGCCGCACGGTCCCCAACACGAGTTCGGACTGGAACGGCTTGATCAAAAAGTCAATGGCGCCGGCTTTCATCGCGCGGACCGCTCGTTCAACTGTCGCCGCTCCCGTCATCACCATACCGATGATCCGGCTATCAATGTTCCGGGCTCCCTCGAGAACCGCAATCCCATCTTGATCGGGTAGCAGAACATCGACGATCAAGAGAGCCGGAGCCATCTCCTTGACCATCGCAATCGCTTCTCGTCCGGAACCGGCGACCCGCACGGGCACTCGTTCCGGTCGAAACAGTTCGAGAAAGAGATTGCGAATTCCCTCTTCATCATCGACGATGAGAATCGTCCCCTGCAGTCGACTCAGTTCATGTTCGCGAAATATCTCCGCCGATATCGCCGAGCCCTTCACTACAGCATCTCCTCTCCCACTCCGGCGATAAGAATGCGCCCCTCGTCTTCCAGTCTTCGGCAGACCTTAAGAATATTCTGTTGCGCCTTCTCGATATCTGAAACCTTGACCGGTCCCCGCGCCTCCATATCATCCTTCAGCATCTCTGCGGCCCGACTGGACATATTCTTGAAGAATTTCTCTTTCACGTCAGGATTGGCGCCGCGCAGGGCCACCGGAAGATCTTCTTTGCTGATCTCCTTCATCAACTCTTGCATCCCGCGATCGTCAACTTTCACGATATCATCAAAGACAAACATGAGCGCCCGGATGTTATCGGCGAGCATTTGGCTTTTTTCCGAGATTCTGCTCATGATGCCGCCCTCGTTGGTCTTATCCATCCGCATCAAAATATTGGCGATGACCTCCGCACCCCCCACGCTGTGCGCGCCCATCTCTTTCCCTGCCACCAGTGTTTCCTGCAATGTCGCACTCAGTTCCTCCAAGACTTCGGGCTGCACTTCCTCCATGGTCGCAAGCCGAAGCGCCACATCCCCTCGCATATCCGCCGGCAGAGCGGCCAACACTTGGCTGGCTTGGTCGCTCTCCAAATGGGCGAGCACAACCGCGATGGTTTGTGCATGCTCGACCTTCAACATTTGCGTGAGGGTTTTCACGTCCACCCATTTCAATGCTTCCAGGCCCGGATAACTTTTCTGCGTCATCGATTCAATGATGCGCGCCGCCTTGTCCGGTCCGAGCGCTTTCGTCAGCACCGTCTTGATGAACTCTTTTCCCTGAAACTGGACTTCCCCGCTCGCGCTCGCCGCCTGAAAATCTGAAATGACCGCCGCTTCCTCATCCCGAGAGATCTGTGCGGTCCCGCTCATGAAACCTCCCAGCTTCTTGATTTCCTTCGGATCAAGTTGCTTCATGACTTGGGCGGCCGCCTCCTCACCGATGGCGCGAAGAAGAATGGCCGCTTTCTGTTCTCCCGTCATGTTCCTCGCCATGTCCCCGTCACGTCGGACTCTTGAGCCACTGCTTCACGACAACAGCCGTCGTGTCAGGGTTTTTTCGGGCCATATCGATGATCTGCGCGTGGCCTGGGAGATTGGCCGATACGGCTTGTCCCATTCCCGTACCGCCCGGAAGGACGGAGGCCGACGCCTCGGCCTGCACCGGCTCAGTCGTCGATCCCAACATGGTCAGCAACGGACGAACGACGAACAAGAGAATCACCGCGAACAGAAGAATCCCGACGCCATAACGAAGATATGGCAGCCATGCTGTGCGACCTTCCGCCACAGCCTCCGCCACCATACCTTGCGGCTCATCCGGGCCTGCCCCAAATTGCACATTGACGACTTGCACCTGATCTTGCCGC
>JAHBWT010000089.1 GCA_019636815.1 Nitrospira sp.
GTCTCCCATCGGCACCCCGCTCCACTTCCCGATCGCGCTCCACACCTCGACGCATGACGTGTGATTTGCGACGAAGTGACGAAGGCCCCGCGCATAGCGCAAGAGAAGTCACTCACCCAAACCATTTCCTGAAGAGCCCATTTATCAGATTGGTGAAGCAGGATATGCAGGATGATCGCTACGCTTTGATCGTAGCGAAAATACGATGACCCACTTCCATTTTACAGTAGGTGTCGAATTGGAGCTGGCAACTAAATCCTCGTGCCCCCCTGAATACGGTAGCGCTGTTTGATGGCCGTCACGACCTGCTTGGCTTCGGCTTCGTCCAGGCCTGCACCGAACCGAATGATTTTCGCCCCATAATCAAAGGCGATCACCCCACCGCCGACTCCCCATAATTGGAGACTGGACGATATATCCAACGGATTGAAACCGACTCGCACAGTACGCAGATCTCGCATCTGGGCCAAATCATAATCTTTGTTAAATCCGAATCCTCCTATGTCATGCCGAGTCCTAAACGCCTGTCCGTGCACGGTGACAATCTCCTTCCCCATGACTTGCCACAGCAAGGCATAGATGGCGAACAGTCCACCGACCGTCCAGACCCCAAACCAAGCCAGCATGAACCATTCTCCTTCCGGTGGAGCATCGCCCTTCAAGAACTGGCTGGAGACCATGTATTCTGCCACTGCCCAACCACAAATCCAAAACCCCAAGAAGAAAATTACAAACCAACTGCGACTATAGGGAATGACGATGCGAAGCCCCTGCGAAGTGTCCGTGATGGTGATTCGAGAATGATACGGCTGGGTCTTTGCCATCAGGTGCGTCCTTGGGAACGGGGGTCATTATTACATTTCTGGATTGGTGAGTCCCATAAAATTTGGCTGGAGGCTACAGGCTTGGGTTCAGATCTCTGGACCGCCAGGTATGCCGACGCTATGGCGGATGAATTGGCCACGTCTGCGTGGCTGTCTGATCATTGGGCAGGAATGCTCGGACCGATTTTATCCAGGATGACTTGTTTGACCTGCTTGGCAAATCGCTTGGAGACTTCCACATTCTTCAAAACATGGCCGGATTCTGAGACTTTGTATGTTGCAGGCGGCATCTTGGACGTGATCGTCGCCTCAAAAGTGACCGCCAATACCTTGCTCCGCTTCCCCGTTTTTCGATCGATCCCATAGGCTTCTTTCAACGATACCTTGGGTGAAACCTCGACGGCATCCACTCGGATACGCGGCTTCAAGAGCCCTGATCGGTCTCTATGTTCGTCGGTCAGCTTGATGATGGGGTCTCCGACGAATTCGCGTCGAATCAGTTCCGCCACTACCCCTTTCGACCGCTCTGCCCGCTGCATGTTGTCATCCAACACCGGTGGAGCGAGATCCACATAGATGGGGTCGTCCGGTTGCCGTTTCGGTACCAGGCTGAATTGCGTAAGTTGTTCGGCCCTTCTGGCGCTGACCTGCTCCGCTATGGCTTGTGCAGTGGATTGCTGCTTCGCCATCGGATCATCAGCGTCATGTATAGTCGTCTTGCCCGTCTGGTCGATCTCGTACACAAGTGTCTTCGTCCCTTGTTCATCAATGCGATAGACTTTCTTCCCACCATCCACATTCGACGTATAGTAGCCACCGGAGCAGGCCAGTATCGTCACATAGGCGACAGCGAGACCGGCAGAACGGATCATTCGCATCGTGTAAAGAGGTTTAACGAGCATGCGTACGCTCCTTCATGCTTCTGTGGGAACCACTAGCACCCCGTGTGAAATTCTTCAGGCTATAGAAAGCAAGTGTAGCAGTACCAAGCCAGATGGCTAGGCTGGATGTCTGGCCGGCTTTTGGACTCAAGAAATCTTCGGGACCTGCCGATCCTTAAAGAGTGTGCTCACAAGCGGGTTTAGCTCATCCCATGATCCGAAAACGTCTCGTCATCATAGGTGGCGGGTTTGCGGGCATGACGGCTGCGCGTTTCCTGCATGATGTCGACGTCGTTCTGATCGATCGCACCAATCACCACGTCTTTCAACCGTTGCTCTATCAGGTCGCTACCGCCGCGTTGTCTCCCAGCGACATTGCTTGGCCGTTACGCACGCTCTTCCGTTCGCAACCGAACATCCGTGTGGTGATGGATGACGTCTTGTCGATCGATCGAGCTGCTCGAGTGGTCCGCCTCCGGGACAGCGCCCCGATAGCTTTTGACGCGCTCATCGTCGCCCCAGGATCGCGGCACGCCTATTTCGGGCACGATGAGTGGGAGGCGCTGGCTCCCGGACTCAAAACCATGGCTGATGCCGTCCACTTGCGTGAACGCATGTTGCTCGCATTTGAAGTGGCGGAACGCCAGCGAGCCGAGACCGGGACCCAGAATCGCCTCACGTTCGTGATCGTCGGAGGAGGGCCGACGGGAGTGGAATTGGCCGGTTCGCTCATTGAGATCGGGAGAAGAGCCATGGGGCCGGACTATCCTCACTTGCGCATAGAGGATCTTTCCATCGTTCTCGTAGAAGCCGGTTCACGTGTGCTACCGGGCTTTGACCCCAAGCTATCGGCCAAAGCTCTGACCGTACTCGAACGCATGGGAGTCACAGTCAAACTGAACAATCCGGTCAGTGCCGTCCGTTCCGACGGGGTTATGGTTGGAAACGAATGGATCCCGTCCGCCAATGTGATCTGGGCGGCGGGCAACAAGGCATCACCCCTCTTAAACACTCTGATGGCTCCTCAAGATTCGTGCGGTCGGGTCAAGGTCCGCCCGGATCTGACGATCCCGGATGACCCCTGGATCTTTGTCGTCGGAGACGCCGCGCATTGCCTTGACCGGGATGGGAACCCCTTGCCGGGAATCGCCCCGGTCGCCATGAAAGAGGGTCAATACGTGGCTACGGTCATCAATGAGGACCTCAAACCGGAGCAGCGTCCACCATTTACGTATACTGACCGAGGCATGCTGGCGACGATCGGCCGTGCCCAAGCTGTTGCACAGCTCGGACCGTTCCGCGCATCAGGACTCGCGGCATGGACCCTCTGGTGTATTGTTCACATTTTCTTCCTCATTGGATTGAGAAATCGGATACGAGTGATGTCGGAATGGACGTGGTACTACCTCACCTTCAAACCAGGTGCGAGATTACTGGGTGAGCAACCTGGCACTCGGCACGGTGCTACATCCGCCGATCATGTGCATGAGCAGACCACCGAGGCTCCTCTCCCTGTCCGTCGCGCGGCATGATGTCCGGCCATGATGTCCGGCATTGACCGGCCTGCTCCATTCACACTTCCCGCTCATGTCCCCTTCAACCGAATGTCATAGATTCGAGCCCCAGAATAGCCATACACTGCAACGTACTAGGGAAACAGTAGGCGTCCGGCCGAGGAGACACCACGTTAGCAGTGCACAATCCAACGGCGCATAAGCGGATTGTCATTATAGGAGGTGGGTTTGGAGGCCTGACCGTTGCGCGCTCTCTACAGGAGGCCGATGTCACCCTGATCGACCGCACCAATCATCATTTGTTTCAGCCGTTGCTCTACCAAGTCGCCACTGCAGCATTGTCACCGGGCGATATTGCCTGGCCATTCCGGACCTTATTTCGATCCCAGCCCAATGTACGTGTCATGATGGAAGAGGTGCTGTCAGTAGATCGAAAGGCGCGAGTCGTTCGCCTGCAGGAGGGTCAGATTCCATTCGACATTCTGATTGTGGCTCCAGGGTCGCGCCACGCCTACTTCGGACATGACGAGTGGGAATCGTGGGCTCCCGGACTCAAAACAATGACCGATGCCGTCCAGTTGCGTGAGAAAATGCTGCTTGCCTTTGAAGAGGCGGATCGGTCGAGAGGCACCGCCATTGCGCAGGAATACCTGACATTCGTGATCGTTGGTGGAGGACCCACGGGAGTGGAATTAGCCGGATCGCTGGCCGAAATCGGCAAACGAGCCATGAGCAAAGATTTTCCTACCTTACCCCCTGAAGCCCTCTCGATCATCCTTGTGGAGGCCGGTCCCCGCATTCTTTCTGGGTTCGACCCCGAACTATCGGCTAAGGCTGCTCAAGCACTCGTTCGCATGGGAGTGACCATCAAATTGAACAGCCCGGTCCGTGCGATTGAAAACGACACGGTGCGAGTTGGAGAAGAATCGATCCCATCCAGAAATATTATTTGGGCTGCGGGTAACAGGGCGTCATCCCTTCTGAAATCACTCTCAGCTCCTCAGGATGCCTACGGTCGGATCAAGGTTCGTGCAGATTTGACGATTCCGGACGATCCGTGGATCTTCGTTATCGGGGACGCGGCACACTGCCTGGGAAGCGACAGAAAACCATTGCCCGGTGTCGCGCCGGTGGCCATACAGCAGGGACGGTACGTGGCCAATCTTATCGTTCAACGCTTAGTCCCTGAGCGACGCGCTCCTTTTGCCTATAAAGACCGCGGCATGCTCGCCACGATCGGACGCGCGCAGGCTATCGCTCAGTTTAGTTCATTCCATATCTCGGGACTCCTTGCGTGGTTGATCTGGTGCTTCGTGCACATTTTCTTCCTGATCGGACTCAGGAACAGAGCACGGGTAATGCTGGAATGGATATGGTACTACGTGACGTTCAAGCCTGGCGCTGCGTTGTTATTTCCAAGGGAAGGGCCTCCTCTTGAGACACCATCACCGAGGGACGATTCACAAACTTAATCAGGCTTCATCAAAGCGCAACGTCCCGACGGCCGTTCAACAAGCTCAAGAAGGTTCTCTACCTGGCACGTGATTCTATCACCATACTCTGCTGGTTGACACCCGCCTCTCTCCCCACGTAGGTTTTCTCCTCCGCTACACGAATAGACATATTTACTCCAAATAACGGCACCATGGACTTGTCACTGCTCATCCCTCTGTTCCTTGCCCTCATCATCATCGGAGGCATCGGTTGGTTTTTCCTGCACCGTTTCGCCACCAATACGAAAAACGAGTTCCGAGAATATCAACCGGCCCTTCGCGTGACCAACCTGTCGATTATGAACACAGGAGACCTGATCACACTGACACCGGACGTAGAAAACCTGGGGCCCGGAGTGGCCTATGATTGCTTGCTTCAGTTGGCTGGATGGGATGGAAGTTTTTCCGTTAAAGCACTTCATCCTCACGGCCCTCGATATCGGAGACATTCCATCCCCATCGTTTTGAGGCCGGGTGCTCCAATCCGCATGAAGCCGATGAGCCGAGGCTACTTGCGATTGGCGTATCGCGATCGCTGGGAGCACCGGTACGAATGCTGGTATCCGGTCGTCCAAGTCCAGAACGCGAACAACCGCCTCTACAACATCCACATCGATCTCTCTCAACCCGAGTTCACCGAGCCACAGCTATCAGTCCGTGAAATGTGGAAACTGCTGCGCCAGGCATCCCAGGACGAATACGAAGATAGCCACGAGTGATACCAAGAACGTGCAATGGACCCTCCTCACGCATCGCTCGACGGGTTGGCTCGTATAGGGCTTGCAATCAGAACTCTCGAGCCGTACCATTTTTATCACACGCGCACTGATTGGCCGTGTCGTCTCAGAGACCATGGAAGAGTCGGTTGTGCTGATTAACCGAGAAGCAGGCGTGCCAAGCGTAGGAAGGAGCCACCCGATGCCTCCTAAAGTTCAGATCGATCCAATCGTCAAAATTACGAAGACCGATGAGGAATGGAAGAAACAGCTGTCCGCTCCCGCCTATCGTGTCTTGCGGCATGAAGATACCGAGCGCCCGTTTGTGAACCCCCTGCATGAAAATCACGAATCTGGGATCTATTATTGTGCAGGCTGTGACCTCCCGTTGTTCTCCTCTGAACACAAGTTCGATAGCGGCACGGGGTGGCCCAGCTTTTGGCAGCCGATCGACCATCGAGTCGTCGAGACTCGAACCGACTTCAGGCTCTTCATCCCACGAACAGAAGTTCACTGCGCCCGCTGCGAAGGACACCTGGGCCATGTATTTAAAGATGGGCCAAAGCCGACCGGGCTTCGCTACTGCATCAACGGAGTTGCACTGAAGTTCGTGGCCGGATGATTCTCTTAATCCGGATTATTCTCTCATATGGTCACGATCTCACTCGGTGTTTAGACTCTTGAGATCCCGTTTTATGTCATGCCGGCCGGTCGGACTACCCGCTGGCGCTCGCCGACTTGTTCGCGGTACAATCCACCACCATGCATCATTGAATCGGGATCGCCATGTTCCGCCGAGTGGTACCATTTCTTGTATTGCCCCCGCTACTGCTTTCATGTGGAGAGTCAGGCAGCCTGTTTACATCAAAAACCTGGCCTTGTTCGTTGGTCACCAGGGCAGATGCAGAACTAGCCGTTGGGGAACCGGTTCAGGAAGGAACCCTCTCGGATCCGACGACCTGTATTTTCAATTCTCAACGACACGAAGGCAATGCCGTTACCGTTCAGCTGGATGAATCAGCCGGCAGGGAACAACGTGCGTGGTTCAATAAAGAGCGCCTCCGCCGTGACAGTCGCCTTATTGCAGGGCTAGGCGATGGAGCGGTCCGAGTCGACTCACCGACATTATCCCGCCTGACCTTCATGCATAAGAGCGCGCTTGTGACGGTTATCGTCGCATCGAACAAGCAGAAACATCTGGGAGAATCAGTCACTCTGTTGAGCCGAACCATTGCAGCTCATTATGGAGCGAATGTGGCCGCCCCCTTTCAAGCCTCCGCTCCTCTTCTCACCAAAGGCCGAGGAGCCGGTACGGGACCTGCTTCTCAAACCACCCCTGTCACCCTCACTCAGGCACTTCCTGGCCCAGCCGATACCAAGACCGGACCGCAAAAAGTACTCTCTCTGAATCCGGCCGGCCTCATAGGAACCTGGCACTCACGTGTTTCGCAAGGGACGACTCAGCATGACATGCTCCTGGTCGTCAAGCCGAATCTCGAATGGTCCCTCTCCTCCATGATGGAATTTGATGGGGTCTTGAATGCCGAAGCCGGGCTGTGGTCCCTCGAACGAGCCAACACGTTCAAGGGACTTGGGTGGAAGGGAACCTACCGGAAAAAGACGGCGGACTCGTTCTCCAGCACCGGCAGCGTCCAGGCCACGTGGGCGCGACTTGCAACCGATCAAAACCCAACGCGCATTCCAACAGAGCTCTGGAAACTGCGGCGCGACGCAACCAGTGTACCGATATTTCAAATCAAAACCGTCGATCCCGATTTAGTCGGACAATGGGAAGGGGCTGGCAGCTATGCGGGCGGCTCCGCCGCTTTCGTGTGGGTAATCAAACCCTCTGCGGCAACAGACTTGCTGATCGTCGAGTCGCTCCGAGGGACGGTGCAAACCAAGGATGGTCTCGTGCAACTTCAACCGATCAAGAAGAAAGGCCAACGGGTCAGCGTCGTCGCCATCTATGACCATGGCTTTACGACTACCGATGGAAAAACCAATCTTCGCTGGAGCAAGTTCGATCCCGAATCAACGGAAGATCGCCAGCTCTAGTGATGGCTCTCGCCCACCGCGTTGCCGCTGAAAGGTTCTCTCTTATGGCAAATGTCCCAGAGCGCATCGGATTTGTCGGTGTCGGCCGTATGGGCGCCAATATGGCCAGATGCTTGAAAGAACAGGGGTACCGCATCGTCGCGGTTCACGACCGTCATGCCGGATCATCGGAAACCCTGGCACAGGAATTGACTTCGGAGCAGGCCGCGTCACCGGCGCGTGTCGCTGAAATATCGGATATTGTCATCACCGTCGTATCCGACGACGCAGCGATGCGTGAGATTTATGCAGAACCGGACTCAGTCAGCCTGATGGCACACGCGAAGGACCGGCTGTTCATCAACTGTGCGACCGTATCACCGGCACTTCACATCGATATCGAACGAGCAGTTGAACGGCGTGGCGGCGCTGTCCTTGAGGCCTGCATGGCGAGCAGCATCACCCAGGCTCGCCAGGGTACCCTTTACCTCATGTGCGGAGGCAGGCAGAAGGTGTTCGAACGAGCTCGTCCGGTGCTTGATGCCCTTGCCCAGACGGTCCGATATATCGGTCCGGCCGGAGAGGCGGCGAAAGTGAAAGCGCTTGTGAACATGGTGATGAACAGCAATACCGTCGTATTGGCCGAAGGATTAGGACTGGGAGCGGCACTCGGCATCGACCTGACTCTCCTCCGGGATGTCTTCAGCCAAACTGGAGCCGCTTCTCGGGTGTTGGAAACGGACGGAGAAGACATGCAGCAACGCGCGCATGAATGCTATTTTTCCGCAGCGCATGCCGCGAAGGATTCGGCCATCGCGCTCGACTTGGCTACGCAGGTCGGTCTCTCGCTTCCGGTCGCACATGCCGCATTGAGCCAATATCGACGCTTGATTGAATTGGGTAAAGGTGACTTAGATAAATCCGCCGCTGCCGAATTGACCTTCCTGGATCGCCTCGGCTCATCGTCAAGACAGAGTTGACCGCTGCTCGTCCTGAAAATTGTGGCAGCCCTCATCATGCCCGGATCTTGATGGACAGGGCGCATGCTATGTCGTCAAGCGCGTGGAGAGGAGAATCGGCAGGCACTCTTCGAACTTAGGCTTGGCCGGAAAAAAAACTCTTCACCTGATCCGCAGGTACACAGCCGACCAAGAGATCGCCATCTGGAGACACGACCAGAGGCACACCACTCTGGCCGGTGGCATGCCATGCCGTTTCCCATTTCTGAGCAATCACGAGGCTCTCGTCATCAAGATCATCTGTGAACCCTTCTCCCGCCAGCTGTTTGACAACGTGGGGATCAGAAATGTCTTGCCCTTCGCACCAAAAGGCACCGTACGTTCGTTTCACGAAGTCCATCCCCAGCCGAACATCGCGTTGCAGCAGTGCAGCGGCTTGCTCGATTGCTGGTAGCGTATTGGGTTTTCCGCTCGGCAGGCTAATCGGAAGGCCTGGAGCCAATCGCTGTACGACGACAACCTCATGCTTCAATTCAGCTCCCAAGGACCCCTCCCAGGGCCTCATTGGTCTTGGCAGATGCGGTGCATGCTGGACTCCACGCCATTCACAGCAACTAAGCAACCCCAGCTCCTGCAATCGTTCATGCAGCGCATAACAGAAGGGACAGTTGAAATCACTGTACAGGAAAAATCTGCCGGCAGGAGGGATGGTCGTCATGTCGCCACTTTACCGGAGTCGCTTGGGAGAGTCCACCCTGTTGGCGGCGACAAAAACCGGAAGGAATCTGACTGAGGGCTAAGGGTCAGCTTTACGCATGAAGTCTTGAATGTGTGCACGAAGGACCGTCAATGTCACCGGCTTGGTCACGACCCTATCCATGCCGGCTTGGAGACACTTCTGCATTTCTTCATCGGAGGTGTGGCCAGTTAAAGCCATGATCGGTAACCGCGTCGACATGTCTTCTTCACGGCGACGGATTTCCCTGGTGGCTTCATATCCATCCATCTCCGGCATTTCACAATCCATTAAGACCACATCATAGGTGGTCCGACCGATGGCCTCGACAGCTTCCCGTCCCGTGCGTGCCACTTCAACCTGACATCCGAGCTTTTGCAGAAATTTGCAGGCGACGACTTGATTAATCTCATTGTCGTCGGCGACCAAGACGTGCAGCGGTCCGATCTGCTCTCCTGAACCGCGTTCATCTACCGCCAAAGAGGCTCTGTCGGCGTCTCGGCGAATTGCAGGGAGAAGATTGGTGGTGTAGGCAAATGTGCTGCCCTGACCGGCCACGCTGTCAACGGTAATAGTTCCGCCCATCAGGTCGACAAGCTGACGGCAAATCATGAGGCCGAGACCGGTTCCCCCAAATCGCCTGGCGATTGACGTGTCAGCTTGTGTGTATACCTTGAACAAGTGTGCCTGTTGCTCTGGGGTTAATCCGATGCCCGTATCCTGAACGCTCCACTGAAGCCTCAGCACATCCGAGCTATTTTGCCGTTGCTGTTTTAATGACACAGCCACCGTCACTCCGCCACGCTCCGTAAACTTAATCGCATTTCCAACGAGGTTGAACAAGATCTGTCTGAGTCTGACCGGATCCCCTCGAAACACCTCCGGTACGTCGGAGTCAATCTGCACTGAAACAGCGAGCCCCTTTTTTGCAGCCGACTCGGCCACCAGGGTCGTGACATCCCCGATCAGCGCTCGCAGGTCGACATCGGCTACTTCCAGGGTCATCTTGCCGGCTTCAATTTTTGAAAAATCAAGAATGTCATTGACCAACGTCAGCAATGCGCCGGCGGAGCGATGCATGGTTTCGATCAGCTCCCGCTGTCGATCGGTCAACGACGAGTCTTTGAGAAGCTGCGTACAGCCCAACACCCCGTTCATCGGGGTTCGAAGCTCATGGCTCATGGTAGCAAGAAAGATGCTTTTGGCTCGAGCTGACTCCTCCGCGGCTTCTTTAGCCCGACGCAACGCTACGTCTGATGTGATGTCGATCCCGTATGCACGGACCAGTTCCAACTCTTTGAGAGGGAACAACGACCATGCGATGACTCGATCCGCGACAATATGCTCCACTCGGGCCAATGGGAAATCCGTTGCAAGACACTCTTGGAGCATTGCCGACAAATTCCCGGGGAACATCGCCTCTATTCCGGATTCAAGGAGTCCCCATTGTTCCATCACATGGAGCATACCGTTATTCGCGTAGAGCACCGAACCTGAGGCGTCAAATTCCACGATGGGATTCGGCGCGTCTTCGGCGAGCCGTGCGGCACGTTGAACATCGCGTTGGATCTCCATGGCATCTGTCAGATCGTGTACGACAACGACGGCTCCGACAAGCGTTCCTTGTTTCGTTCTCGGCCAGAACGATACTGAAAGCTCAAACTGAGTACCATCCTCTCGTTTCCAAAAGTGAGAAGGAACGACGACGAGTTCTCCGGTGCTCACCATCCGATTGAACGGGCATTGAGCAGCCTCGTGTTCACCCGTCGAGACGCAGCTGATGAAGTCATGAAACTCTACTCCTAGGACAATGCGGCCTCGGCCGAGTAGTTGCTGTGCGACGGAATTCAGCGACACGATTCGATTGTCGCGATCCACAAAGAAGACGGCTTCCGGAACGGATTCCATGAGGAGAGTCGCATCCTCTCCCGTCGGTGACCATGGCTGCTGAGGAGTGGAATGAGACGTAGGGGTAGAAGCCTTATGGATAGACATCGTGCAAGTTTAAGGTCCCGCTTTATCTCAATGCTATCGGCAGACTTGCGGTCTTCCTGAAGGTTCAATGTGTTCGATTCTCCAAATGACCAAGCAAGATAGTGGCGGTTATGGTCTGTTTATGAACAGGCTCGTCGAGCATCTCAAGTTCCTCCCACATAAACCGATACGATACTCGATGGGGAGTACTAGATGGTCCACAGGAGGTGTCTATGATTTCCGCCATACACACCGCACTCACGGGCCTGACTGCCTTCGGGAAGCAACTCGAGGTCGTAGCGCACAACATCGCCAACGTCAATACAGATGGCTTCAAGAAATTCAGAACAACGTTCGTCGAAGCGCCAACAAGCGGCGTACTCCCTGTCGTTGACAAAGATAATTCCTCCGGTCCGGCGGTGCTTCGAGACACGGGCAGCAATCAATTGGAGAGCGAACTCTCAAACACCGATCTCGGTGAAGCACTCGTGCAACAGATGTTGGCCCAACGCAGTTTTGAAGCGAATCTTCATACCATCAAAACCGGAGATGCATTACTCGGCAGTATTCTTGACCTGAAAAAGTAGCGCTGAAGGTAGTGCTGGCGGAGCCATCACCCCATTATCGATGCCTAACCGGAACAGCCGCATGGTCGACACACCGCGTCGACCTCCCGCCGGGCCTAGCTTTCCAGCCGATCACTATGTTATGCGGAGACCATGGATTCCCCTCGTGTCTTACTGGTGATCCCTCCGCTGACACAGCTCAACACTCCGTATCCTTCCACTGCCTATTTGACAGGATTCCTTGAGTCGCATGGAGTTCATGCAGAGCAAGCCGACATAGGTATCGAAATGGTGCTGCGCTTGTTCAGCCCCGATGGATTACGCAGCGTCTTCAGCCGACTCCACGCCCACGCAACGACTCTTCCCAAGGAAGCCATCAAGATGATGAGGGCAGAACGCGCGTACGTTCAAATGATTGGACCGGTCGTGTCATTCTTGCAGGGGCGAACCCCGGAGGCTGCCGCTCGATTGATTGAACCGGGAGTATTACCCCAAGGCCCAAGATTTCGAGGCCGAAAAACGTTTGCACGATCGGTCTCCGTCGATGACCGGGCTAAACAATGGGCGACCTTCTTTCTCGAAGACCTTGCCGATTTAGTGCAGGCCACGATCACCCCGCATTTTGCCTTGAGTCGGTATGCCGAACACATTGCGCGCTCGGCCTCCTCGTTCGATCAGATCACCAAGGCGTTGACGGCGCCTCCCAGCCTGATTGATCAATGGCTGCTGGAGGCATTTTGGGCGCACTTTGATCGATTCAACCCATCTCTGGTTGGTCTATCCATCCCATTTCCAGGTAATCTCTACGGTGGGTTCCTTATCGGAAAGGCAATCAAGCAGCGCTATCCAGAACTCCCTGTGGCGATCGGTGGAGGCTATGTGAACACAGAGCTGCGCAGGGTTGCCGATCCTCGAGTGTTTGATTACGTCGACTTCATCACACTCGACAACGGTGAACGGCCGCTCCTCTCTTTGGTGGAATATCTTTCAGGCTCACGCTCCCGCGAATCGCTCTGTCGCACGCTGTACCGAGAAAAGGATCGAGTCGCGTATGCTGACAATCCATTATCCTCGGACTTCGCGATGCACGACATCGGCTGTCCGACCTACCGAGGCTTGGCATTGGATCGATATCTGACCATTTTGGACAGTACCAACCCGATGCATCGCCTCTGGTCGGAAGGTCATTGGAACAAACTGACCGTGGCTCACGGGTGCTATTGGAAACAATGTACGTTTTGTGATGTCGGGCTTACCTACATCAGCCGCTACGAAATGACTCCGACCGATCGGCTGGTCCAACAGATTGACCAACTCATCACCGAGACCAGCCGCACCGGATTTCATTTCGTGGACGAAGCGGCCCCGCCCGCGGCGCTGAAGGCTCTCGCCCTTGCGCTCTTGGAACGAAGGATCAAGATCACCTGGTGGGGAAACATCCGCTTTGAGACGGCGTTTTCGCCGGATCTGTGTCGCCTGCTTGCCGCCTCCGGCTGCATCGCGGTCACTGCCGGACTCGAAGCGGCTTCAGACCGCCTCTTGAGCCGCATGAAGAAAGGCATTACGGTCGATCAGACCGCACTCGTCGCCGCCGCGTTCAAGGATGCCGGTGTTCTGATCCACGCCTATCTCATGTACGGGTGTCCCTCGGAGACCATCCAGGAAACTGTCGATTCACTGGAGCGCGTCCGTCAACTGGTCGCCGCCGATCTTATTCAATCCGCCTTTTGGCACCGCTTCACCGTCACGGCGCATAGCCCGGTCGGACTGAATCCAACGGCGCACGGCGTGCGCATCCTTGGCCCTGAATTTCAGGGATTCGCAGAAAATGACCTTCTGCATGTCGATCATCGCGCACAAACCCCGGACTGGATCGGTGAGGGGCTCCGCCGATCACTCCTGAACTTCATCGAGCGACGAGGACTCGATCTCGATGTCCGCGTTTGGTTCGACGAACAAATTCCTCGCCCAACCGTCCCTTCGACATGGTTACGGCATCTCCTGAAAAGCCGAACCTTCGAAGATCGTTCAGACGGAGAACGGCGATGCATCTGGTTGGGTGGATCGGTGACATGTGAGTCGAGAGGGAACAGGTCGCGACTTATCCATGCCGACGCTGAGAAGGAGCACGTTTTTATTCTTCCCGAGTCACAGACCAAGTGGCTGGAACAATTGATTGTCGCATCCACCCCGCGATCATCGCCGCACGAGTATCCACACCTCCAACAAGCTCGGAGCCGGTTTCCTGGAACTGTCTCAGACTTCAACGCCTTTCTCAAGACCTCTTCGTGGAGAAAGATCCGTTCCGCCGGCTTAGTGCTTGTATAGTTCACAGCCAATCCGTCCTCAGGTCAGCCGGCAGCCGACTGCCTATCTCGGAATGCCAAGACGGACAAGTTCCATAGGGAAGGCAAAAAGAAAGAGCCGGAACCCACGGTATGGATTCCGGCTCTTTGTGCGAGTGCCGATCCTCTTGTTCAGATGAGCTGCTTAATACTGCAGCTGGACGGCGACATGGAACGAATCCACCTTTTGGACCGCTTGAGTCGGAGCCACGAAGGAAAATCCTCCTGCGCTTCCGTTGAAATCCCCGTACCGATAAAAGGCCGACACCCGGGCATTGTGGCCGGCGATAATATAGTTCACCCCGGTTTCCCATTCCTGCCGGAGATTGGCATAGCGTGGATCGACGCTGGTGAAACGCAGATAGGGTTGAAACCGCCCAATCCCGATCTCCTTCGGAATCAGGTACAAGCCATACACCGACCAGGAGTGGCCGTTGAAGATGCAAAAGCAGTTGCCAAAGGCGGCACCGTTAGCGCCTGCCACTGTCGGGTCGAAGGCCTGCGCACCGTAATTTGCAAAGAAGCGCTTGAACTCCCCGTTGAAGGTAAAGACCCCCAGGTCGTTCGGGAGCACCTTTTCAAATAAAAGATCGACGGAAAGCCCAGTGAAATCCGACACGTTGCCGGTGATGATATTCCCCGCGCCATCCTTCTGGTGGGTCACATTCCCCGCAATCGCGAGAATGTCGCCCGCCGTGCCGTAATAGGTGCCGCTCGTGTAATAGCCGGGATTGACTTCATCGTTCAACAGATTCCACTGCAGGCGCCCCGCGTAGAGCAAGCTATCCCCAGTATTCGGACCCCCGCGCGCCCCGGTGAAGACCGACCCGACGTAGAGGAGGTGGGTGCCGAACGGATGAATCTTCCCGAAGAAGACCACCCCGTTGTCACGACCGTATTGCCCCGCATTGCCACCGATATTCGCACCCGCCGAGGCGCCTGGTCCTGCAATAATACCAGGGCCGCCGGTCACGGCGGGAAAATTCCCGCTGAAGTCGGCCGGGAAGAATGGCGTCCGGAAGCCATCGTAGGTGGCATGGTAATAGGGCCCGTTCAACTCCCCGCGCTCGGACGGCACCAGCGTGCGGCCGGCCCAGATGTTGAACAGCTCGTTGAACTCGAACTTGGCGATTGCATCGAGCAGGCCGATGTTGGAGTTACCGGCAAAACCGGCGCCAGCT
>JAHBWT010000009.1 GCA_019636815.1 Nitrospira sp.
CGGAAGCCCAATTTCTTATAGCGGTTAGCATAGACGGCGGCGCTGTTGATCGTGCCGTAGGTCCCGCCCCCGAACTGCGCCGTGGCACCCTTCATCTCCTCCGGCGATTTGGTGATGATGTTGATGATGCCATCGAAGGCGTTGAAGCCATAGAGGACCGAGGCGGGCCCCTTCTGAACCTCAATGCGCTTGATCTCCGGTAAGGTGACCGGAATGGCCTTCCAGAACACGCTTCCTTGCACATCGACATAGATCGATCGGCCATCGACCATGACCAAGAGCTTGTTGCTGACTAATTGATTATCTCCCCGCACGCTCACGTTGAAGTCCGCGCCTGTCACCTGCATGACTTCCAGGCCCGGAATACGACGAAGCACTGTGGGCAGATCTGTGGCGCCGGATCTGCGGATGTCATCATCCGTAATCACATAGACATTGGATGGGGCTTCGGAGATCGGCTGCTCATGGCGGGCCGCGATCGACACGGTTTCCTCTCTGAGATACAGCAACTCCTCCTCCCGTTCTGCTTTAGCCTCGCCTCGCAACTCGGCGACTGACAGGGACTCATACTCAGCCATGCAGATTCCGATCCCAAAGGGATGGAGTTCACCAAGGTGAGAGATGAAAAGAGAACAGAAGAGAGAGAGGAAGAGAAGTGCATGGAATCGCATCACTGTTGCCACAGTGGGACTCCTCTGCTCCGAAAGAGGAGCCACTCTAGCACAGGGCGATGAGCACAGTCAGGTGAATCCATTCCGATGCACCTGCATCGGTTCCCATTCAGCCGATTCGATACAATCGGTCGAAGACGGCCAGGTCTGGCTCTGCGAGATCCTGCGAAACGGCATGATTCCCATGGTAGTTGTGCTGTTCAGCCGATCGAAGCGCGGCGCGCTGACGACAGCACAGGACTTGCTACGCCTATACAGCAAGTCTCAGGCCGGGACAGGCTGGGCAGTCCTACCCAGCAGCCCATTCCCTTGTGAAGCTCGGCCAGGATCGGCGACTCCGGCGGTGATTCCGACCATCACCGCCGGGTATCGTCGTCCTCTCCGCTATTCCGGCGCGATCTGCTAGGGGATAAGTTTTGACGAATTGCAGAAGAATATGAAAGAAGTACTTGAATTATGTCTTGAAGAATATCGAGATGCCGGCGAAGATCTGCCGCGATTTGTCGGCCTGCAGCAAATCGAGGTGGCTGGGTAAGCCGGCTCCCCTCTGCTCCAGCCAAAGATAAAAACCCACGATTCGAACAGTTCCGACCTAAGACCGCACTCAAATCTCAGAACTCAACTCATCTGTGCCTCAATTGACCTACCGAGGAGAACGTCTCACGAAGGTTGCCGCCTCTTGCAAGACAGCATCGAGCGATGGACCAGACGACGGCTGGAGTTCGTGAGAGGTGTGTCGATGGTGTGGGTAAGTGGAACACTGGCGAGCCGCTGGATCTCTGGCATTATCGTACCTGAAAATGAGTGCACGGGACGAGGTGGCATAGTGATAGGCATACTTCAGTCTGGTCATGACTGGTCTGAGTTGCAGAAATTCTTTGATGTAAAGCTGTGATCCATCGGCGAATGTGACTGAGCCGGTGACAATTGCTCCAAGGGGAGGGCGCTCTTCATATCCGAGGGAATGTGAGACGACATGCGGTGTGTCCCGGATCCGGCGCTGAATTTCAGCGACGTAGTCGGCTACGGACATACTTCAAGTTGTTCGAGATGGTGAAGCGTGTCCTGGAGCACACGGCGCAGTTCTAATTCACCTTCCAGATCGATGAGGAGCGCCTCATTGTCTTCCGTCCGGCGGATGGTTCCCGCCAGTACTTCCTCGGACGTGACATTGAGTTGGTGGGTCAGCGTGGCGATGCGATTTTCGGTTGTGTGTAGGCTGTCACGTGTGAGTTTGGTTTCTATGGCCAGGGCCTCTTTGAGCAAAGGAATGGCTTGATCGGGAGAGGGTGTCTTGATCTGAATCGTACCCATGGGTTGACTCCTTGGACCAGATGCGAGTTGTGTTCACGCTAGCAAAGGACTTGCGGGGTGTCAACACGTTCTCCGCAGTCGGCAGATGTGCGAGAGCGCTTATCCCAGCATCTAAATCCCAACTCCATGACTCGCACATCTGCGAGCCTCAGCTCAACCCCCTTTCAATAGCGTAGCGTCAGCCAACCCATCACCCGGCTGCCGATGAAGTCACCCAAGGGATGCTCCCGATGTACGTCGTTGAGCGCATTGAACACAGAGACCGCGACCTCCGCCTCGCGCCGATAGCCGGCCGCCGCTGCTTCCTGCCAGAACCGATAGGCCCCGCGAAGATTAAGGAGATGGTAATTCCCGATATACGGATCGGGAGGGATTACGCCGAATGCCGAGAACATCGAGAAGGCTGAAGAAAGCGGGTAGGTGGCCGCGCCAACCCAGTGATAGGTGATCTCCCCGCTGAGCCCATTCTCCCATTGAGCTCGCAGGCCGGCGTTGTACTTGAAGCGGGGCCCGGCTCGTTGGGAGGTCCCAGTGAGCGTCTGGTCGATCTCCTGATATGCAAAGTTGCCAAAGCCGGTCAACCACTTCGTCGCGAGGAATTCGATTCCGGCCTCGCCTCCATAGATATCGGCAATGCCCATTGCCTGGATGGGACCAGCATGAGGGGCACCACTAAACGTGATCAGATTGGAAAGGTGGTTATAAAAGAGCGCAGCGCGAGCCCTCAGCCGATGTTGAAGGTACCAGCCTTGATATTCTACTTCATAGGAGACGATCTTTTCAGGACCGAGGTTTCCACTGCCTTTTGTATTGATCGGTGGTGCCGAAGGTATTGGAGGAGGAAGAGTTATGAATAAAAGAACATCTTGATAGGTCTCAAACAGCGTCGGAGGACGGTACCCGATAGCCACCGTGGCGCGGAATGTGTGACCGGGAACAGGGGTAAACAGGAGTGACCCGCGTGGGCTGATGGTCGGATTGATGAAGGTGTCAAGATCATAGCGCAGGCCACCGGTGGCTTGGAACATGGGAGAGGGTTTCCATTCCCCTTGCACATAGAACCCTAGCCGATCCTCAGTCCGAAATCGATCAATAAAGTTCATTGACAGGGTGTTATGCCGGTAATTGATCCCGGCGGTGAGACGTGTGGAAGCCCCCAACTCAATCCCCTGCTGAGCTTCAATATTGTACGTGTTGCCACGTGACATCAGGTCTGAATGGAAGTTTCGATCGGTGGATCGCAGGAACGGAGCGATTAGAGGATTGGGAATAATGGGGCCATCGATATCATAGCCGTTCCAAAAAGCACGAATAAAAAAGTTGGGTCTCTCGTAGCCCGCCTGGGCATAGCCCAAGGCTGGCATCCCGGTCTTTATAGCTGTTGCGGAAACCAAGCCATCAAAGTCAGTGACGTTGACGAGGCCACCTGAGAATAAGATCTTCGATTCCCCTCCCAGGGCATATTCAGTTTGGATGTTGAATTTGTTGTCGCGATACGCCAGTGCACTGCCGGTACGCCACTGCTGGGTCTGATCGTGGCCATAGGAGAGGCGGAAGCCCAATTTCTTATAGCGGTTAGCATAAATGGCGGCGCTGCTGATCGTGCCATAGGCTCCGCCCCCGAACTGCGCCGTGGCACCCTTCATCTCCTCCGGCGATTTCGTGATGATGTTGATGATGCCGTCGAACGCATTGAAGCCGTACAGCACCGAGGCCGGACCCTTCTGGACCTCGATCCGTTTGATCTCCGGCAAGGTGACCGGGATGGCCTTCCAGAACACGCTTCCTTGTACATCGACATAGATCGATCGGCCATCGACCATGACCAAGAGTTTGTTGCTGACTAATTGATTATCCCCGCGCATGCTCACGTTGAAATCCGCGCCCGTGACCTGCATGACCTCCAAGCCTGGAATGCGGCGGAGTACCGTCGGCAGATCCGAAGCACCGGACCGGCGAATATCTTCGTCGGTAATCACATAGACGTTCGACGGGGCCTGCGAGATCGGCTGCTCGTAGCGGGCCGCGATCGACACGGTTTCCTCTCTGAGATACAGCAACTCCTCCTCCCGTTCCGCCTTCGCGTCGCCTCGCAGCTCGGCAAGCGGCAATAAATCTTCAGCCTCGCAAGTCCCAATCCACACCAGCATCGGCGCTGAGAAGGAAACCGTAACGATGAACAAGAATAACCAAGAGAGGTGGGCTCGCGTCATCGTGGCCCCGTTGAGGGATTTCCAACATGACGGGGGCGCCATCGTAGCACAACATGTCAAGCATGCTCCATCCGTGTTCGAATATTGAGGAGGCCGCATGAATCGGATTGGATTCAGCTGAATCGGTTCCCATTCAGCCGATTCTATACAGTGGGTTAAGAGACAGTTACATCCAGCCCTACGAGTTCGCACGAAACAGCTGATTTTCCACGGTGGTTGTGCCGCTCGGTGGATTCAAGCGCGGCGCATCGGCAATAGCACGAGAATTGCTATTTCTACGTAGCAGGCGGGCGAAGAACCAATCGATGATTCACCCTCAACAGGGGAGGGGAGCCGCATGAATACTATACAACGTATCTGGCCAGGTGCCGTCGTAGGCATCGTCCTCATTGGAGGCGGACTCTTGATGAGCTATGAGACCGAGGTCCCATCGGCGGGCCTGCAAGCAGCATTAGTACATCAACCTCCTGTGTTGAGCAGCAACCCGAGCCAAATCATAGCGGACATCGGGAGTGGGAGTGGTCAAGCAAGCAATTCCTCATCACAGGGAGACACCGACAATTCTTCTGCTTCGCGCTTTGTCGTCGCCTTCCCAGGCGCCGTGCTGGACAAACATACAGGGTTGGTTTGGGAAGAGACGCCCGATGCTACTCCCAGAACCTGGGCCGACGCGACCCGCTACTGCGTCACCAAGACGGTCGGCGGAACTATCGGCTGGCGGTTGCCTTCGGTGGCGGAGCTCAAGAGTCTACAAGATCTGTCGATGGCGCCGCCGTTTGTCCCGGCGAGTGTCTTTTCTGATGTCGAGTCGACCAGCTATTGGTCTGCGGGGGCTCCTACTGGTGTGTCGTTCGTGCACTTGGTCGATGACCGCGTGAGCAGCGGCAATACGTCCCATACCTTTCCCGCCTGGTGCGTCCGTGGTGGCGTGAATACGGAGCAGTATTGAGACGTCGATGACCATGAAATGATGCGGAAGAACAGTTCGATGACCAAAAGAAGGTGAACAACATTTGCTCTGTAGCTGTCCGGCGAAAGGGAAAACAAGTGTGTGTTGTGAATGGTTGAGAAGCTCGTGGCGCACCGCGTGAATCGGATTGGATTTTGTATCGGTTCGGATTCAGCCTAGCAAAGTAAGAGGAATGGTCCATTCCATTTAGGGTAGTGCCGTATTACCGGTTGCCTTTGAGGTGGGGCAGAAATGCAGCGACAGAAAGAATTTCAACCGACTTAATTCGATGAAGACTCAGGAGATCGCCATCTCCGCTGACCAGCCAACGTACGCCGGCGGCCATTGCGCAGGCGATGAAATGTGCATCGTCCGGGTCACGTAATGTGGGGATGACGACGGGGGTGGCGGTGACGGTTTCAACGAAGGGGAGGAGTTCTGCTTCGATCAAACCATGGATCTCCGCGCGCGTGAGCGTGAACTTCGGGTAGGCCAGCACCCGAATGTATTCCTCCAAGACGGGAGCAGCGACCACCGGCCGAAGGCGGCCGGATTGCCATGCTGATACAAGTTGAGACGGCGGTCCGGAAAAGAGCAGCGCGGACACGATGACGTTCGTATCCAGGACGGCTCGGATCACCGCCGACGGCCCCTGCGTTGTCTGGCCCACTGGATGGCACGGTCCACATCTTTCGGTGTGATCCCGAGTTCCTTGATCTTCTGCCGTACGGTTGCCAGGCGTGAACCCGGTTCTGTCACGGTGACAGGTCTGAGGATGAGCACGCCGTCTTTGGTCGTGACATCAAAATAATCCGTCTGCGGAATCTCCCGCAACGCTTGTTTGGGCAATGTCACCTGATTCTTGGAAGTCTTTTTTGCCAGCATGGGTCACCTCATCCGTGAAGTAAGGATATCTTACTTCATGGCATGACGACAAGCGGAGAGCAAACGCCTTCTTCGGTGGCCTGCAGGCCCTGGATCTACTGAGATCGCCTGGCGAGGAAGGGGAATACCTCCAGCGCTTTGATCTATGTGTCCTACCACAAATGGTAGATGAGGGCGCGCTGGTTCAATCGTCTTGGAAGTCACCGATCGGCGGCTTGCCAACATGGACCATGCCGATGCGGTGAGCGAGAGCAGCGAGAGCCACAATGTGGCGGTCGGCGGCACCCTGAATGTGGTCTGGCAGTTCGGCGCGGCGCCGGGCCAAATTCCGGCCTGACTCGGCACCTGATCCTCAGGGCTCAGCCCATCGACGTGCTAGTAGCGTAGCGTCAGCCATCCCATCACTCGGCTGCCGATGAGGTCGCCCAAGGGATGCTCCCGGTGTACGTCGTTAAGCGCATTGAACACGGAGACCGCGACCTCCGCCTCGCGGCGATAGCCGGCCACTGCTGCTTCCTGCCAGAACCGATAGGCCCCGCGCAGATTTAGGAGATGGTAATTCCCAACGTACGGATCGGGCGGGACCACGCCGAAGGCGGAAAACATCGAGAAGGCGGGAGAAAGCGGATACATGGCTGCGCCGACCCAGTGATAGGCGATCTCCCCGCTGAGGCCGTTCTCCCACTGGGCTCGCAGGCCGGCGTTGTACTTGAAGCGGGGCCCGGCCCGTTGTGAGGTCCCCGTGAGCGTCTGGCTGACCTCCTGGTACGAAAAGTTGCCGAACCCGCTGAACCATTTCGTCGCGAGAAACTCAAGGCTGGCCTCGCCCCCATAAATATCGGCTACGCCACCCTGGGTGGGTGCCGGGACCGCGGTGGTGATTAAGTCGGAGAGATAGTTGTAAAAGATCGAAGCACGAGTCCGGAGCCGGTGTTGAACGTACCAGCCTTGATACTCCACTTCATAGGAGATGATCTTCTCAGGACCGAGGTTTCCACTGCCTCTCACATTGACTGGTGAAGGAGAAGCGAAAGGAAGAGGAAGTGTGGTGATTGTGAGATTGTTGCCGTAGGTTTCAAAAAATGTCGGAGGACGAAACCCTAATGCCACTGTGGCCCGGATTGTATGGTTCGGTGCAGGAGTAAACAGGAGCGAACCGCGCGGACTGAGGGTCGGACTAATGAACGTATCGAGATCATAGCGCACACCGCCGACCATTTGGAACATGTGAGAAAGTTTCCATTCGCTCTGTAGATAAAAGCCAAGCCGATCCTCGGTCCGAAATCGATCAATGAAGTTATGAGACAGGGCGTTGTGACGGTAATTGATCCCAATGGTGAGGTGAGTCGTATTCGCGAACTCGATCCTTTGCTGGGCCTCGATATTGTACGTGTTGCCTCGCAACAACCGATCAGAATTGAAGCGTTGATCGGTGAAGCGTAGGAATGAGGCGAGCAGGGGATTAGTCGTGACAGGACCATCGATATCGTAGCTGTTCCAAAAGGCACGGATAAGAAAATTCGGCTGTTCATAGCTCACATGTGCAAAGCCAAGAGATGGACCGCCAGTGTTCACGGCGGCACTAGTAACGAAACCATCAGTGGTGTCATTTGCATTAACAAGCCCGCCTGAAAAGGAGAGCTTCGATTCACCTCCCAGGGCATATTCCGTGTGCACATTGAATTTGTTGTCGCGATAAGCCAGCGCGCTGCCGTTACGCCACTGCTGAGTCTGATCGTGGCCATAGGAGAGACGGAAGCCCAATTTCTTATAGCGGTTAGCATAGACGGCGGCGCTGTTGATCGTGCCGTAGGTCCCGCCCCCGAACTGCGCCGTGGCACCCTTCATCTCCTCCGGCGATTTGGTGATGATGTTGATGATGCCATCGAAGGCGTTGAAGCCATAGAGGACCGAGGCGGGCCCCTTCTGAACCTCAATGCGCTTGATCTCCGGTAAGGTGACCGGAATGGCCTTCCAGAACACGCTTCCTTGCACATCGACATAGATCGATCGGCCATCGACCATGACCAAGAGCTTGTTGCTGACTAATTGATTATCTCCCCGCACGCTCACGTTGAAGTCCGCGCCTGTCACCTGCATGACTTCCAGGCCCGGAATACGACGAAGCACTGTGGGCAGATCTGTGGCGCCGGATCTGCGGATGTCATCATCCGTAATCACATAGACATTGGATGGGGCTTCGGAGATCGGCTGCTCATGGCGGGCCGCGATCGACACGGTTTCCTCTCTGAGATATAGCAACTCCTCCTCCCGTTCTGCCTTCGCGTCACCCCGCAGCTCGGCAAGTGGCAATGAATCTTCAGCCTCGCAAGTCCCAATCCACGACAGCATCGGCGCTGAGAAGGAAACCGTAACGATGAACAAGAATAACCAAGAGAGGTGGGCTCGCGTCATAGTGGCCCCGTTGAGGGATTTCCAACATGACGGGGGCGCCATTCTAGCACAGCGTTAAACGGGCGCTCCATTTCGTAACTCTTATAATCATCCGACAAAAAGAAAATCCGGTGCGATAGTGAGGGAGCTTGTGCAGGTGTCGCCTGAATCAGATTGCATTCATGCTGAATCCATTTTTATTCAGCTAAATAGATACAGTCGAACGAAGATGACCAAGTTTGATTACACGAGTTTATGCAAAACAGCGTTGATTACTCATGCTAATTTGGCTTTTCAGTGGATTGATGCGTCTAATCGACGACAGCACAAGACTTGCTAATGCGGTACCGCAAATCCAAGGTCCAGCCGGTATTCCGACAATGCGAGTCATAGATTCAGTATGTCGATTCGAGTAGGAGAAGACCTATCGGTACAGAATAGTCGTTGGTACCGGTGGCAGTTTATGAGCTTTACCAGCCAAAGACTCCGTGGAGGCCTGCGATGCGTGACACATTATTTTTTACCAAGCTGCGAGTATTGTTGTGCGGGTGGCGTTGGAAACGGCATCGGCAAAGCTCGTGGCTCAGGGCGCAGTTCCGACGCACCCGGCAACGGATGGGCCGCCTTTCCCCTCTCGCGCGCCCGTCATTTTCTCGACTGACTCAACACGTAGCGCATAACACACAGAACTTTCTCTTGGAGCCCCTTGAACCGCGGGTGCTGCTGGCCGCCGATCTGACGGGGCTGGTGGCATCGGCCACGCTGCCCGATCCCGCCGTGCCGCCCGCCACGGCCACGGCCGTCGTCCAGGTCCAGAACATCGGCGACCAGCGGGTGACACAATCCCAAGTCGGCGTCTACGCCTCGCTCGACACCACCCTGGACAGTGCGGACATCCTGCTGGGGACCGCCAATACCGGCCAAGTCAACGCGGGCCAGTCCAAGAACGTCTCGGTCAAGCTGACCCTTCCAAACACCCTCGATCCGGTCAGCTACCGGCTGCTTGCCAAAGTCGACAACGCCAATGCCATTGCTGAGAACAACGAGAGCAACAATGTCGCGGTCGGCGGCACTCTGAACGTGGCCTGGCAGTTCGGCGCGGTGCCGGGCCAGCCGGGGATCACGCCCCTGACTCTGACGGATGCGGATGGCACTAAGGTTACGTTTAATTTGGTCGGCCCGGGGATCGGCACGGTGATTCCCGACGGCAGCCAGTGGGATGTACGGGTAGCCGGCACGACGGCGGCCAGCATCCTCACCATTCAGACCACCGGGGGTGGCAACGGGCGGGTGACCCTCAACGATCTCACCGTGCTGGGGCCGCTGGGGATCCTGACGGCCACCACTACCCAGTTTACCGGCACACTCGCCATCAATGGCACCGCTCAGATTCTCTCCCTGGGCCCCGTGGATGGCGGGACCGTCGCGGTCGCCTCCGTGCAAACCTTCGAGGCCGCAGCCTTGACGAACGCGACGGTCTTGATCGGGGCGACCTTAGGTGCGGACGGGCAGCTCGGCGGCACGGGGGCTGCGGCGGACACGTTCCAGGCCGGCGCCGTCAGCGTGCTCAAGATCACGGGCCCGGTCACCAGCTCCAGCATTCGCGTGGGGGTAGATCCGGTGGACGGGATTTTCGGCAACGGCAACGATGGGCTCCTCGGGGGCGCCAGCAGTCGCATCAGTACTCTGACCATCGGGGGGGTGCTGAGCGCGGACAGCCGCATCATCGCGGGGGCGCTGCCGGCCACCGCCCTCATCAACGGCCAAATCGTGCGGAATCTGGCGAGCCTGCCGCAGTTCAGCACCGATGTCACGGCGCCGGTGCTCACGGCGGCGCTGGCCCACGACACGGGAGCCTCCGCCACGGACCAGCTCACCTCCAACCCCACGATCATCGGCATCCTCACGGACAACGGGACGCTGGCGAGCTTCACCGCTGGGTTTGGGGCGACCCCGACGTTCAATATTTTGCCGGATCGGCAGGCGAACGGCGCGTTCACCTTGACCCCGGCGCGGCTGGCGCAGATCCAGGACGCGCCCCTCACAGACGGCCCGCACACCCTCACGCTCCGGGCAACCGACGGGGTGGGCCACAGCACCCAGGTCACGGTGTCGTTCACGCTGGATACGAGTGTTGCTCCGCTCAGCTTGGACCTGCATCCAGGGTCCGATACGGCGCCGGTGGGTGATCAGCAGACGACCCAGGAGCTGGTCACCTTGACCGGGCAGACGGAACCTCACGCGGGGCTTGAGTTGCTCGATGGGCTGTTGGAGCCGCTGGCCACTACGACGGCGGATGCGGCGGGCCTGTTCACCTTCCCCAATGTGGCGCTGGCGCTGGGGGCCAATACCGTCACGGCGCGGGCCACGGACCTCGCCGGCAACCAGCAATCGTTCAGCCGGACTATCACGCGAACGCCGATTCAAACCACCGTGCGATGGATCAATCCGAATGGCGGGGACTGGCATACAGTCTCCAACTGGAGCACAGGAGTGCTGCCGACTGCCGACCAGGATGTGATCATCGATATCGCCGTCACAAATCCCATCACACACACCGCAGGAACGACGCAGATCAAGAGTCTGACCTCCACGCAACCTCTTGCGCTGGCTGGAGGCATAGTAAATATCAGTGGAGACTTCGAGTCGGGCAATCCTGTCTCGTTTACGGGAGGCTCGGTGAGCACTGCGGGTGATCAGATCTATAACGCGAATGTGGTGCTGGCGGCCAACACGACGCTCTCGGGTAACGACATCACCTTCAACGCCAACGTCAATGGGTCGCCCCACACCCTCACTTTGAACATGACCGGCGCGATCACCCAAATGGCTGGGTTCCTGACGGCAGAGACCCTCACGCTATCGGCGCAGACCGGGATCACTCTGACGAACATTGACGTGTCCAGTCTTGCCGCGATGAACGTGACCGGCGCGGTGGTAATCACGGAGGTGGACGGTCTGACCCTAAACGCGGTGAGCAATAGCAACGGCTCCATTACGATTGCGACGGCGGGGAGCCTCGTTCTTAACGGCAATGTGACCGCCGGCGTGAATACGATGACGCTGACATCGGGCGCGTCGATCTCTCAGTTAGCCGGCACACTCACAGCCGGGACGGCTTTCTTCACAGCGAAAGCAGGGATCAACCTGACGTCTGGCTCAATCGCGCATCTTGCAGCGACAAACAACACCTCGGGAAACATCTCGATTACCACGACAGGTCCCCTTAATGTGGACGTGGGCGGCGTACGAAACAACGCGACGACGGGTGATGTTTCATTGGCCACGAACGGCACGCTCACCCTGACAGGTGATGTGACCGTCCAGCCAGAGCGGACGATTTCACTCTCAGGCCGGACAATCGCTCAGACGGGGGGCGACCCGATCGCGGACACGCTGGTCCTCACGTCGGTAAATGGCGCGACTCTGACGAACCTCGTAGCCGAGAACCTGTCGGCAGTCAACACGGGATCGGGAGTCATCCTTGTATCGGTCATGGGTGATCTCACGATCATCGCCCCCGGCTTGGCGAACGCAGGGGGCAATCTCATGCTCACCGTCCCAGGCGATCTGACGGTCAGGGCGAATGTCAGCGCGTCAGAGGCGGTCAGGCTGAATGTGACGGGTGACCTGATAAACGAAGAGACGCTGAGTCTAGGCATGAGCGGGCAAGCCATCGTTACAGGTGGGTTCACTAACTCCGTCACTGGGGTCGTGGACATGGATATTGGTGGGACCACTTTGTTCGGTCGTCTACTCATAGCCGGCCCGGCGTCTCTGGATGGGACGTTGGACGTTACGCTGGTCGACGGCTTCGTGCCGGCGCCGGGTGATCGCTTCCAGTTCATGACGTTCGGCTCGCGGACCGGGTCTTTCAGCACGACGAACCTGCCGGCGAATTTTGCGGTGGATCAGACTGATCCGACAGATTTGGAATTGGTGGTGGCGACACCGAACCAGGCGCCGGTGCTGGCGCCGATCGGCAACCAAACGATCGATGAAGGGCAGACGCTGACCTTCACGGCAACGGCCAGTGATGCCGACGAGGGACAGACGCTCACGTTCAGTCTCGATCCTGGGTCAACCGGTCAGGTGCCGACAGGTGCCACGATCAATCCAACCACGGGTGTGTTCAGCTGGACTCCGACCGAAGCACAGGGGCCGGGCACCTATACATTCGATGTGGTGGTGACAGATGGCGGGACGCCGGCATTGAGCGACAGCGAGACGATCACCGTAATGGTGAACCCCGGGGAAAGGGTAGTCAACGGGACAGGAAACGATGACGTGCTCACGCTGAAGATGGTGAGCGGGGAGCTAAGCTACACGTTGAATGGCAACACGGTGGGGATCGCGGGGGCGACCTCGTTCCGGTTCAATGGCGGCGGCGGCAACGATATGATGACGGTCGATTACTCCGGTGGATTTTTCTCCATACCGGTGACGTTTGAAGGTGAAAGTCAGGCCACAGGCGGCGGGGATAAGCTCGTAGTGATGGATGGCACATTCACGGACGTGGAGCATACGTTCACAGGCAGTGGGGGCAACCTCCGGTATGACACAGCCGACGGAGGCGCGTCCGCTGACGCGAGCATCGTGTATACCGGGTTGGAGTCCGTGGACATAACGGGAAGCGCAATCGCCAGCCTTGTGTTCAACCTCCCCGGCACGATCGACCAAGCGATCCTGGAAGACGACAGTACTCCGAGCAATGGTATATCGCAGGTTCGCAGCCGAAACGGGGTCCCCACCTTCGATACGACGTCATTCTCGAACCCGACTTCAAGTCTCACCGTGAACATGGGCGGCGACACTGGCACATTCACGGTTGCCTCGTTGCCTGACTTCACCAAGTCGCTCACGATCAACGGTCAAGCGGGCTCGGACAATGTAAACTTCACTGGTACGACGAGGTTCGATTCTCTGGCCGTCACCGCCGGAGGCTCGATCACGGATTCAGGGAGTGGCCTTTCCGTCGTAAGCAACGCGAGCTTCACCGGCTCTTCGATAACGCTCGACGGAGCCACCAATGATTTCAGCTTTCTCACTTTCAATTCTTCAGGAGGTGTGACCTTAGTTGATTCCAACAGCATTGCGCTAGGGGGCAGCAGCACTGCTGGTAGTCTTGTTGTCAAGGCGGGTACCACTCTCACGATGAACGGCACCATCGACATTGCGGGCTTCGCCGACCTTGACGCTACTGATGGAAATCTCACTCTGAACGGCGACATGAGTGTCGCAGACAGCGCTGTTTTCGAGTCGGTCGCTGATATCGTTGTAAACGGCAATCTCAACGTTGCAGAAAATGCCGCTTTCTTCCCGGGAAGCGACGGAAGCGGATCACTCTTGGTCGGCCATACTTCCAGCAGCGTGGTGAACTTCGGCACGCTAACATTCGTCGCTCCTAACGAAGTGACTATCGTGGAGGACTCGGACACAGTGTTCACTGGGGAGAGCACGGCGAGCAGTCTTGTTCTCACATCAGCCGGTTCCATCACCGATGATGCTGACGCCGATATCCACGTCGTGAACAATGCGAGTCTTAGAGCGACCGGGGCGATCATGCTAGGGGACCAGGTGGGCAACGTCATCAACTCCGGCACACTCACCTTCATCAGCACCGGTGGCGTCAATATCAGCGAGGACAGCAATAGTGAGTTCACGGGGAACAACCGCGCTGGAAACGACGTGAGCTTGGCCACCGTGGGCAGCCTGACGGTCAATGGCAGCGTGGATCCTGGCACGAGTTCGATGAGACTAACCGCGCCGGGCGGCGTGGTGTTGACGGCGAGTGCGGTCGTGAACATCGAGGTCGGTGGTACAGCTTCGAATGAGTTCACGGTCATCAGCATCCCCGGGTCGGTCACACTTGACGGGACCCTGGACGTCGATCTGGTCAACGACTTCGTGCCGGCGCCGGGTGATCGCTTTCAATTCATGACGTTCGGCTCGCGGACCGGGTCTTTCAGCACGACGAACCTGCCGGCGAATTTTGCGGTGGATCAGACTGATCCGACAGATTTGGAATTGGTGGTGGCGACACCGAACCAGGCGCCGGTGCTGGCGCCGATCGGCAACCAAACGATCGATGAAAACGATACCCTGACCTTTACGGCCTCTGCCACCGATGCGGATGTGCCAACTCAAGCGCTTACCTTCAGTCTCGTCAATGCGCCAAACGGCGCAGCGATTGATTCGGCAACTGGCGAGTTCACCTGGACGCCGACCGAAGCACAGGGGCCTGGCAGTTACACCTTCGATGTCGTGGTGATAGACGATGGGACGCTAGCGATGAGCGATCGGGAGACGCTCACAATCACGGTTCACGAAGTGAATCAGGCGCCGGTGCTGGCGCCCATCGGCAACCAGAGCGTGCAGGAAGGGGAGACGCTCACCTTCCAAGCCACAGCGACGGACTCGGACTTCCCGGCAAACAGCCTTACCTTTAGCCTTGTCAATGCACCAAGCGGCGCAACGATTGATCCGGCAACAGGAGTGTTCAGATGGACGCCGACGGCGGCACCGAACTCAATTAGCTTCACCGCATCGCCTGCCTTCGCGTCGCTCCGGATCACGGAGACACAGCTGACGGTCGACCGGGCTGCGGACTTCGACGCGGCGGTCTCCGGAGCGGATGTCGTTTTTGCCACCCACAGTGGCGGCAACCTCGACGTCGTCCACATCGGTCTGTCCGGCATCGAGCTGCCGGTGACGATCGATCCGGCCGACCAGGATGCGCCCGACGTCGACGCCGGCCGGGTAGTCTGGGTCGATCGGCGCTTCGGCAACCCCGACCTCTTCCTGCGTGACCTCGCCACCGGCGTCGAGACACCGCTCGTGCTCGATCGAGAGCCCGACCTCCAACCGGCGCTCTCCGGCGACAACCTGATCTTCATCGCCATGCACGAGGGCGTCGCCCATGTGGTCTGGCACCAACTCAGCACCGGCGTGGAGCAACCGCTCACCTTCGACTCCGACGCCGAGAGCGCCCCCTCGATCGACGGCGACCTCGTGGCGTGGCAGGTCGTGCGGGGCGACTCGGTCGACATCATGGCGGTCGAGCTCGGCGGCACGCCCTTCGTGGTCGCCGGCGCTCCGGAGCACGAGGTCTTGCCCTCGGTCTCCGCCGGCCGCATCGCCTACATCGCGAACGGCGACGTGTTCCTCTACGACCACGCGAGCGGCGACACCGTGCAGGTGACCGCGGACGCCGCGGCGCAACAGCGCGTCGTGCTCGACGGCGACCACCTGTTCTGGAGCGACGACAGCTCGGGGAACGTCGACATCTACCTGCACCACCTCGGAACCGGCGACACCTATGCGCTCACGAGCGACCCGGCCGACCAGGTCCTCACCGACGCCGACGGCGGTCGTGTCGTTTATCACGACAATCGCTTTGGGGATCTCAATGTCTGGATGACTACATTTAGCATTACTCGCCAGAACGCATTCACTTTCGACCTAGTGGTAGCTGATGACGGTAATCCGTCCTTGAGAGACAGTGAGTCAATCACAGTGATGGTGAATGAGGAAAATTCGTCTCCTCTCGCGGTCGATGATTCTTTCACGGTGCAGCAGAACTCGACGCTCATGTCAGGCACTGCAAATGGTTGAAGACATCCTGGCTGGCGTCGTTGGCTCAGGTCCTGCGGAACTGACGAACATGAACGGCACGCTGTTCTTTACGGCACTTGATGAAGTCACCGGTAACGAACTCTGGGCGAGCGGGTTGGCGGCCAATCTGTTAGCTAATGACACTGATCCCGATAGCTCGACACGGATCGTCACCTTAGGCACAGAACCCGCTAACGGGACGTTGGTGCTGAATACTGATGGGACCTTTACCTACCGACCGAACACCGGATTTACTGGCATCGACAGCTTCACCTACACAGCCTCCAACGACGACAACCAAATGTCAAACGTGGCCACGGTGATGATCACAGTCACCTAGAACCGGGAGACAAGGAGGGAGACGACATGGAAAGACAACCAGCAAATGCCACGCAGCAGAATCCGGCTTCTACCGACAAGCGCCGCATTCGTTTCGACGGCACCGGCGTGAAAAACTCCTACGCCAACACATGCCATGTCGCCAGCACGAAAGAAGAAATCATCCTCAACTTCGGGTTGAATCAATCCTGGGATCAGGGACAGCAGGATATTCAAGTCCAACTCACCAATCGCATCATCTTGAGTCCGTTCGCGGCCAAGCGTCTGGCGATGCTGTTGCGCGGGGTCATGCACCAGTATGAAGCGCGATTCGGGAAGCTGGATGTGGGCCCGCAGTCCGAGCCGGCGCCCAAGGCGGATGCGGCCGACGAGAAGCCGCAGGTCGTCAACTAGGAGTCACATACAGAGGTTTGTCTGTGGAGCCCTTCGGTCCGCTCAGGACGAACGGGTTATGAACGACATTTTTATGAGCGAACAACGGGGTCCGCAAACGATCGTGCCACCTGAATCGAGCATTCTGCCGAGGCCGGTCACTCTTTCCCCTGACCTTGCCGAGTTGATCAAAAAAGCGGCCACGGCGGAGCAGCTCAAGATCGTGTTGGAGCTAGTTTCCGCCGCGGTGGCTTCCGGCCGGTTCGCCGAGGCCGCGCGAGCCTTTGTGACCGAGTTGGCAACCCGCTTGGCCTGTGACAGGGTGAGTTTCGGTGCCGTGACGGATGGACGAATCGAGGTGAAGGCTCTTTCTCACAGCGCCACGTTCAGCGCGAAGACCAATCTGATTCGTGCCGGTGCCTCTGCCATGGAAGAATCACTGGATCAACGACAGACGATCGTCGTGCCTCCATTGCCGACCAGTCCGACCCAGGTTATCCGTGCGCACGAGGAATTGGCCCGACAGTTTGGGGCATTCACCTTGTGCTCCGTGCCGCTCGTGGAACAGGGAAGGGTCATCGGAGTCTTGACCCTCGAACGAGGAACCGAGCAGCCGTTCGATCGGCGGGAACTCGATCTGCTTGAAGCGGTCGGCGCGGTCGTTGGACCGATTCTCGAAGTGAAGCGGCGCGATGATCGCTGGTTGACGAGAAAAGCCTGGGAATCCTTCCGCGCTCAGATCTCTAAACTTGTCGGCCCCCGGCATGTCGGCTTCAAGCTGGCCGCGCTGACCCTCACAGCACTGACAGTCTTCGTTCTGTTTGTCAAAGGCGACTATCGCGTGACGGCGAAGACGGTGCTGGAAGGGTCGGTCCAGCGGGCGGCAGTGGCGCCGTTTCAAGGCTATCTCGAAACAGCGCCGGTCAGAGCTGGCGACGTGGTGCAGGCCGGACAGGTATTGGCTACGCTGCAAGATCACGATCTGAGGCTCGAACGTCTGCGATGGATCAGTCAACGCGATCAGTTGGCAAAGGAACATCGTCAAGTCATGGCTGATCGTGACGCCGCCAAGGTGGAGATCAAGGCCGCGGAGTTGGCCCAAGCCGAAGCGCAACTGGCGCTGGCGACGGACAAATTGGCGCGCGCGCAGATTATCGCGCCGTTTGCGGGCATCGTCGTAACAGGTGATTGGAGCCAGCAGCTCGGCTCTCCGGTGGACGAAGGAAGGGTGTTGTTTGAGCTGGCGCCGTTGGATGAGTATCGGATCATTCTGCAAGTCGATGAGCGGGATATCGCACCAATTCGCACCACGCAGGCCGGAACGTTGCTTCTCTCCGCACTACCCTACGAATCAATGCCGTTCAAAGTGACGAAAATCACGCCGGTATCCACCGCTAAGGAGGGACGCAACTTTTTTCGTGTCGAAGCGGCATTTGCGGAACGGCCATCCGAGCGTCTTCGACCTGCGATGGAAGGCATTGCCAAAATTGAAGTCGATCGGCGGTTGCTCGTCTGGATTTGGACTCATGAAGCGGTTGATTGGGCAAGGCTGAAGTTGTGGTCATGGTTGCCTTAATTCGCTGGGATCTCTGAATGCGCTCAGATTGCGGGCACTTCCTGAGGCCACATGGCCGGTGATTTCTTCAGCGCGTCCTGGTATCGCGTCGAGCGGCTGAAGCCGCGAATGCGGAACCATGTGCATCTCCAGCGACATCAATACCGTGGACAGATCTGGTATGTCCTTCAGGATAGAGCCGCCGACCGGTTTCATCGCTTCTCGCCGGCCGCCTACCACGTGATCGGATTGATGGACGGCCGCCGCACCGTGCGGGACATTTGGGATTCGGCGACGGCGGCGCTGGGTGACGAGGCGCCGAGTCAAGATGAGGTGATTCGTCTCCTTGGTCAACTCCATGCCTCGGACTTGATGGTCTGCGACGTGCCTCCGGACACGCGCGAATTATCGGATCGGGCTGATCAAATCGTGCGTCGTCACTGGAAGTCCCGCCTGTCCAATATCTTTGCCTGGCGGTTTCCTCTCTGCGATCCGGATCGATTTCTCACACGGTTTCTGCCTCTCGTGCGCCCATTCGTCGGCTGGACCGGTATACTGCTCTGGTCGCTGCTGGTCGGGCTTGGCGTTGTTCTGGGGATAATGCACTGGAGCGATCTTACACAGAATATCCTGGATCAGCTTGCGACGCCATGGACATTGATCGCCCTTTGGCTGCTCTTCCCGGTCATCAAGCTCTTGCATGAGCTTGGACACGGGTTTCTGACGAAAGCCTTCGGCGGCGAAGTCCATGAACTGGGAGTGATGTTGCTGGTATTTACCCCGGTGCCGTATGTCGAAGCTTCGGCCGCATGGGCTTTCCGCAGTAAATGGCAACGAATCTTGGTGGGCGCCGGCGGGATGATGGTGGAACTGGCGCTGGCGGCGATGGCTCTCGTGGTGTGGATCAATGCCGAGCCGGGAGTCGTCCGTCTGCTGGCCTACAATACTATTTTCATTGCGAGCGTCAGTACGGTGATTTTCAACGCCAACCCTTTGCTGCGTTTCGACGGCTATTACATGCTGATGGATTGGCTGGAGATTCCCAATCTGCGATCTAGAGCCACTGCCTATGCCAGATATCTGTGCGAACGGTATCTGCTCGGACAGCGCGAGGCAGAATTGCCTCTCGCCACATCTGGCGAACGGGCATGGTTCCTCGGCTATGGGATGACTTCATCGATCTACCGCGTGCTGGTCGTCGTGGCTATTCTCATCTTTCTTGGCGAGCAGTGGCCTTTACTTGGTCTTTTGTTCGCGGCGTTGACGGCGGTGACCATGCTCGGCATTCCAATGGTCCGAACGCTCTCATATCTCATCTCACATCCATCACTGCGACAGATACGTGGACGAGCGATTGTCACTTCGACCGTTCTCGTCGCCGCCGTCATCGCACTCTTGTGCGGAGTGCCGGTTCCATTTCATACGATGGCCGAGGGCGTGGTCTGGCTGCCCGACGAAGCGGTCGTTCGCGCCGGCACAGACGGCTTCATCCAACACATAGTAGCCGCCCCGGATAGTCTGGTTCATGCCGGAGATGTGCTTGTTGTCAGCAAACATCCACGACTCGAGGCGGAACTTCGCGTACTCAAGTCGCGCGTGAAGGAACTGGAAGCCCGTCATGCGGAGCAGCGCCCGGTCGATCTGGTGAAAGCGGCCATCGTTCAAGAAGAGCTGGCCTATGCGCGGGATCAGCTTGCGAGGGTGCGGCACCGGGCGGACGAGTTGGTGATTCGAAGCCGTGCGAGCGGAAAGTTTGTCATGCCCGCCCCTCAAGACCTGCCTGGACGGTTCATCACGCAGGGAGAGACCATCGCGCATGTTGTCGACATACAATCGTTGATCGTACGAGCGGTGGTGCAACAATCGGATATCGATCTGATCCGCAACCGACATGAACCGGCATCCGCGCGTCTCGCCGAGCGGTTGGCTGAATCATTACCCGCGTACATTTCGCGACTGACACCGGCGGCGATCAATGAATTGCCCAGCACGGCGCTGGGAACAGAGGGAGGTGGCATGGTGCCGGTCGATCCTATGGACCCCAAAGGCATAACATCCATGTACAACCTATTCCATGTTGATCTGTCCGTTCCAACAGCCTCAGAGGTGGTACGTACCGGTGGCCGTGTCTACATCCGGTTCAGTCATGAATGGGCGCCTCTGACGGTGCAATGGTATCGGCAGGTGCGACAACTGTTTCTCACTCGATTCAATGTTTAGCACTATCCATCCTGCTCAGATCCATGGAGTCGCTTATCCTGAGCGAGCCGCTCCCTCGTTAAATGCCATCGATAAATTTGCCGAACGAATGGCCGGACCGATTCTGCGCCGAGTGCAAAATCGACTTCACCAAGACAGGACATGGCCTGCGAGGGTCTCGATGTCGGCCTCGCAGTACGCCACGATGCCGGACACCGCGATTTCTTCTCGGGTACAAACCCTTCGCGAGGCGTTCGTGCGACAAGGGTTCAGTGATCCACTCGTCGCAGAATCATTTGCGCTCGTGAGGGAAGTAGCGGGGCTGACGGTAGGGATGCGGCATTTCGACGTGCAACTGCTCGGCGGTTACGCGCTGTTGCGGGGCCACGTGGCCGAGATGCAAACGGGTGAAGGCAAGACGTTGACATCCACGCTTCCGGCCTGCACGGCGGCTTTCGCCGGGATTCCCGTCCATATCGTCACCGTGAACGACTATCTGGCTAGACGAGATGCGGAGACCATGGGGCCGGTATTCGGCGCGCTCGGGCTTTCTGTCGGCGTGATCGTTCACGGTCTTACCCTTGAAGAGCGGCGCGCCGCCTATGCCTGCGACGTGACTTATTGCACGAACAAGGAGCTGGTCTTCGACTACCTCAAAGATCGGTTGACCTTGGGACGTATGCCTAATTCACTGTATGTGCAACTTGAGCGACTCTCCGGCGAATCGTCTCGTCCACATCAGCTTCTGTTGCGCGGATTGCATTATGCCATTGTGGACGAGGCGGACAGCGTGCTCGTGGACGAAGCCCGCACGCCGCTCGTCATCGCCGGTCGCGGAAATACCGATTATGAACGGCATGTGTATGAGCAGGCGTTGAGCGTGGCGCGCCGATTGAAGCAAGGAAGCGACTTTCGACTGCACGTGCGCGAGCGGCATATCCGATTGACGGAAGAGGGGTTGGCGCGCGTGTCGGAGTTGACGCGTTCGCTCGACGGAGTGTGGCAAGGACGGGGGCGCCGTGAGGATCTCGTTCGACACGCCTTGACCGCACTTCATCTATTTATTCGAGACAAGCACTACGTGGTGCAGGATGCGAAAGTGCAGATCGTTGACGAGTATACAGGGCGGTTGATGCCGGACCGTTCTTGGGAACGGGGACTGCATCAAATGATAGACGCCAAAGAAGAGTGCCCGCTCAGCGATCGCCAGGAAACGCTGGCACGTATCAGTTATCAGCGGTTCTTTCGACGATATTTGCGCTTGGCCGGCATGACCGGAACTGCGCGTGAGATTGCCGGTGAGCTCTGGTCGGTCTACCGGCTCAGTGTCGTGTCCATCCCCACAAACCGGCCGCTCCGCCGGCGTAGACGACCCCTTAGGCTGCACCGTACATCCACAGATCGATGGAACGATCTGGTTCGTTCGGTACAGGTGCTGCATCAGGAAGGAAGACCCGTGCTGATTGGAACACGATCGGTGGCCGCGTCTGAACACTGTAGTCGTCTTTTGTCCGAGGCCGGACTGCCTCATCGCGTGCTGAACGCACGACAAGATAAGGAAGAAGCGGACATCATCGCTCGTGCCGGAGAAAACGGGCAAATCACCGTCGCGACGAATATGGCGGGGCGGGGAACCGATATTCATCTCGACCCGACAGTGGCCGCACGTGGAGGCTTGCACGTCATCGCAACGGAACGTCACGATGCAGGACGTATCGATCGTCAGCTTTTCGGTCGTTGCGGCCGACAAGGCGACCCGGGCTCGTATCAAGCGCTCCTGTCGTTGGAAGATGAATTGGTGACGGCGCACGTGAGCCGCCTCTGGTGGTTGCTTGCGAGTGTTGCGCTCAGCTTGGGCATGCGATGGCCCGCATTGATTATGTTTTGGTGGGCTCAACGGTCGGCTGAACGTATTCATACCCGCATGAGAACAGCGGTCATGCGGATCGACGATCAGCTCGATTCCACCCTAGCCTTTGCAGGTCGTTTGGAATAGCGATGACGGCACACCGTACACATCGTATCGTTGGATCGCTATGGGCCGTCCTTTTGGTCTGTTTTCCATCTCATTTGACGGCAGAAGATCTGACCTGCCTCATACATCCCTATGTAACCATCACGATTGTGTCGCCGGTTGCGGGCGTTCTTGAAACAGTTACGGTTGACCGTGGCGATTTGGTCAAAGAGGGACAGATCCTGGCGACGCTCGATACGAGCGTGGAGCGGGCGACCGGGGCCGTGGCGCATGCGCAAGCCGAACTGACTAACCGCCGGCTGGCCGATTTGGAACTGAATCGGACGAGTGCCGAAGTCGCTCTGCGCACGATTAAGAGTCCGATCAACGGAGTGGTGGTTGAGCGCTACATGCATCCCGGCGAATTCCCCAAGCAGGAGCGCATTTTGAAACTGGCACAGATCGATCCGTTGCGGTTGGAGACGTACGTGCCGGTTTCGATGTTCGGCAAGATCGCCGTCGGGATGTCAGCCATGGTTAAACCGGAAAAACCAATCAAAGGTGAGTTCTCTGCCAAGGTGACCGTGGTCGACAAAGTTGTGGATGCCGCCAGCGGAACGGTCGGTGTCCGGTTGGAATTGCCAAATCCCCATAACAAGCTTCCCGCGGGATTGAAGTGTACACTCAAGTTTTCCCACCGGTAATGCGAGACCTGGGCTGTCGTCCAAACTGTACCATCTCTCGCGTCGTTTGGCGCATGAGCTTTGCCGTATTACTTCTCTGGAGTGCAGAGCCAATCTCGATCAAAGCCGCTTCTGTAGCAAGCCACGCGGATCGCCATGCCCGCTGTCTGACGAAACCCTCGGGGGAAGTTCTCATCAGTGCTCCAGTAGACGGCGTTATTGAGTCGATGCGTGTGAACCTCGGTGACATTGTGAAACAAGGAGATGTCGTGGCCACTCTGGAGGCGACTCGGGAAACCGCGACCGTAGTCTATGCACGGACGAAGGCCGAGATGGTGGCTGCCATACAGGCCGCGCAATTTCGGACAGAATTCACGAAACGAAAGGTTGCGCGCGCCAAGGATCTCGCGAAGATGTCCGCTATCGGGCAGCACGAACTGGATGAAGCCGAAACCGAACATCGCCTGGCTGAGGCTGCGGTAGCGGAAGCGATGGAGAACCAGCAGCTCGCTCGTGAAGAATTGCGCCGAGCCGAGGCGGAGTTGGCGCTCAGAACGATTCATAGCCCCCTCTCTGGGCTGATCGTCGAGCGATTTCTGTCCCCTGGCGAGATGGTTCGGCAGGGACCTCTCCTGAAGGCCGTGCAGCTTCATCCGCTCCAAGTGGATGCGTTGGTGCCGTTGTCATGGGTCGGGAAGCTCTTTCCCGGCATGGCTGCCGAGGTGAGGCTTGATATGGGAGTATCCCATTCGTATACCGCACGGATCGATTTGGTCGGAACCCTCGCGGACGGAGCGACCAATACCTTTGCCGTTCGACTGACGGTTCCCAACTCCGAGTATCGAATTCCCGCCGGGCTGCCTTGTACGGTTCGATTCTCAACGCCGTAAGCCGCAAACCTGGACAGTATTTTCATAGGACACCGCCCTTCACCGAAAGAGGCCATTCTGCGTGAGCGGAGAAGCTGCATCGACGGAGTCGAGTCAAAAACCTGAATGAGAAGAGGAGGTGCGCCGATGAGTGCAAGAATTTCGTCGATCAGGTTGGTCGTCCTAACACTGGCGATCTTTTCAACGCTCCCGCCATTCGGGGCCGACGTCACGCTTTCAGCGGCGGCGAGTGACGCTCCGGTGCTTCGACTCAGTCTGAAGGACGCGATGGCCGCAGCCCTAGGAGACAACCCCACCGTCAGGCTCTACCAGGAAAAGATCCAAGCCGCTAAGGCCGTGACGCATACACAATTAGGCGCCTTGCTCCCCAATCTATCCAGCAACGTACGGCAGTCCCGTCAAACGTTTTTCTTGGGGACCGTGGGGTTGTCTCCGGCCGTCACGAACCCATTTTCTATCTTCGATGCTCGCGTCAATGCGAGCCAGACTCTCTTCAGCCTGACGCTGATTGATCGGTGGCGTGCGTCGCGAGAAGCCCTGCGTGCGGTCGAGTGGGATGCCGAGGTCACCAAGTACGATACGATGGCGGAAGTCGGAATGCTCTACACGGAGGTGTTGAGGGCCGAAGCCATTGTGAAGGCCAAGGAGGCCAATGTTGCGCTGTTCAGCGAGTTGGCCGCGTTGGTCCGGAATCGTCGGGGAGGGGGCATGGGCACAGGGCTTGATACGGCCCGTTCCGAGGCTCAACTGGAGAATGAGCGACAGCATCTCGCCATGGCCCGTGCCCAAGTCGAGCGGTTCAAATTCAATCTTTTGAACGCGTTAGGGATCGAGTATGAGGCGAAGCTCGTGCTGACGGATGAACTGAAACGAGAAGTTCCTGCCTTGCCGTCTCTGCAAGATGCGACGGCTGTGGCATTAACTTCCCGATCGGAGGTCAAGGCACAACATCAGCGCATCAAGACGGCGGATCTCGCACTACGCTCGACGACTGAAGAGCGGCTTCCTTCTCTTGTTGCGCAAGGAGATTACGGCCTGATCGGTAATCGCGTGCATAACACTGCGGCTACCTACAATATGGCCTTGATATTGACGGTCCCGATTTTCGACGGCGGTCAGAGAGAGGGGCGGATCAGTGAGTCACGCAGTCTGGCTCGACAAGAAGTGTTGAAGATGACCGTGGTTCAAAATCGTGTGAGAATGGAAGTGCAAGAAGCGATCGTGACATTGGCTTCCGCTCAAGATCAAGTCGAGATTGCTAGAAGAGGGTTGGAGTTCGCTCTGTCGGAACAGGAGTTGGCGCAAGAGCGTTTCGCGGTACTGAGTTCCGCGAGCAATCTGGAGTTGACAAATGCCTTGTTTTCATTGGGACGTGCGCGAGATAACGCCATTGAGGCACTCTACCGACTGAATGTTTCTCACATTCACTTAGCGCGTGCGACAGGGCAATTAGATACGTTATAGAGAGCTTATGCGGGTGAATCGGATTAGATTCTGTATCGGCTCCGATTCAGTGGATACTATGCGGTCGGTCGAGAGCAATGAACCCGACGTTGCAAACTCGTGCGAAACAACATGATTTCTACGGTGGTTGAGCTGTTCCGTGGGTTAGAGCCCGGTGTGTCGATGACAGCACAGGATTTGCTATGCCTATACAGCAAGTCCCAGGTCGGGAGAGGCTGGGCAGGCCCACCCAGCACCCTACCCTTTGTGAGGCCCGACCGGGAGCGGCGAGTCCGGCGGTGAAATTGACCCCATCACCGCCGGGTTTCGTTGTCAAACATTCTTCTCCACTCCACTATTCCGGTCCTATCGAGATGCCGGTGCGATCTGGAACGGTGTTAGGCGCGAGACAGGAAACTTTTCACGCTTGGCGTTTCACCCCTACGCAAGAAACCACTCCACCATTCGCGTCTACAGGCCGAGGATGATTCTGACCCATCGTTCCACTTCTTCGATCATATTCCCGGGCAGGTTTCCGATCTCTTTGCAGAACGACTCGTTTGCCACTGCGATGAGTTGTCCCAGCAATAAATCACTGTCACGATCCAGGGCTCCGTCACCTTTTCGCAGCCGGAATCTCAGGATGCCGGGTTCTTCCACGAGTTTGCTGGCGTCGGGATTACGATTGTGGATGGATAGCCGGCCTCGTTCACCAGGTTGGATTGTAACACCAAGGCCGGGCAAAGCTTGCCGAGATCGGTCCGTACTCTGGGATTAAAATCCACCACGTGTAGATATCCTCGCTTGATTTGCATCTACGTCTTCTAAATCGACGCCCCACCGCTGCCCGAGCGAGTTCCGTTGCAATGTCGATGACGAGAAGGCGGGCATTCCCAGGTGCTCCTATTTTGTATTCACAATGTGCGCACAGTGATGTATAGTGAATGCATCTACAAGGAGAAAGTTATGGCTACTATGACAAGAGGGGCGAGGCGAGGGGAAACGATCAACCTGCGCGCCAGTCAGAAGCAGAAAATGCTGATCGACCGGGCGGCGGAGTTGCTCGGCCGCAGCCGGTCTGATTTCATGCTGGAAACGGCGTGCCGTGAGGCCGAAACGGTGTTGCTTGATCGTCGGTATTTCGGGCTGTCCCCGGGTGCGTTCAAACGCTTCACGACCATGCTCGACAAGCCTCCGGCAAGCAATCCGAAACTTCGGCGGCTTTTTGAAACAAAGGCTCCGTGGGATGAATGAACAAATCGGTTTCTGATATCACCCCGCCCGAGAAACTTTCAGCGGAACACGATCTTGCCGGTTTTGATTGCGGAGAAGCTGTCCTGGATGAATGGCTCTGCCGGCGAGCTCTTATCAATGAAGAAAGTGGCTCATCGCGCACCTACGTAGTCTCTGCGGCAAGGAGGGTAGTGGGGTATTATGCTCTCGCCGTGGGAGCGGTTGCACATGCGAGCGCACCGGGACGTGTGAAACGCAACATGCCTGATCCCGTGCCGGTCATGGTGCTGGGCCGTCTTGCCGTCGATAAGGACTTCCAGGGCCGTGGGATCGGTAGCGGTCTGCTGCGCGACGCGGTTCTTCGCACCGTCCAGGCTGCGGAGATCGCCGGCATCCGTGCCATCCTGGTCCATGCCATATCGGAAGCGGCGAAGCGTTTTTATCAGGGCTACGGTTTCATCGCTTCGCCGATTGATCCAATGACGGTGATGATTACTCTCGCGGAAGCGAAAGATGCTTTGCGATAGAAGGGAAAAACAACTACAACTCTCAATTACTGTAAGACATGGTCCGGGCCTCCATGGGATGTCATGCTTAGGACAACCATTCCCTTGAGTTCCCACTCCTCGGCCCTTACGCTCTTGAGAGAGGTCCCGCCACGAACTTGCCGGCCTTCATCACCCCAAGAATCTTGTCGCGGTCTCGCAGGACGTCGATTCGTTGAAGTGGGTTGCCTTGCAGGACCACCAAATCAGCCTCTTTTCCTCTTGTCAGCGTTCCAACCGCATCCTGAATCCCAATCAATCGAGCTGCCGTCGCCGTCGAGGCGACAATGGTTTCCATAGGCGTCATGCCGAACGCCACCATGCGCTCGAGTTCCTGCGCGTTATGCCCATGATAGTTGAACGGCGTGCCGGCATCGGTCCCCATCGCAATAGAGATGCCGCTCTGATGCGCATATTTGAAACTGGCCGTGTGACGCTTCGTCATGGCTTTGGCTTTGGCTAGGGCGCTTTCCGGAATGCCGCAACTCGGTCGGCAGGCCGCGGTGGTTGCCAAGGCCGAAAGGGTAGGGACCATGTAGACGCCGTACCGCTTCATGAGTGCGCCCGCTTCCTCATCCAACAACGTCGCGTGTTCGATCGAGCGCACACCTGAAAGAATCGCGTTCCTCATTCCAGAAGCACCGTGAGCATGAGCCGCCACTTTTTTCTCAGCATGGCGCGCAGCATCGACGGCCGCGGACAATTCCTCCATCGTCATTTGGGCTGCGTCCGGAGATGTGCCGGGTGTGAGGACTCCCCCTGAGGCAATGACTTTGATGACCCCTGCACCAGCAGCAATCTGGTCCTTGACGGCTTGCCGGACTTGCTCCGTCCCTTCCACTTCTTGACCGATAAACCGCGCGTGCCCGCCGATCATGCAGATGACGAGGCCTGCCCCGATGATGCGCGGACCCGGCACAAGCCCTGCATCAACGGCTTGTTTGAGGGCAAAGATCGAATGATCACGAGCTCCCACGTCTCGCACTGTCGTAAAGCCCGCGTCCAGCGTGGCCTTCGCATGGCTCGTAGACTTGAGCAAGGTAAACGAAGGATGTTCCGAGCCTAATGCGCCGACGACATCCGCCTCTCCTCCCAAACAGAGATGGACATGACAGTCGATCAGACCGGGAAGAATCGTGAGGCCACGCCCGTTGATCCGCACAGTCCCTTTGGGAATCGTCAGGGCCCTGCTTGGGCCGACCGCGGAAATCTTGGAACCTCGCACCAGAAGGGTTGCGCGCTCATGAACGGCCCCGGTCCCGTCGATAAGGCGCGCGTGATGAATTGCGATCGCCACACGTCACCGCCCTACGCTATAGGCATATGCCGCGGCCTGCAGCGCCATCCCGGGAGTTGACACCCACCCGCTCTGGATGCCGATCTCTTCCAGCGCATTCAACAGAGTCAACACATTGGCCTCCGTAGACGACTCGCCCATGAGTCCGATCCGCCAGACTTTTCCCTTGAGCTGCCCTAACCCTCCGCCGATCTCAATCCCGAACCGTTCAAGTAGTTGAGCGCGGACGGCACCTTCATCAATCGATGCGGGAACGGTCACGCAAAGCAACGTAGGAAGTCGGGAATCGACCGGAGGTAATGGGTCGAGACCAAGCGCCGTCAGTCCCGCCATCAGTGCTCGGCTGTTGAGGTGATGCCGGGCGAAGCGGGCAGGAAGCCCCTCCTCCGCAATGATTCGCAAGGCTTCGCGAAGGGCGTACAACATCGAGATCGGCGCGGTGTGATGATACGCCCGATTGTGCTCCGTCCAGTAGTCCGCGATGAGGGATATATCAAAATACCAGCTTTGGCATGGAACTCGACGACGTTGGACCACGGAAAGCGCGCGTTCATTCAATGTCAAGGGGGCCAGGCCTGGTGGACAGCTCAGGCATTTTTGCGTGGCGCTATAACAGACATCGATCCCCCACTGATCAACTTCGACTGGGAGACCTCCCAGAGATGTCACGGCATCGACGATCAGCAAGGCATCGTGCGCGCGGCACACTGCACTCATCGGTTCTATCGGTTGCCATGCGCCCGTGGAGGTTTCGGCATGGACAAGTGCGACGGCCTTTACCGGCCCCGATCTTCGGAGCCTCTCCTCGATCATAGTCGGTTCGATAATCTGTCCCCATGGCACCTCGATACGGATGGCTTTCCCCCCGCAGCGCTCGACGATCGCAGCGAGTCGAGTGCCAAACACGCCGTTGACACCCACAATCACCGCATCTCCTGGCTCTACGATATTCACCACAGCCGCTTCCATACCAGCGGACCCGGTGCCGGAGACTGCTATCGTAAAACGATTGACAGTCGCAAAGAGGTGCCGCAGGCGGGCTTGAACGTCGTTCATGACGTTTAAAAAGGACGGATCCAGATGTCCGATCAGCGACGTGGACATGGCTTGCAAGACACGCGGGTGTACCGTACTGGGGCCTGGCCCCAACAGCAGCCTTCGCGGCGCACAAAATTCTTCCATCATGGAAAGGCTCCTTAAATGTCGCGCGGTTAGTATAGCCAACTTGATCGGACAAGGCTATGCAAGAAAGCGTTGCCCGGACTGGCCAGTAGCCACTTCGAGGGGATTTAGAGCGCCGTACACCTATGATATAGTCAGCTCCCCATGAGCGAACAGGCGCTGTCGATCGGACAATTACAACGTCTCCCCAAGATCGATGGCTCGACGGTTTCTCAGACCCCTCTTCCACCCTATGGTTCCCCATGGTCGATTTTCGTGAGTGTCGTCTGCGTCTGTGTGCTTGTTACCGCACTCGGGAGCATCCTCTGGTTCTCGATCACTGTACCCAAACTCGATCGTTTTGAAGAGCCGGATCGCGCGTTAGACTTGATGGTCGGACGCATGATGGAGGCCCACGATGGACTCGACCGATCGCCGGAATGGCAGCAATGGCTCGCGGAATGGACTATGGGCGACAAGGATGAAGCCTATCGTCAAAGCGTTCAATGGTACCGCGAATTGACCGCGACAACGGGTGATCCTCTCTCGAAACTGCGATTGGCGATTTTACTGGGTGAATCAGGGCGCGATGATGAGGCCATTGCTGAAGCACATAGGTGGCAGGATCGCGATGAGTCTGCGGTCCTGTATGAACAACTCATTGTAGGGGCCTATGGCTCCCAACCGCTCAGTAAAGCTCGAGAAGCTGAACTGCAAGCTGCCCTCGCGGAGGCGGTGCCCAGTGGATGGTTCTACAATCAGTTGTCTGCTCGATTGGCTCGACGTGGAGGGGATCACGCGCTGCTCGCGACCGTTGAACAACAGAGTGCCGGCAAAGCCGATCAAGTTCAACAGGGGATTCGTCCCTTGATCGTGACGGAATTGATCTGCCTGATGATCGGATCGGTCATGTTGTTAGGCATTGTTCGCTTGCGCGGACAGCGGGTCGACGTCTTACGCGTCCATCTGCCAGGCGTTCCGCCGCCGTGGTCCGGACGCATTGCCGTTGCCGTTATCCTCCGTGGTGGTGCCTTGGGAGTCGTGACAACCTTGGCCTTCTTGTCCGTTCCATCTCTGGACCAGTCGTTGGTAAGCGCCTTTGTCCTCCCCTTGGCGAACGTCCCGCTGCTCGTCCTTGCATATGTTCACTTGCTTAAACCGGCCGGTCTGACCTTCTGGAACGGTTTCGGCTTACGGATCAAAAGCGCCAATCACGGACAACTGGCTTGCATCATTGTGGCCGTGATCGCAGCCGGACTCTGGGGGGAATGGGTACTTGGCCGAGCTGCCGAGATCTTGAACCTGAGCAACCACTGGACAGAATGGTTCGATCCGAACCTCGTATGGGCCTCACTGCCCAAGCTCACCGTGAGTGTATTGGAATACGTCATCTTTGCGCCGATCTTTGAGGAAATTGCGTTTCGCGGACTGCTATATGCCGCGCTCCGACGACGGTTCGCATTCTTTCCCGCCGCGATCGTCAGCACCAGCATCTTTGCCCTCGCACACGGCTATAGCCTGATCGGTTTCATCAGCGTGTTTTGGAGCGGGTTTCTTTGGGCTTGGATCTATGAGCGGACCGGCAGCCTGATTCCAGGCATGGTCGCTCATGCGATGAATAACTTGCTGGTGTGCCTTACCGTGATGGCCCTGCTTCGTTGAGCGAATGTTTCTGTATTGCCTCAAGTGCCTCGAACAAATCCTCGTGGCGTAGACTTGTCAGATCTCCATCCAACAACTTGCACATCTTCGTGTTCGACAGACGTTTCCCGCTTCGGCTCGGTTCATCAGACACAGAGGACCGAATGTTCCAGCGTCGCTCGACCCCCTCACAGATCTCGTTCCACGTTCTCGCCGTTCCATCGCTGACGTTGTAGACTTCACCAGGCTCTCCATGCCTGAGCGCGGCAAGACACACCATGACTAAGTCTTCAACGTGAATGAGGTTCACATACTTCCGTGAACGGTTTACACGTCCCGTCCGAATCCAATCGATGGGATTGCGGCCTGGACCGTAGATCCCAGCTACTCGTAATACGATGGCACCATAGGCGGTTCGCAAGAGTTCTTCACCCTGTACACGAGGTATGGTTAGGTCGATGGACGTCGATTCGTCAATCCGTGGTGGGGGATATGCCGTTGAGGCTCTATCGTGGTAAGCGGAGGTACTACCAAGGATGACCAATCGACGGGCACTCAGTAAGGCACTCTCAGCAAATTGCCGGATCGACTCAATCGGCACCGCAGGAAAACACCATAGCACATCGGTCGCCGCCGGAATCGATCCCCATGTGCCGGATTGTGCCAGGTCGAATTCTATTCGCTGATCAGGACTCACATAGCTGAGATGTCTCTCGGGAGCCCGACTGGTGGCAAACACGCGGGTGTACCGACGCTCAGCGAGCGGTAGCAGAAACTTGGCTGTATAGCCGGACCCCAGAATGGTGAGTGAGTGATGCACGGCGTATCGCATACGGTACGAATATGTGTGCAGTGTGCCAGGATGAAGCGATCAGAGTCCAACAAAGAAAGTCATTTGACGAGAGCCCTCGCATCGTTTTCCCCGAGCCTCGGATGAAGAAACAGACGAAACTGCCACAGAAGTGAATGCCCAGTGGTAGGAGGACAACAGGCTGATACGGCCCGTATTGTGGAGAATGATGGATCAGGAACCGAGTTTTCCCCGAAGCCAGGTCAACAGGTGACGCGTCACCTGTTCCGGTTTGTCTTCATGTACGAAATGCCCAGCGTCGGGCATCGTGACGATCGTCAGGTCGGTGACGACATCATGCAGTCCATCGAGATTTCGAGCGACGAGCGCCTGGTCGTGGAGTCCCCAGATGACGAGGGTAGGGATACTGATCTTCGGATAACCCAGCTTGCGTTGGCGCACGCCCCCTCCCCCTCGGAGCGCGGATCGATAGTAATTCACCATGGCGGTCAGCGCGCCAGGCTCACACGCCTGTTGCCGATAGAGCTGCACGATATCACTCGGCATATGTTTGCGATCCATTGCCATACGTTCAAAAATCTGCCCGATGACGTAGCCACGACCAGCCGACAGAACTGCCTCCGGAAGCCATGGAATCTGGAAAAATCCCATGTACCAGGAACGGCGCAACTGTCTCCAGCGCCGAACTTCTCGCTCAAAACAGGCCGGGTGGGGAGCGTTCACAATCACGAGGGCTTCAACGCGGCTGAGATGACGCATGGCATAATACCAGGCAATGATTCCTCCCCAATCGTGCCCGACAAGAATCGTCCGTTGCACGTTCGCCGCATCGAGCAACCCGTTGACATCATCCATCAACGATTCCAGGGAGTAGGCCTCTATCCCGATTGGGCGTGCAGTCCCGCCGTATCCACGAAGGTCTGGAACCCAAACCCGATATCCTGCCTGGGCCAGCGGTTTCATCTGATATCTCCATGAGGCAGCGGATTCCGGAAATCCATGCAGGCAGAGGACCAGGCGACCTCCGGTCCCAGCCATGGCGACCCGAAATGACAATTGGTTGGCCGAGACGCGGCAGAATGACAAGGCTTCTGCACGGATTTGGTCTGAGTTTATATCGTTCATACATAAAACTTTCGCAATTGCTGGCCAATTCTCAAAAACCTGCTATGCTTCCGGAATGGAACAACCAAATTGGGTGTATTGGCCAGATCAGGACAAGTGGCGCGCCTATCCCGAGGGCTCTCCCGATCGGGAAATACAAGCAGCCTCCTTCGATGAGCTGCGGCTCAAGGTTCAGCAACTGAGCCGAGAGGTCACGAAAACTCATCGAGAAATCCCCCGCCTCGAACGACCCAGGCCAAGCGTGCTCAATCTCGATGCGCCACAGTATGTGCTTCTACAGGATCAAGGCAAGTGGCGTGGGCATCTGCTGGGTTATTCGGAGCACTCGGTACAGGGGGAATCTTTTGATGAGGTGCAGTTCAAGCTTTTCCAGCTCTGCCGCAACCTGATAGTCGGTAAACAAATTCCCTCGCGAAAAGCGGCCTGATCAAGAGTCCCTTCGGAATCCTCTTTGATCAGATCCTGCTCGCAGAGGATCAACTCGCCTTCCGTTTGAGGACGTCTTAAAGGCCTTTACGACATCAGCCGATGCCGCACCCGATAGCGACCTGAAAATATCTCACCGAGTTCAAGCCGCTTTAACCCCCATTCCGGATGATTGAAGGCATCGGTTCCACAGGTCATCGGTTCGATGGCAAGCGCGGCGCGCGGGGCCCCTGCGATCGCATCGCCGGTATACACGACGACTGCGGAAAATGAGGAGTCCATCACGATGTCGATGGCGCGATTGCTTGGACCATGACGCAGGGTGGCCGTGGCCATCCTTGCTGAATCGCGTTCAAGGTTCACATAACAATGGTTGAAGTGTTGCCGTCCGATCTTGCAAAAACGGCGATAGTCCCAGCACGTACCCTCTACATGCAAAATCCTTCCGGTGGGAGCGAGTTGCTCGTTGAATTCCAGGTAGCCGGCAGCCGGAATTTGCGCCTCAGCTTCATCAATCAAGGACGTCCCGACCGTGAAATAGGGATGAAATCCGACTCCCACCGGCGCCGCACGATCTCCGACATTCGTCACGATAAAGGCACAGCTCAAGCCTTGCGCGTCCAGTTCATATGTCACGGCGAGGTCCAAGGAAAACGGGTAGCCCCGAGAGGCATATGTCTCGGCATCGAGTCGGACCTCACAGGTCACTTTGTTGACGAGCGCCTCCCGGACAGACCAGGGGAGACTGCGCACGAATCCATGAATGGCATTGGGACCTTCTTTGTCGTTGCATTCAAGCTGGAACGGTCGGCCATCGAAGGCATAACGGCCGTTGGCGACGCGCCCTGGAAAGGGAATAAGTACATCACCTTGCCCACCTCGTTTCCTACTTCCACCCGAATAGCCCCAGACAATATCGGTCTCTCGCCCGTCGTCGATCAGCAGATATCGCCGTAATGACGCACCCCATGGAGATACGACGGCTCGCTGGTTTTGAAAACGCAAGGAGAGTTCAGTATCCGGTGTCACAGGTATCATGGGCGACAGTCTAGCACTGCGGAAACCGATCGCGAACGGAAGCTGATTCTTTGATGGTCCACGGCTATTCTGTGAACGGGTTGTCGCCTTTTTGCCAGTCGTCGAGATTCATCACCACGGCTGCCGTGTGCGTGAATCCAAGTTCTCCAAGTGTCTGGGCCGCAAGAGTAGCGCGCTTTCCGCTTTGGCATTGGAGAATGATCGGCCGCTCCATGTCGGCCTTCTCTGGAGCGCCGACGTGGTTCCAGATTTGGAATTCGATAAGACCGCGAGGAATGTTGATCGCTCCCGGCACATGGCCGGCCGCGAACTCCTGAGGTTCGCGCACATCCACGATGAGGGCTGAACCGGGATTTTCCACGAGCCTCCGATACTCGTCCATACCGATCGTCCTCACATGTTTCTGCGCCCCATCGACCTCCTGCTTCACAGTTGGAGGGGGTCCCTGCGTGAAGGCAGGCGATGAAAGAAACAACATGCCAGCAACAATAATACTCAACGACTGTCTCATCGATCTCTTCATCTCTGCGTCTCCTTTTCGTCGTTCATTCACGCATCTGCTCTCAGGACACGCCAGCGCACACCGCCTAAAGGACTGTTCGGGTGCCGACTTTATGGTACCACTCCGACCATGAAGGTCGTATCCGTTTGGGTTCGCGTGCCGAGATTCACCGACTTTGTTTCGGTGAGCTTAGTAACCCACCCGGTCTCAACATCGACCTCGACTTCGGCATGAGTTTCCAGGGCAACGGTTTTCATGAATCTGTCATCAGGCACCTGTTTGCCTCTTCGTGCAGCCAGATCCTTCACGATCGATCGCATGATCCGGTCGGTCTGCTCGCGATCAGCCGATTGGTTCCAATGCAGAACCGCTTGCCCAGACCGATCGTCGAACGACTTGAGAGTAATGCCGGCGCGAGCCGGAAAGGGATCGCCTCCGAGCGGATTATCGAGAAAGCCTTGATACTCGTAGGGCTGGTCCCGCGTGTAGGTTCTTCCGAGAGTCTTAAAATAGATCTGCGCATCTCGAGTGCAAACCTGTTCGACTTGTGCCCTGGTCGAGAACATGGCGTCCCATTGTGCTCGCAGGTTTTCCATCAGTGCCTGGTCGGCTTTCCCTCGTTGCGCATTTGATGGGTTGGCCAGGAGACCATCCAGATTCTTGAGCATCTCACTGCGCAGGGTCTTCCAGTTTTGCACCCCCGTGATGGCGCCACGAGAGTCGATCTGGAGCACGATCTGTATGCCCTGCATGAGACCCACGACTTGTCGCAGAACAGATTCAGACGGAGTAGGGACATCAAAGGTGGTTGCACCGACGGTCCATCCCACGAGGTAACCTTGGGGACTTGCGTGGAGTACTGCAAGCGAGAAACGCGTGTGAGTCTTTCCTGACCGCGTCGACTGGCCGTTGAGCGATTTGTCGCGTACCCGTGTGACGATCAGCTCAATCCTATCACCTTCATTCCAATGGGGAATGATCTCGACAGACTGAGGTGGAACTTTCTCAAAGCCATACAGGGGAAGGCAGAGAACGATGAGCGTTGCGGCGCGGGCGATCCATGATCCAGGAACGGTTTCACGAGGGGAAGATGATTGAGTGCTCACAGACGTTCTTCTTCCAAGTCGTCGATACAGAACCGGAGACAGATGGAACGAAGCACAGACACATGTTTCCATGATGACGAATGAACTATGACAGGGGGGTACTTCTACTTCAAGAAGGATTGCTTGATTGCCGTCCCATCCAAGATGGTCACGCGCGATGGGAACGAATATACCCGGACTTTCCCATTCCGATCGATTTAAGTACCACCGACCGGCCTCTATACACGAACCATATTTACGTGTGAGCTGAACCAGCTTGCGTTTAGTGCGACTTGACGGCGTTCAGTCATTCTCCCCCTTGACCCGCCTATCGGCTGAGGCGTAATGTATCGTTATCTTTCCACTGCCGCCTCATCTGAAGGTGGTGACGATGGTCCTCCGTGGAAAACAGTTCCGACGGTCTGGACCTGCCGGGTGTGTGTTTCTCACCAGACAGGCTTCTTCATTCAATAGAACCGGTTTGATGCATGGACGTTTAGGTATGCGCGTCAACGGTGGAAGCCAGATTCCATCTCAGCACCATATGCCATGGACATCGGAAATCACTGCCGGACGCACAAAGGACTCGTGTGCTATGGCACGCGAGGGTGTGCTTTATGTCATGGGTCTATTGGGGAATCGTGACTGGCCTCTTTATCCTGGTGGTCATGCTCTTGGTGTGTATGGACATTCTTTCATCCAAGAGCATCAGGAGTAGAGAAGCATCAACACAGGCTGGTGACAGGTCGGGTGATGGTCAGACACGGCCATCCGTTCCCAGCCAGCATGCTGCATGATGACTGCTGGATGTCGGATCCTTTCTCGAACACACTGCAGTGTGTGAGCGGTAGGGTGTTGTTCGCGACGATAGGTGTGCATCTGACTGACTGTTGGATTGCTCTGAATCCTCATGAGGGGAGGTACCGATGGGTCCGACGAAGGTTATCATAAAAGGACAGGCTCTGTACGAGGTATTGGGGGGCAAATTAATCAAGGACGGTTTTGCGAGCCAACACGAGATTGAAGAGTATGTGAACCACCATTATCTCGTGTTGCCGGTCGTCGATAAACGAGGGAAGCCGTGGCTGCTTGATGGCATGCCCGTATATTGTCTTCGTGGAACGCAGTACGAAACCGTGCACGATGAGCGGATCCATCTTGCCCGATGCCCGGATTGCGGAGGCATGGGGATTCGCGATGAGGAAGTCGCGGTGGAGTCAGATTGTATCCGCTGCACGGCCTGCGGGCATGAATTCGATACCAGGCTGGAGATGATGGAAACCTAGAGACGCATGGTGCCAGGCGATGCCGTACCGGGGAAGGGACAAAAGGCAGAGTGCTTTGTTATCGGGCCCCGTCAGATGGAGACATCTGTTTCTTCCAGTGGTAGGTGCCGCCGTGCTCGCGGGGCGGAATATTCTTCTGGGTGCCGACTCTCGTGTACCACCATATGCCCTTCGCCTCCGTGCCATCGTCTGAGAGTTGGAGTTCAAACCCTCCTTCTCGATCATTGCCGGATTGATGCCAAGTGCCCTGCCACAGGCGACCGGAAATCTTGGTGGTCGTGAAACGCCCGCCGTGCTGGCTGTAGGGACCCTTGCCGTTCCTGTCAAGGGTCGTGTTGTACCGTTTGTCATCTTCGACTTCGAGGATCTCCCACTTTCCACTCACGTCCAGTTCACGTGAGGATTGTGGCTTGCCGGTATGATGTTGTGGAGAATCTACCGGCGGTGCACTCCACGTATCCCCTAGGCTCGCGGATCGGAACGATTCGTGCCACGACAACAGTTGCCATCGACCATGGCGACGTTCGAGGACGCCCGTTTCTCGCATGGGAAGCACGGTTCGTTTGAGCTCGCTCCCCTCTTGAATGTAGCGGATGTAATCAAGCTCCATCGCATACCAAGCCAAATCCCCTCTGGCCCAGACCTTGAGTTCTTTGATCGGAATTTCAAGTTTCTGTGCATTGCTGAATTCGTCGCGCATGCCCTGTTCAAGCTCCGCCCAACCTATGTATTTCCGTCCGGCCACCGCGTAACTCACAATGTCGGAATCATGGGCCATCAGCTGAGAGAGAGTTGGCAGATCCTTTTCAGCATTGGCTCGGACCATTCTGCGAATGGCCGACTCTGGGTCCGAACCTTCCGACCCTACTGCGGTTGTGGGAATGCCAAGGAACAGTACAAGGACACAGCGTACGAATAGTTCAAGCATGGTCATGCCTACCAATCCGATCGACGAGGATTATTGCTCACGACTAGGCGCAGAGGCAATGGAAGCGCGTCACCGCTCCCATCGGTACCCTACGAGAAAGGGCATGACGGTCAACACACCGAGCGCTCCGATCGGCAGCGTTCCCACAACCGGATCTTGGGTGGCAAGGAATTCATCGAGCGAGAGGCCATGGAAGGCCAGAATGACGATCCATTCCATGACAAGCCAGAGACCGAGAGCGACGAGACCCACACCAAGCCGTATACTGGGGAAAGGAGGCAGCGTGAATCGGTCGATCGCCCAGCGCGCGGCAATGATCATGGCCAGAAGATGGAAGGGAATTTCCATCGCTTGAGCGATACGCTCACTGACATGCAGCGCCACGACTTGAAGCCGAATGACCTCCAGCACAAATCCTGCCCCGAACGCGATCAGAAAATAGACAGCGCCGGCCTTCACGACTTGCTGCAGGCCATGCGGCCGTTCCCCATCGAGTGTCATCTCCGGTACCGGAATCGCGTGACGTGTCGCCTCACCGATCACATCGGTCGAGTACGGCTTCTCCCACTCACGCACGTCCCCAAGTTTGGCCATGGTTGAGAAGTTAGTCTAGCCGAAAATTTTGGATACAGCCATCATTCTGTAATATGTAGCGACAATGCGCAGAGGTTGATGGAGCAGAGGACGAAGGGGGGTTCGGTGGACCACTGAGAGCCTCTCACAGGGGACATGGAGATTGATGCAGCCTGATACCGGTAGAGACTCTCACCCCAACCCAGAACCTTGTAAGAACAGGTCCTCCTAGATGACTCAGGAGGACCCATGAGAGTGCTGCAAGTGAATTAGCATTTATTGATTCGCGGTCTCGGCTGCACCTTGGAACGCAATTGATCCAAACGGTCGGTGACAAAGCTGAATCGTTTCTTCGGCGGATAGGGGAATCGATAGGCGATCGGCTCCTCTTGCGGCGGCAAATGGTTCATGTCCCGGTAGACATTCACGGGTGCCGAATCCGCCGCCAGGTGAAACATCGAGCGATAGCCTAGTCCGCAGCCGGTGATATTGAGCAGCTCCCCAAATCCGTTCTGAGCGGCCCGTTGGATCGCCCGCTGCCCGATCGACTTAAATGAATAGAATTGCCCTTTCGCCCATTTGTGTCCCCAATACAATTGTTCAACCGTCATCCTGGCCGGCTTATAGACCACATGTTCGCCGGTATAGGCGGTCCAGTTCTCCGTGAGAATCCGTCCGGCTGCTTTCAGTTCTGCAAACTGTTTCGTCCCAGGGTAGGGTGTCATAATCCGCCAGAGCGCTCCGGCCAATCCCATCTTGGTCGCCCATTCGGCGGTACGCTCGAAATCGAAGACATCTTCATGGTCCAGACCACAGATAAATCCGGCATGGATATCGATGCCCTGGTCATGGATACGCTTGATCATCTCCTCATACAGTTTCGCCGAGTTTTGTTTATCGACGGACTTGAGCGAATCCTGGTTAATGGATTCCAACCCCATGAACATCGCTGAGCAACCGGACTGTTTGAGAGGCTTGAGTAACTCAGGGTGATGCGCGATATAGGTGGCGCTCATCTGGCTCATCCATTTCTTTCCGAGCGGCTTCATGGCCTCGCAGAGTTCTCGCGTGTAGGCAGGATCGGACAACAGGTCATCGTCCCAAAACATGATCATCGGCCCATTCATTTTCTCGACCAGCTTGACGACATCCGCCGGCGGCTTCTTCCGAAAACCATAGGCGCCGCCTCCTAGTGCCAGGTGGATCGAACAAAACGAGCAGCGATAATTGCACCCTCTGGTGGCCGTCAGTGCATCCCGAAACATATAGCCGGGCGGCAACAGGTCCCAGCGCGGCGGCTTTTCATCCCATTTCTCGACCATGTAAGGCATCCGGTACTGCTGTTGCATCTTGCCTTTCTTGAAGTCTTCCAACAGCCGAGGGACAGTCAGCTCGCCTTCCCCGATGACGACGGAGTCTGCATATTTTATGGCTTCATCCGGCACGGTTGATGGATGGATGCCACCGAGCACCACTTTGGCCCCTCGCTCCCGAAAAAGCCGCGCGACCTCATAGGCCCGAACGGCAACGACGGTCGTGACCGTGATGAAGACCAGATCGTAGTCGCGCGTGAAATCCAGAGGACCGACAATCTCATCTTGGATCTCGATGTCCCATTCATCCTCCGGGATGAGGGCGGCGAGGGTAGGGAGGTTCAGGTTGGGCGTACGGAACAGCTTCCAGACCGAGTCCCATTTCTGATCTTCAGGATGTGGAATAATGAGACCGATCTTGTGATGTCCCATAGCATATCCTCCTTCAGACAAGTTTAGGGTTTGCCGAGATGATGCCCCTCTTTCATATTTCTGGCCCCGCCATGAAAGGGATGAGTGTGCGGATGCCAGCAAGTAAGAATCCCATCGTGCATCGCATCAGGAATTGAATTTTAGATTAGCGTCTTCGAACAAGGAGAATCAAGAGTCAGAAGGGAAGCGCGATGGAAATCTCGACGGAGAACGATCTAACCGACTTCATGGAGCTTGAGTACATTCGTACCACCGGTTTGGCCTGCCATCGTCCCTGACACAATGACAATCTTATCTCCGGCCTTGACCAAGCCTTCGGACTTCAGCCGCCGTTCAGCCTCCTGTATCCAGGCTTCCGGGGGTCCTCCCCGTGGCATGGTATACGGGCGAACACCCCAATAGAGCGCCATGTGCTGCCGAACGGTCTCGGAAGGAGTGAACGCCAGAAGCGATGAGTCTGGCCGGTATTTGGAGATCAGTCTCGCAGTGGCGCCTCCCTCGGTAAACGCGACGATTGCACTGGCTTCGATCGCACTGGCCGCAGAAGACGCAGCGGCACAGACAGCTTCAGGAATGGACAGATTCTCCAAGTCGGTGTGCCGTTTGAGTGCAACCCCTGAACAGCCATCTGCTTCTGCCGTACGAATAATACGATCCATGACTTGGACGGATTCGATTGGATACGATCCGATAGCCGTTTCGGCTGAAAGCATCACGGCATCCGTGCCGTCGAAGACGGCGTTGGCAACATCCGACGCTTCCGCTCTTGTCGGGCGTGTCGCCTGGGTCATGGACTCCAGCATCTGAGTCGCGGTAATGACCAGACGCCGCCGACGGTTGGCCTCTACGATGATCCGCTTTTGCAGCACTGGCACGGCCTCGGGCTCCATCTCGACACCCAAATCTCCACGCGCGATCATCACGCCGTCCGCCTGTTCCAGAATAGAGTCCAATTCCGCCACGGCCTCTGCCCGTTCGATCTTCGCAATGATTGGAACAGTGCGACCGTACTCGGCTAACAGACTGCGCACGGTCTGAATATCTTGTGCTCTTCGAACGAATGAGAGCGCCACATAATCCACGCGGTGCTCAACGCCGAATCGAATGTCGCTTCGGTCCTTGTCGGTCAACGTAGGGGCGCTGACGCTGGTACCAGGCAAATTAATACCTTTGTGTGAGGTGATCGTCCCACCGGTAATCACCGAGCACTCGACGACATCACCTGCAATGCGATCTGCGATCAACTCAACCCGTCCGTCGTCGATCAGCACTCGAGCGCCCACACGAAGATCGTGAGTCAGACATGGATACCTCACGGGAATTTCGAGAGAAGGGACGGATGCCGGCGGTTGGCAATCAGGTTGCGGTTCGGACTCAGCAACCGCTCGCAGACGTACCGGCCGACCGGAGATCGCCTCGATACCTTCTCTTGCGACAAGACCCACTCGGATCCTTGGACCCTGGAGATCTTGGATGATCGCCACCGCTATCCCGTGCCGAGCAGCCACCTCGCGAATCGCCGTAATTGCAGCAGCATGCGATTCATGGGTGCCATGCGAGAAATTTAATCGAGCCGCGTTCATGCCGCTCTCGATCAATCGGCTCAGGATTGCCGGTGAAGTGGTGGCAGGTCCGATAGTGCAGACGATCTTCGCTTTACGCATGGTTGTGTTGAGATCCCTCCGAACCGGTTAGTCATTCAAGAGTAGAAGAATACCACAAACCTCTCGGGCGGATAACCTGATGGAGAAGAGGACCGTATATGGTCTCGCGGCACTCCCCATTTCGTGTTGACCATACCGTTTGGTTTCCCGCATTTTCTTTTCTTTTTTCCGTCGACCCGTAGAATGGCTTCATCGCGCACGTGCGTGCCTCTGATCGGAGCGATCTCGATGCTGTGCCCCTTTCTCTGGTAACGAACCGGCAGACACGATGGCAATCCTTATTTCAGTGGCATCCGGCAAAGGCGGCGTGGGCAAGAGCGTCGTCTCGGCCAACTTGGCATTGGCACTGGCGAAGACAGGGCGGCAGACCTTCCTCGCCGATCTCGACGTGGGCGGGGCCGACGCTCATATCATGTTCGGGGAACTCAATCCGCCGGTGACTCTAACAGATTTTTTACATAAACGGGTCAATCGGCTGGAAGAAGCCGCCATTCCAGTCATTTTTCACCCGAACCTACGCCTTCTCGCCGGCACCGGCGAGACGTTGGCGACGGCCAACATGGCCCATGCCCGCAAAAAGCGCCTGATGAAACATTTTCAAGACCTTAGTGCCGACATCGTCGTCCTCGATATCGGTGCCGGCACGAACTATCACGCCCTGGATTTCTTCCTGATGGCTGATATCCACTTGGCCGTCGCCACTCCTGACCCGACGGCGGTATTGGACCTCTACCGATTCATCAAATTGGCCGCAATCCGCCGTGTCTTGGCATGCTTTCTCGCGCGAAGCCCAATGGCGGACGTGCTGGCAAACCGTGACTTCACAAGCGTGGAAGAGGTCATGGATGTCGCCGGTGCCACCGATGCCGAGGGACGCGATGTGGCGGCCACTGCCTTGCGGTCATTCAAACCTGGGCTCATCATCAATCGTGCATCGAGCAATTCCCAGGTTAACGCGCTCTACCTCCGCAAGATTCTCCATCACTATGTCGGCGGTGACCTCCTCCTTCTCGGTGAAATCCCTGAGGACCCAGCTGTGACCCAATCAGTTCGAAAGTTTCTGCCCGTCATCGAAGCCGCGCCAGCATCCGACGCTGCCAAAGGCCTGCTCGCCGTTTCTGCTTCGGTCGAACAACTGATCGTGGCACACGGCAGAACCATCAATAAGTACCCAAAATCACAACCGCCGGAACAGAGGCACGCAACCGAGCATGCGTCCAGAATAGAAGTGACTGTGCCACTTCCCGCTTCCACTCATGCAAAATCAGAAATCCTGCTGTTCCCGCAGGCATCGAGAGCCAATGGTGAGGGGATACCGTCCAGAACGTCGGGAGGCTCGTACCTTAAGTAGGCGGGTTGTCGAACCTGGATCTTAGAGTATCGGGTGATCGTGGCGGTCAAAACCCAAGTTCTTTTTCAAGATCCGTTTTCTTCTTTTCGAATTGTTTTTGCTCGGTTTCGCTTTTCTGAGTAATCGCATTCTTCAGGCTCTTGCCAGCCTTCTGTATAGCCTGGTGAGATTCCTCGCTTCTCTTCTTGATTTGTGCAGCGAGACCCTTCGCCTTCGGCGACCCGGAGAACTCGTAATACATCAGGGCCTGTCCTTGTGTGAAGGTCGGATCAGGGCGCTTCATGATCGTATCGCCTCTCAATTCAGCGCGATCCTTCGCAGGCCTGTCTCCACCTGGGAGGTAGTTCATCCAAAGAGACGCACTTCGGAGCTTCTCGATCGACTGCATCGTGGCCTTGCCCAGCTCGCCGATGTTACCGGATAGCCCTTGGGCGTCTTTCTCCTCGGCTTTCATCAGTCGATCAGCATTGGACGTTGCCACCTTCGTCAGTTCTTGCCGGAACGCCGGTGGGGAATGATAGGGTTGTCTTGATCCGGTGGTGGAGTCGATCGGACCGTATCGTCCGTTATCGATGTTCCAAGCTGTCTCGAAAAGGCGCAGGTCTTCTGATTTAGCCTGAACTGCCTTGAGCAGAACACGGTTGGCGTCTTGATGGTCGCCGACGGATTCAAAGTACCGGAACGCTGAGGTCTGGCCGTCAGCCCGTACCGGTTCGCTGGAATACAGGGCGCCTTTCGCCTCGGCTGCTTTGGCCAAATCCCGTCCCAGGCTTGGCATGTTGGCCTTGGCCCTCCCCACTGCGCGTTTGTCGTAACGATCGATACAGTCGTTTATCGCGACCCCCATGTACGCTGCAAAGAGTGCGGCAGACTTTCCGGCCTGTTCGGCTTTCTGCAGTGCAGCCGACTGTGCCAAAGCGGTTTTCTTTTCCTCGTCGCCCAAACATGGATCATCCGCACGAGCGACAGAAATGGTAAGACTCACAATGATCAAGGAGTATCCGGCCAGTTTTATCATGCGCATGGGTGACCACCTCCACTACTTACCGAATAGTCCCTTCATCATCTTGTTGATGTCGACGGCGGGTTCGCCGTCTTCCATCCCGGGTTTCTTCGCACCGCGGCTACGGCCTCGGTCTTGTGACTGAGATCCATCCATCATCATCTGACCCATCATTGCACCCATGTCGTTCTTGGTATACCCAGCCGGAATTTCGAAGAGAGCCGGATCCTGCTTTCCAAGCTTGATGTTCGTCAGCTCGCTGGCCATGCGCATCTTTTTATCGCCCTCTTTGGAGAGCATCTCCATCTTGACCGTAATCCCTTCTTTCGTTGTCCAGAAGAAGCCACCGAATTTTCCCGAGCCGTCCTTCTTTACGGCAACGACTTTAGATTTAGTGGTCTTCATCCCATTGACCGTTTCTTGGCCGACTTCAGCCTGCTCGATAATCTCCAACGCGTCCATACCGGAGGCATTGGAATCATTCATCGGCATTTCCATGTACATGTCGCCCATCAGCTGCCAAATCACCTTCTTATCTTTTCTAATGATCGTGGTCATCCCATCCGATGCACCCATCTCCATCCGATCCTTATCTGCGGTGTGGTAGATGCGTGACTTCAGCGTCATGCCGCCTTCTGTCTCCATGGTGCTGTCTGCAGAGTAGTCGACCTGCACTTCCGGAGGCGGCGTCGCACTCACGGTGACAGAGAGAAGGACCACACTCGTCAGCATCCCGGCGTAATACCACAGTTTCATTGGCATATCCTCCTTAAGAAGGTGATTGGAGGAGGGGAGGGTATCGGGAGCGCTGTGGACAGTCAATAAGTAGAAGTCTTGATGTTTGTCCTCAGGGAAGCTCAAGACCGATCGGAAAGGCAGCGGCATAGCCGTCGCTCGTGGCCGAGGGGGACAGCATCAATTCATCACCGCCGCGGCGGAAGATAAAATCTTGCCGGTTTCTCACTCTCCGTGAGCCTACCGCAGCATAAGGATGGCCGATGTGGACACGATCGGTCAGTTCGTCCGGAAAGTACAGTTGGGACGTGAACTCAAACTGTTTTCCCGACACCAACGCGGTGCGAATCTTAAAGTGGATATGGACCGTTCGAATCGGATACCAGCCTGGATAGATTGTCATGAACCGCGCTTCGCCTCTGGCGTCAGTTACCTGATATCCTCGCAAGAACTTCTTGCCGACCGTGTTGAATCCAGCATCCCGGACATCTGAATAGATTCCGGTGGCATCGCAGTGCCAAACATCGACTTGTGCATTTGGCAATGGCTGACAATGTCCGGCTTGAACGCGAGAAACGTGAATGGTCAGCGTGAATGGGGTGCCTGAAGAGAGTCGTCCGTCGGCCGGATCAGAGCGAATGTCGGACCGGTTCAAGCGCTCATCGACGAAATAGGGACCTTCGGTTTGCTCAGGGCGGACGATGCACAGAGACCGTGGCGTCGCGGCAATCGCTCGAGTCACCGCCGGTCTTCCACCGATCAACCATGCGGCACCCGTCGCCCCCAGTAGGACCATCGCTTCTCGACGAGACAGGAGGCGTCCGCTAGGTTGATCGTCCTTTGCCATAGTTCTTTAACCACTCCCTTCTTAGCCCACCGGCAGTAGTGCCTCTCACCTTTTCCTGAGATTCGGTGGAACGCTTCGTGGAGGAGGTGGCGGTGATGAAAATGATGGTGATCTTGGGGAAAAAAAGTGAGAGCGCCCATAGAATCCACGCCCTCCCCAATACCCACCATACGGTCCCCAAAACCCGCCGTATGCGCCATAAGGGTAGAACCCGCTCCAGCCATAGGGGGGATAGTAGTACCCATAGTACGGACTTCGATCTCTTCGTCTCTGCGAAGCCACGCTATTCCAGTCAATGATATGTTTCACCTCCAGAACCGGATACGTATAATCGGTTTCGTCCAGTTGTCTCGTAGTCCCACCCGTCACCGTACCGACGACAGTAATGGGCGTTCCCTCGGGCAGGCTGGCCGGGTCGAGAAATGCTTCTCGGACCGCTAGGAATCGTCCCTCGGAATGAAGACGGTCTTCCGTCACTGGCTCTTCCTTCGCATTCGGTAGTTGCAAGACTTCCACTTCGGTTCCCGCTCCAGTCCGTTTGGCTCGAATGACAGTACCGCCGATCATAACCGTTCGCCCAATATATTCACTGGGAGCACTCTTCAAGTCTGCAAACCTGACGCTCGTATCGATTTCTTTCTCTAACCAGAGAGGAACACCGAGGAGCTCCGTGTCACGTTGGACTTGATGGATCGATTCTGCACAGGCCGAGCAGAAAAGAACCACACCGGCCAGGAGAGCGAGCACCGTCAGGCGTGACATGGTCATTCTCCTTGTCTAGAAGTGGTAGGACAGTCCACCAAGAATATGCTGTGCCCGGTAATTCCCGCTGACCCCGCCTACGTCACCGAAGGCTTCATCAAACGTGAGCGTCGCACCGGTGTACTTGTATTCACCGAAGACGGCGATTTGGGGTGTGACGAATGCGCGCAATCCAGCGAGGACATTCCATGCTACTGCGACATCGCTGTCGCTTCGTACCGTCTGAGTATCCCCGATGTGTGCAATCGCGGCTCCCACCCCAGCGCCAACGTACGGCTGGAACGTTCTGCCTGGGTACCGTGCAATGAAGTTGGCCCCCACCGTGGTCAAACGAAAATGAATACCAGGAACTTCCTCTAACGTTGTTGTAGCTGGCAAACTTTTAATGTGAGGGGTCGTGTGTAACACTTCAGCTTCAACCCCATACCAACTGTGCCCAGGGAAATACCCGATCTTGCCACCATAGGTAATTGAGTTCTGGAGGTCAAAGTCGACAAACGAACCAGGCTCTCCAGCCAGAGATCCAGTACCTGCAATGCTGTTGATACGATCGGCAAAGTTTACTCCCGCCGTTCCGCCAACATACATTTCTGCGGATACCGGAGAGGAGCAAATGGATATCATGAATGAAAGCCCTGCCAGGGCTGCACCGGCGATTGACCAGTTTCTTCGTTCCACGTTCATCACTTCCTCAACATCATACCAAATGTTTGGTTTGTGGGTACTCACCGTCGTCAGAGAATACGGCAGTCTCACGAGTGTCGGATTGTCAGCATGTTTTTTGTGCATATCTGTGCCGGTTCCCACGATGCTCCAACCTTCCTTATCAAGGTCTATCAAGCTCTGAATTTGCATCAACCTGGGGGAGGCGTGAGTCAAAGCGCTTGGCTTCCAAGTTTCCAGAGAATTAGGGTTGACAGTCCGACTGTCCTCGGGACATATGGTACAGGCCTTAGGAAATACAGCAAAGACTCCGAGATTTCGATATAACTTCATTCCAAAGGAGGAGCTGATCATGGGATTGATGGATCAATTGGGGCAAGCAGTAGGTGGAATGATGAGCAACCAAGGTGGACAGAATCCTCTTCTGCAAGCTGTGGTTAGCCTTCTCGGAAAGGACAGTGGGATTGGAGGACTCGCAGGCCTGGTGCAGGCATTCCAGAAGAACGGGCTCGGCGACCTTGTGAATTCATGGGTGAGCACAGGACCGAATTTACCGGCGACTCCAAGCCAGATTGAACAAGGTCTCGGAGGTGATCTCCTGAGCCAGCTGGCCGGTAAAGCGGGGTTGCCCGCCGGCGCAGCGAGTGCACAACTCGCCGGTTTACTGCCTGACTTGGTCGACAAGCTGACACCGAACGGAAAGATCGAAGCGGGCGGGCTTGATCAGCTCATGAAGTTGGTTCAAGGAAAGTTGGGTGCCTGAGGAGAGAGGACATACGACCGACCCCTTATCGTCTGACCAGGGTACCAATACGCGTGCCCGAGATAGGTTGGTCGTCTGGGTTGCGATCAGTCTCGTTTTGCTGTCAGCCGCTTGGGCCCTTCACGAGCCCCCGACCTCACGGCCGAAAGCCAGCCACTTGGCGCCTCCCGCGCTCATACCGGAAACGATTCCGTTGCTCACAGGCGATGAACCCATCATCGATATGTTCACTCGAGCTGGTTGCTCAGTCTGCCACGTCATTCCCGGAATTCCTGGCGCCAACGGCCGAGTCGGCCCACCCTTGACACTCGGCACGACCGGCCTGGAGCGACTCAACGATCCCACATATCGGGGAAGCGCCAAGACCGTGCACGAGTACATCGTCGAGTCCGTGCTGGAGCCGCAGCGATTCATTGTACAGGGGTACCCAGAGCATACGATGCCAGCCTGGTATGGATCCAAGCTCAGCGCCCTGGCGCTCGAGAAAATTGCCTCGTACCTGGAACGTCAGCCTGAGGAGAGCCTGGCCCCTGAAAAGTGAGCTAAGGAAAGACTATCGCTTACGGAGTGGAGTTACGTTACCGGACGCACCTCCCTGAATCTTGAACGCGTCTGTCCCGTGATCTCCGATCTGCTTATCGAGCAGCGCGTTCACCGCGTCGTCGCCTTTCAGTCCTTCGAGTTTGATCTTGAGACGGAGATTGTTCGCGCTATCCGCATTGATGAGCGCCTGCTCCAGCGTAATCTTGTTCGTCTTATACAGCTGAAACAATACGTGGTCGAAGGTCTGACACCCCTCGTCCACGCCCTGTTCCATGGCTTCTTTTAAGACATCGACCTCGGCCTTCTTGATGAGGTCCTTGATACGAGGCGTGTCCAGCATGATTTCCAAGGCGGGCACCCGCTTGCCGTCGACCGATGGAATCAACCGTTGAGAAATGATGGCGCGCAAATTCAGCGACAGTTGTAAATAGATTTGAGCATGGCGCTCGACCGGGAAGAAGTTCATGATCCGTTCGATCGCTTGGTTGGCATTATTCGAGTGGAGCGTCCCGATGCAGAGGTGACCGGTTTCGGCAAATGTGATGGCGGCTTCCATCGTTTCTGTATCGCGTATTTCGCCGATCAAAATCACATCCGGAGCTTGACGGAGCGTATTCTTCAGCGCGTTCTGGAAGTTCAGGGTGTCGAACCCGACTTCGCGCTGCGTAATGATCGACCTCTTGTGTTGATGCACGAACTCAATCGGGTCTTCCACGGTAATAATATGGCCCTGATGAACGGTGTTACGGTGGTCGATCATGGCCGCCAGCGAGGTCGACTTACCGGATCCCGTGGCGCCCACCACGAGCACGAGGCCGCGCTTGGTCATCGCAATATCTTTGATGATCGGAGGGAGTTGCAACTGCTCGACAGTCTGAATCTCGGATTTGATGTGGCGGAAGACCAGCCCGACGTTCCCTTTTTGCCTGAAGATGTTGACGCGGAAGCGCCCCAACTCCTTATAGTAGAGCGCCAGATTCATCTCCATCTTTTCTTCGAACTCGCTCCGCTGTTGACCTCGCATCAGAGCCAACGCCAGCGCCTCAAGTTGTTCGTTGGTAAACGGGGGGGCATCGGTTTGCTGGGTGACTCCATGGATTCGATAGATCGGCGGAGCATCGACGGCTAAGTATAAATCCGACGATTCGCGATCCACCATGACTTTCAAGAGACTGCGGACATCCATGATGATATTCCGCCTTTGTGCCTGCTCTACGCGGCTCCTGCGACCGGTGCCCCGAACAGATTGGGGTTCATGCTGCGTGATTGCGCTTCAGCTTTATGCACAATTCCACGAGTGGCAAGATCAAGCAACGCCATGTCCATTGTTTGCATGCCGTCTTTTTGGCTTGCCTGCATAATGCCGGGAATTTGATGGAGCTTGGCCTCGCGAATGAGGTTTCGCACGGCTGTCGTCGCGACCATGATTTCCAATGCCGCGACACGGCCGCCGGTCTTTTTCTTTAGTAGGGTTTGCGTGAGCACGGCTTCCAGCGCCTCCGACAGCTGGGTTCTGATTTGGGCTTGTTGCGCCGGCGGGAACGCATCGATGATGCGGTCGATGGTTTTCGGAGCGCTCGACGTATGGAGTGTCCCGAAAACCAAGTGCCCCGTCTCCGCCGCAGTCAAGGCCAGTTGGATCGTTTCGAGATCGCGCATTTCGCCCACGAGCACGATGTCGGGATCTTCGCGAAGCGCCGACTTCAGCGCGTTGGCGAAGGACAATGTGTGGACACCCAGCTCCCGTTGATTGACCAAACACTTTTTGGATTTATGGACAAACTCGATCGGATCCTCGATGGTGATGATATGGCCTTCGAACGTGCTATTCAGATAGTCCACCATCGCAGCAAGGGTGGTGGACTTCCCTGAACCGGTCGGCCCCGTCACGAGAATCAACCCCTTCTCCTTATCGCAGAGTTGTCGCAGGATCGGGGGCATCCCCAGTTTTTCCAGCGGAAGGATGGTGGTCGGGATATTCCGGAACACCGCTCCGAGTCCTCGCTGTTGCACGAACACGTTGACTCGAAAGCGGGCGATATCTCCGAGTTCGAACGAAAAATCGCACTCCCGTTTTTCTTCGAAGGTTTTCCGCTGGGAATCGTTCATCATGTCGTAGATGAGGGAATGAGTTTCATCGGGAGTCAGGGGAGGGTGGTCCAGTTTTTTCAGATCCCCGTGAATACGAATCATCGGGGGTTCCCCGGCACTGATATGACAATCCGAGGCACCCTCCTTGACCGAAAACGTGAGCAGCTTGGAAATATCCATTGCCCATGGTCCTTAGCGCTAGGGGTTGTGTGTGAGACGAACGTCTCCTGTGCATCATGCCATAGCAAACTCGGAAAGCAAGAAAATAGGCGGAAGATGCGAACCAACGGCGGCGACGATCAGACAAGACCTGTTTCACGAATCACGAGGCGCAACGCGTTGAGAGCCTTATCGAGCTGATCCGTCGTGTGCTCCGAGGTCACCGTGAAGCGGATCCGGCTTGTTCCATCCGGAACGGTCGGTGGACGAATGGCAGCGGCATACACCCCATGAGCAAGCAAGCGCTCAGCGAGTGCGGACGCGCGAGCGGCATCACCGACCAGAACCGGTAAGATGGGACTGGCAGTCGGAGTAAGACGACAACCGAGAGTCTTCAGTCCGTCGAAGAAGCGCTGTCGATTCGACCAGAGCCGAGCCCGACGTTCTGGTTCGCGATCAATGACCGTCAATGCCGCCGATGAGGCCGCGGCGACGGCGGGCGGAAGGGCGGTGGTAAAAATGAACGCGCGGGCTGTATTGATCACGTACTGAACGAGGTCACGCGTTCCCACCAGGAAGGCACCGTGGCTGCCCAGCGCCTTGCTCAGTGTGCCCATATGAAAGGGGATCCGGCGCTCCAAACCAAAATGCTCAACGGTGCCACGTCCGGTCGTCCCCATAATGCCGGTCCCGTGCGCATCATCGACATACAGCATCGCACCGTAGCGTTCGGCAAGCGAAACCAAATCAGGCAACGGGGCGAGATCGCCATCCATACTGAATACCCCCTCGGTGATGATGAGTGTGGGGCGTTCCGTGGTACGGCTCCGAAGGAGAGACTCAACATGATCGCAGTCACCATGGCGAAAGATCCGAAAGTCTGCCAGGCTCAATCGACAGGCATCGATCACGCTTGCGTGGCACAATCGATCGGCCAAGATAAGACCGCCTTTCCCAATAAGGGCAGGGATAACACCAAGGTTGGCCAGGTAACCGGCCCCAAACAGCAGGGCGGCCTCGGTTCCTTTAAACATCGCAAGCGTCGTTTCCAGACACGCATGGGGGGGTAATGTCCCGCTGACCAAGCGGGAAGCGCCAGACCCCGTACCATACCGTTCTGTGGCCACGAGTGCGGCTTGCACGACTTCGGGATGCGTGGTGAGTCCAAGGTAGTCATTGGAAGAAAGCAAGATCACCTCGCGTCCTCCGTATTGAACGCTCGCCCCGGTAGCCGACTCCAGTTGTGTCAGTGTTCGGAGCAACGACCGATCATGGAGCAGTTGAAGTTTTTCCCGGAACATGCTTTGATCGCAACCGCCATTCATGAACCGCTCCGCTATACTCTGCCTACACGGTGAGCCGGTACCAACCACATTGACAAGGAAATTCATTCCCTAGTATAAAGCAACGGTTCTGCGGCAGAAAGCTTCCTACAACCGTAACTTAATGTGATAGGCTCTCATGTCATATCGAATTAAAGTGCCCCCTCGGACGTTGCCGGTTGATGAAGCCCACCTTGTGAGTGGACTTGAGCACTGGATGTTCGGACTGCAGCGCTATCGATGGTCCATCGTCGTGGGGTTCATTCTTCTGCTGTTGATGGCCAGTGGAATATGGGGTGTTTTTTGGTATGACGCGCAAAATGCCAGCAAGGCCCAAGAACTCGAGCGGGAGGCTACCCTTCATCTCTTTACACGACCGAGCAATGATCCGAAGAAAGCGGCAGCCAACCTGAATGAAGCAATAGCGCTTTACAAAAGGGTGTTGGAAGAATATCCGAGAACGCCGACGGCCCCGCTGGCGCAATTTAGTCTCGGAAACGCCTTCCTTCAGGCGGACGACCTTGACTCAGCAATCGAATCCTATAAACGGTTCATTTCTGCGTACGGGTCAAACATCTCGCTTCTTGGCCTCGTCCATCAAAAACTTGGGTACGCATACTTGTTGAAGGGAGATTTCGACCAAGCCGCTAAGACCTACTCGGCGATACTCGACATCCCGGGGGCGATGAACCGTGACCATGCACTTTTTGAATTGGCGCGGCTGGAAGAAAATCGGTCGAGGGCCGACGACGCACTCAAATATTATCAAGATCTGATCAAGACGTACCCTGATTCTCCCTTGACTAACGAGGCCGCCGTGCGCGTGAAGGTTCTCGAGGCCAAGAAAACTTCGGAGCCGGCGGCATCGAATCCCACAACGCCCTCCACGCCATAGGGCGCTTTCCCGGTAACCTCTTCGGAAATCGTCGTTCTCCTACCGAGCGATATTCAGGAGCTGACCAGTTTTAATGAGGCTACTGGAAAGGTTGTTGCGGGTTTTCAGAGTCTGAATGGGAATACCGAATCGGCGGGAGATCTTCTGAAGCGTATCTCCTCCCCGAACTCGATACCAATGGGAAGAAACGACTTTGCCCTGTCGAGCGTGTCGAGTTTGCCGGACCTGTGGCCGCTCAGGAGGCAACTTGGGGAACTTGTGGGTGGGAACTCGTTCGATCAATTTTAACACCTTGGCGCTCGTCCCGATCGGAACTTTCAGATGGTAGGCTGTCTCGCCGGGAGGGGTCGCATCTCGCCGAAGTTCCGGATTCAATAATCGAAGCTCGCTGTACGGAATGCCGGTTACGTTGGAGATGGCCCGAAAGTGCAAGGGTCGGGTCACGATGACTTCCTCAAACTCATGAAGAGGGACCGGATCTTGATTGAACCCATAGTGGTCCGGGTTTCGCGCAATGATGGTCGCGGCCATGATGCGCGGAACATATTGTTTCGTCTCCAACCGAATCAGTTTCGTTCTCGATATCTCTGCAAATGATTCCGCCTGCGCCTTATTGAGCGCGCGCAATACTTTTCCTTCACCCGCGTTATACGCCGCCATCGCCAAGGGCCACTTCCCAAAAAGATCGTACAAATCCCTCAGATAACGGGCCGCCGCGATCGTTGACTTAATGGGATCCCGCCGTTCATCCACGTAATGATCGATGCGTAACCCGTAGATCTTTCCGGTTCCTTTCATGAACTGCCATGGCCCAGTCGCTTTTGCGCGAGAGTATGCGTAGGGATTGAACCCACTTTCGACAAGGGAAAGATGCACCAGGTCGCTCGGAAGGTCGAACTCGGCAAAGATGTCTTCGACCAGCGGGCGATATCGGTTGAACCGCAAGAGCCACTGTTCAAATCGGTCCCGGATCGACGTATTAAAGAAACGAATATGGCTTTGTACCGCCGGATCAAAAACGACCGGAATGTTGTAGACTGGGTCTTGATTCTCCTTACTCTCGGCGCTCTCCGCTGCCTCAACCGATTCTTCCCTGAGCGTTTCAGCCGTATCCTCTGTCGCGGGTGCGTCAGTGTCTGAGGGTGAAGCCGTCACCTCCGGTTCAAGCTCGGGCTCCAACGGGACCAGGTTGGCATCAACCTCCTCGCTCTCCTGTGAAGAGTCTGCTTCTGAAGAGCCTACTTCTTCAGGAAGGGGCTCTGAGGAGGTTCCTTGAGGGAGGGGTTCCTGTTCGACTGAAGCTGTCTCTTCAGCCCAACTTCCGGATTGAGGTATGAATACAGCAACACTCATCGTAAGGATTGCCGCAATCCTTACGTTTATACCCACCATACCCATACCCCACAGTTTTTTCCAGTTCCGTATCATGAAGAGTACCAGTGAGAGCCTATCGATCTGCTGTGAACTTGTCAAGAAATTGGATAGACAAATTGTTCCTATTCACCGCTTTGACCATGATGATCCGGAATGAACATCATGACCTCAACCGATGACGTTTTACCGATTGAGGATTCGGTGATGGGAAGAGAGAAAGCCTTGATAGCACAAGTAGTTCGGCAATTCGATTTCTTGACAGCATCCCTCCCCGAATGGTAGCTTGCCCATTCTTCAAAGGCTATCCCACCAGTTACATTGTTGCTTTGTGAGGAGGTTCGATCAATGCTGAAGCGCTATCTCTTGGCCCCTGGCCCTACACCCGTCCCTCCCGACGTATTACTGGCGATGGCTCGACCGATGATCCATCATCGCGCACCCGAGTTTGACCCGGTTTTCGCTGAAGTGCGCGAGGGGCTCAAATGGCTCTTTCAAACACAGAATGATGTCCTGATGTTAGCAGCTTCAGGGACAGGCGGCATGGAAGGCGCGGTTTCAAACTTCTTATCACCCGGTGACAAAGCTCTGTATGTCAACGGAGGAAAATTTGGAGAGCGCTGGGGCAAGCTCTGCAAGACCTTCGGCGTGCAGGCGACTGAGATCAAAGTCGAATGGGGACATGCCGTCAACCCCCAGCAAGTTGCCGATGCCCTCAAGAAAGATCCGTCGATCAAGGCCGTCTATGTCCAGGCCAGCGAGACGTCCACAGGAGTGTCCCATGACGTGAAGGCGCTTGGAGAAATCATGAGAGGCTACGAGAACACGATCTTGGTGGTCGACGCCATTACCGCACTGGGCGTGTTTGACATGAAGACCGACGCGTGGGGTCTCGACGTCGTGATTACCGGATCCCAGAAAGCCCTGATGCTGCCTCCCGGCATGGCGTTCGTCAGTGTCAGCGAAAAGGCCTGGGCATTGGCCGACAAAGCCAAGAACGCGGCGTTCTATTTCAATTTCAAGAAAGAACGTGAAAGCCAGGTGAAGAACCAGACAGCATTTACTCCAACCGTTTCGCTCATCATCGGCCTTCAAGAAGTCTTTCGAATGATGAAGGCGGAGGGGCTCGAGAAGATGTTTGCCCGGCAAGGTCGGTTGGCTCACGCCATGCGCGAAGGGGTGAAGGCCGCCGGACTGACTCTGTTTCCCAAAGAGTCTCCCAGCGATGCCCTGACGGCCGTGTGCGCACCGGAGGGGATCGACGGGCAGGCGATCTATAAGAACCTACGTGTCCAGTACGGCATGACGGCAGCTGGAGGGCAGGACCATCTCAAGGGAAAGATCTTCCGGCTATCCCATATGGGGTATGCCGATTCATTTGATGTCATCACGGCCTTAGCCGCGACTGAGATGGTATTGAAAGGGCTCGGCCATCCGGTCAAACTAGGAAGCGGTGTTGGAAAAGCTCAGGAACTTTTATTGGCGAAGTAACCACGACGAGGATGCACATGGCCGCAGCAGGCATGAAAATTTTGGTCAGCGACAGCCTGTCGAAACAGGGAGTGGACGAGCTCGAGAAGGCGGGATTCACCGTGGTCGTGAAATCGAAAATGCCGAAAGACGAGCTCTTCAAAGAAATCAAGGATGCCGACGGATTGATCGTGCGATCCGGCACGAAGGTGACGGCAGAACTCATTGCCGCAGCTGAGAAACTCAAGGTCGTTGGACGGGCCGGATCAGGCCTGGACAATGTCGATACACCGGCGGCAACGCGCCGAGGGATCGTCGTGATGAATACCCCTGGCGGCAATACGGTCACCACCGCCGAGCATACGATGTCGATGATCTGCGCCATGAGCCGACGCATTCCCCAAGCGACCGCCTCCGTGAAGGCAGGCAGATGGGAAAAAGACAAATTCATGGGCGTTGAACTGTACAACAAAGTGCTCGGCATCATCGGAGCCGGCCAGATCGGGAGTCACTTGACCAAGATGGCGCAGGGGATCGGCATGAGCGTCGTGGCGTTCGATCCTTACTTGGCACCGGAGCGAGCCGAACGGATGGGCGTGACGATGGTGGACCTCGACGAGCTCTTCCGACGGGCCGACATTATTTCGGTTCATACACCGCTCACTCCGGAAACACGAGGGATCATCAACGCGCAGGCGATCGCCAAGATGAAACCCGGCGTGTTGATCGTCAACTGCGCTCGTGGCGGCATCATCAATGAAAGCGATCTCTGTGAAGCCTTGAAAAGCAAACGTGTCGCCGCCGCCGCCTTTGACGTTTTTGAAGAAGAACCCGTCAAGCCGGACAATCCGCTGCTGGCGTTGGACAACTTTATCTGCACACCGCACATCGGAGCACAAACAACCGAAGCTCAGGAAAATGTCGCGATTGGGATCGCGGAGCAGATCGTCGATTACTTTACAAAAGGCGTCGCGAGAGGCGCCGTCAACATCCCTTCGGTCGCGCCGGAATTATTGCCTCGTCTGCAACCCTTTCTCACCCTGGCCGAAAAGATGGGCTTGCTCCAAACGCAACTCGTTCAAGGAGGAACCGAGCGAGTCGTGGTGGAATACAGCGGAGAAGTCGCCACACTTTCGGTCGCGCCGCTGACCATCGCTGTTTTGAAAGGTCTGCTGACTCCGATCCTGGAGCACCCGGTCAATTATGTCAACGCCCCGATCGTCGCGAAGGAGCGGGGCATCGAAGTCAAAGAGATTAAGAGCACGGATGCCGGTGATTTCACGAGCCTTATACGAGTTCGCGTTGAAGCCGGCAAGATATCGCACCAGGTTGCCGGGACGCTCTACCATAAGAAAGAGGCTCGGATCACGGAGATCGACCAATTCAAGGTGGAAGTCGTACCGGAAGGGCACATGTTGCTGATTCACAATATCGACCGTCCCGGCGTGATTGGGATGGTCGGAAAAGTATTGGGTGATCATGGCATTAACATTCTCCGGATGCAGTGCGCATTAGAACAGCGAGGAGGGGATGCCTTGCTGATCATCGGATCCGACACGGAATTTCCCGCGTCGGCATTGGACGAAATCCGCTCGAGCTCAAACATTCGTTCTGTCAAGATCGCAAACCTCTCATAATCGCGGCTCACCACAGGTTGTTATGACCTTTGCTCCGACTCGTCGTCCTTCTTCGGAGAGGCTGCCTCCCGCCCATGAACATTCATTGGTTCCCGTGGGAATGGCCACCATCCTCCCGGAGGCTGCCCGCCACGTGAGGCAACTCGAGTCCGAGCTGCTCAGCTACTTCCATCGCTATGGATACGATGAAATTATCCTCCCGACATTCGAGTATTTCGATGTCCTTGCGCCCGGCCTTGAGCCGGCATTGTTGGAGAAGTCCTACAAGATCGTCGATCGGACGACCGGCCGTATTCTGCTCCTGAGACCCGATGTCACTGCACAGATCGCGCGAACGGTGGCAATGGGCATGCTCGGCACTCGGTTGCCGTTGCGGTTGTCGTACCGGGCGACCGTCTTTCGCTATGAGCCGGAACATGTCGGCCGTGATCGAGAACTCTTTCAAGTCGGAGCGGAGCTGATTGGAGCTGATGATCCGTCCGCAGACTGCGAGATCATCATGCTGATGATCGAATGCCTGCGCCAGATCGGATTGTCTTCCTTCAAGATTTCACTGGGACACGTTGGATTTTTCAAAGGACTTCTTGTACGCGCCGGACTGTCGACTGAGGGCCGGAAGCGAGCGGAGCAGGCCGCGGCCAGAAAGGACTTTCCCTGGCTCGGAGAAATCCTCTCACAAGAGCGCGTGGGCAAGCGAGCCTCGCAAGCGATTTTGGATGCGCTGGAACTGTGCGGGAAGGCGGAGGTGCTTTTAAAAGGGCGCGCCTTGGCCAGAGGTGAACAACCGCTGGTCCAAGCATTAGACCGATTGGCGCAGGTCTACGACTCGCTCGGCGCGATGGGATTGCAGGATGCCGTACTGCTGGATCTCGGCGAATTTAGAGAATTTGAGTATTATGACGGGATTGTCTTCGATGTCTTCACAGACGGCATTGGGATCGAGTTAGGCGGCGGCGGGCGCTACGACCGCTTAATTGGACGCTTCGGTCGAGATATGCCGTCCACCGGATTCGCCCTCAACGTTGATCGGATCTTCCGGGGGCTGAACCTCGTCGACACCACACAGGCCATGACGTCGGCGATCCTGGTCGTAGGCCCTACGACGCTGACGAAAGAACTCATCTCGGTCACCCGGCAACTACGTCAGGCGGGCGCGCGAGTGATTCAACGAACCGTCGCGGCATCGGAGCGCGATCTCGTCGGCGCGGCCGCCGATGCCGGACTCGAAGCGGAAGTCCCTACCACGATCGTACTCGGGGCGGACAGGATCAACCGTGGACATGTTACGGTACTCCAATACCAGCGACATACGCGCAATGGCAGAATCGGCGCTCCCCCTCACAAGAAAACGATGTCGCTACGCGACCTTCTTGCAAGCCTGAGCACCGACCGCGAAGGTGTGTCATGAAATCCGCCGGGGCCATCGATCTCTCTCAACCCAAACTCCCTCCACAGAATCTGGAGGCGGAACAATCCGTGCTTGGCGCCATCCTCCTGGATAACGCAGCCATGCCGAAGGCCATGGAACTGCTCGTCGAGGAAGATTTCTATCGGACGGCTCACAAACGAATTTACCAAGCCATGCTGGAATTGTCCGATACCGGCGAAGTGATCGATCACATCACGTTGACCGAGCGGATCAAGGCTCGCGGAGAGCTTGAGGCGGTCGGAGGCGCCGCCTATCTCGCGGAACTCGTCCAAATTGTCCCGAGCTCGGCCAACATTCGGTACCACTGTAAGATCGTGCGCGACAAGGCCGTCGCCCGGCAGTTGATCAGTACCTCCACGGAAGTCTTGACCAGGGGGTATGAAGGGACCGCGTCAATCGATGATCTTCTCGATTTTGCCGAACGATCCGTCTTCAGCATCGCGCAAGGCAAACTCGAGCGCGCGTTTAGTCCGATCAGCCAGGTCATCAAGGAGAGCTTGGATGTCATCGATCAGCTCTCAAAACGAAAGGAACACGTCACTGGCGTCCCGACCGGGTACTATGATCTTGACGACCTCACGGCAGGGCTTCAAGCCTCCGATTTAGTGGTGGTCGCCGGACGGCCAAGCATGGGAAAGACGAGCCTGGCATTGGGGTTTGCCACGCATGCCGCCATCCATGCCAACGCCGTGGTCGGCATTTTCAGTCTGGAAATGTCCAAGCCCCAGATCGTTCTCCGCATGCTCAGTTCGGAAGCACGGGTGGACTCACATGCGTTGCGAACCGGGAAGCTTCAAAAAGAAGATTGGTGGCGTTTAGCGGAGGCAGCGGGACGGTTGGAGCAAGCGCCGATCTTTATCGACGACACCGGTGGGATTACCGTTCAGCAGATGCGCGGCAAGGCCCGCCGGCTCAAGGCTGAAAAAGGGCTTGATCTGCTCCTCGTGGATTACTTGCAGCTCATGCAAGGGCGAAGCGATTCTGAATCCCGTCAGCAGGAAATCTCCGATATCTCCCGCTCGTTGAAAGCCCTGGCCAAGGAACTCAATGTGCCGGTGGTAGCCCTCTCGCAGTTGAGCCGGGCGGTCGAGGCGCGCAAACCTCCGATCCCCATGCTGGCGGACCTACGTGAAAGCGGAGCGATTGAACAAGACGCCGATGTCGTCATGTTTATCTACCGGGAAGACGTATACGACCAGAATTCCGAACGCAAGGGGATCGCCGACATCATCGTGAGCAAACATCGAAACGGGCCCATCGGAAAGCGAGAACTGTTTTTCCAGGACCGCTTTGCCAAATTTGAAAGCCTTGATCTGCGCGAAGCGTAACCCGGTTTGCGCAACGCTCCGACACTCGGTATAATCTTTGGTGTTCCTCCTTTGTCCACATCCGATATGAACGCCGGTAAGGACACCCCGCATGGCTTCGACCACTCGATCGCCCGGTCATAATCTCACCGTCCAGAGGATAAGACTGACCCTTCTCTTTCTGCCGTGCGTCCTTGTGGCGTGCGCTGCTGCGACCCCGCTACAACAAACGCCGCCTCCGCCTCCCCCGACCGCGCAACACCCGCCGCCACAGGCGGCCCCGGAATCCGATGCCACCTATCATTTCATGATGGGACACCAAGCGGAGCTCGCACAAGATCTTGATACGGCGTTGAAGGAGTATCAGGCTGCCCTGAAAGCCGATCCTCAATCACATGAAGTCAGATCGAGACTGGCAGCCCTGCATTTTGCGCTCGGTGATACGACGAAAGCCGTACAGTATGCCGAGGAAGTCGGGCAGGGATCCGGACAAGACCCTCAACTCCTGACGCAGATGGCCGGTATTCTCGCCAGCACAGGGAATCCCGAAAGTGCGCTTGGGTTATTGGATAAAGCGATCGCGCGCGATCCGGAGCGGGGAGAGTCGTACTTTCCCAAGGGGTTCATCTTACTCAATCAAAAACGAGTTGCCGAAGCGGAAGAGGTTGTCAGGAAAGGCTTGCACTATACCGCGGATTCGCCGATCGGCTATTACTATTTAGGCCGCATTTCCATTGAAGCGGGAAATCTTGAACAGGCCCTGTCCAGCTTTGATCGCGCAATCAGTGTGAACCCATCGTTCGAGCCGGCGTATCTGGCTCAAGCGTCGGTCCATGAATCGCGTCAAGAGAAAGACAAGGCCATTGCCGTGTTGAAACAATACCTCCTTCAAGTGAATCCCCGAAACCGAGAAGTTCGTCAGCACCTGATCCAACTCTATATCACCACCAAAGACTATGCCGGAGGCCTTGCGGAGTTGGAACAAATGCTGGAGGAAAACCCCGGCGATCTGGATGCCCAGTTACGCGTGGCGCTGATCTATGGAGAGCAGAAAGAATTTTCAAAGGCGATCGCGCAGTTGACCGACATCTTGAAAGCCAAACCGGCCGAACTCAAGGTGCGCGACTACCTTGGATACTTGTACGAGGAGAGCAACGACGTTCCCAAGGCGCTGGAAACCTACCGCTACAACATCCACTTGGATCCAAGATTTGCCGACAGTCACATTCATCTGGGCGTGCTCCTCTATCGGCTCAAACAGTTTCCCGAAGCCGTCACCCATTTGGATGAAGCCGTCCGTCTGATGCCGAAACAGCCTGAGCCGCACATTGTGTTGGGCTTGGCTCATCTGCAAAGCGAGCAATTCGAGAAGGCGTCGCAAGCGTTTCTTGAGGGGATTCGGCATAATCCCAAGAACGCCGACCTCCATTTCAATCTCGGTACGGCCTACGACAAGCTGAATCGTTTTGATGACGTGGAACGCGCGATGGAAACCGCGCTGTCCCTCGACCCCCATCATGCCGATGCCTTGAACTATCTCGGCTACAGTTATGCGGATCGAGGCATCAAGATCGATCAGGCCCTGTCGCTCACAAAACGAGCGGTGGCGCTCAAGCCGGACAACGGATACTACGTGGATAGTCTTGGCTGGGCATTCTATAAGTCGGGGTTGCTCTCTGAAGCCCTCACCGAAATCAAGCGAGCGGTCTCGCTCGTCGGCGATGATCCCGTGATCTACGAGCATCTTGGAGAGATCTACATGAAGCAGCAGAAGATGACCGATGCGCGAGACGCCTGGCTCCGCTCGTTGGAGCTTGACCCCTCCAACGACAATCTGCTCCAGCGCTTCCGCGAGCACGGCCTGGCTAATCCCGCCTACGAAGACCGGATCCAACAGGCCAAGCGCCGCGTGTCGGAGAAAGCCCAAAATTCTCAGACCGCTCCTCAGACCCACCCTGACTAATCTTTCTGGGAAGCACTCCCGCTTCTCCCAGTCTGAAAGACCTCTCCCATTACACAATATTGAGGCAGCTATCTCGCGACGATAGCCGGACTTCAGTGCCAATTCTCGGCAATCCCGAGCAGTTTATGGAAGACTTACCAGCTCCGCACCAGCCCAGCCCCCTCAGATTTTTCATAACTTGTTGCATTATCGAAGATCACTGCTACGCTAGGCCTTGTCACTGATCGGCACCAAACCTGCTATAGGCACCGGTAGGCGGCAACAGAGGCGCCGCAGGTTATGAAACGGGCCGTCAGTGAACCATTAACAAGGAGGCAGTACGATGTTTAAGTCGCTCCGTAAACAAGAGGGTTTTACCCTCATCGAGTTGATGATCGTCGTGGCGATCATCGGGATCCTGGCGGCCATCGCCATTCCCAACTTCCTGCAGTATCAGATGAAGTCTCGGCAGTCCGAAGCCAAGACGAACCTCGGAGCCATTAAGACATCCCAAGTCGCCTTTCAAGGAGAGCGAGGGTGTTACATTGGAACTACTGCGGAGCCCGTGCTGATGACTCCTCCTGCGGCAAATCAAAAAGCACAGCCCGTCCTCTGGGGGCAAGGACAGCCTCCACAGGCTCCCGGTACGCTCTGGTGCACTGCCGTATATAATGGTACCTTTGCCGATATTGGTTTTAGAGCAGCTGGTAATGTACTGTATCTGTACGGAGTAGACTCCTCGACGGCTCCCACCGTAGCTGGGTTCACTGGGTACACCACAGCTCAATCCTGCCCTTTATCCCTTGCAGGGACTAACGCTGCAGCCATTGCTCTTCCTGCTCAAAATAACTTCATTGCGGTTGCTCAGTCCAATCTGGATGGCGATGGTGTTGGGCCAACAGCTGGTGTGTCCACTTGGAATGCTACAGTCGACCATGGTGCTACTGACTGTACTACCGGTGTGTATTAGGCTGGTGTAGCTACCGCGTGTGCCCGGCAGTCATTCGATGACTGCCGGGACTTTCCAGCTTTTCTTGCCCTTTAGGTCTGTCTCTTATGACGGTCTCCAGAGCTCTCCATCGGCACGGTGCTCCGATCTTGCAACCGTTACTCTTCATTACACTGTTGTTGGGTGGCATTGGCTGGCTCCAAGCTGTACTTGACCAGCGACAGAATCGGGATGTTATCCAAATCGAAGAGCTCTCGCAGCTCCCCCGTGGGGAATATCTGAAACCAGCGCTTTTCGGGTACAACAATCTCGGAGCAGACGTTCTTTGGTTGCGATTGCTGCAGGTCCTTGGCAAAAAGAAAAATACGACCGACGAATATGACTGGATCTACCACGCCATGGATGTCATCACGACGTTGGACCCTCACTATGACTATGTCTACTACGTCGGCGGTGTCGTGCTGACCAATTTAGCTAACCGCGTTGATTTGAGCAATCAGCTACTAGAGAAAGGGTTCAAGGAGAATTCCACGGTTTGGAATATTCCATTCTTGCTGGGCTATAACTACTACTTTGTTTTGGGAGATGCAGCAAAGGCTGCCAAGTATATTGAGGCCGCGGCGCGATTACCTGGTGGCCCGGCCTATTTGCCGGGTCTTGCATCACGAATGTACGCGGAGGCAAGCAACCCTGACACAGCACTTCAATTTCTTGAGACGCTGTGGCGTCAAACCCAAGATTCGGAGATGCGGGAAGTTCTAGAAAGACGAGCAAAAGAAGTCATGATTGAGCGGGATATTCAGGTATTGGAATCGGCGGTTCAACAATATCGAAGCAAACAAGGATCGTATCCGAAGGCATTACACGACTTGATAGCGAACGGATATCTGAATCATTTACCTCAAGAACCATTCGGAGGTTTCTATGAACTAGATTCCAAGACCGGAATGGTCAGAAGCTCCACCCATCCCGATCGGCTCAAAGTGTTCAGGCTGGATAAGCGAGGTAAAGTATAGCTGCGGAGCAGAAGGCATGGATATAGTCGCGCAACCTGTAGTCCAAGTTCAAAACTTGCGTAAGTTTTTTCGTGTTGGCTTTTGGGGTCGACGTGTGACAGCCGTTGACGGAGTCTCCCTTGAGGTGCAGCAAGGTGAAGTCTTTGGATTTCTTGGCCCGAATGGAGCAGGGAAGACGACAACGATCAAGATGCTGATGGGACTGATCTATCCATCCGGGGGAACGGCAACTCTGTTCGGAAAATCCATCGGCGATCCAGCCGCGAAGGCCAAAGCCGGGTTTCTCCCAGAGTCGCCGTACTTCTATGACTATCTGACCAGTCGCGAATTTTTACGATTCTATGGACACCTGTTCGGACTCATGGGAAGCACGTTGGAGAAGCGCATCGATGAATTGTTGGAACTCGTCGGTATGACCCACGCGCGCGATCTGCAATTGCGCAAGTTCTCAAAAGGTATGTTGCAGCGGGTCGGGATCGCCCAGGCCTTGATCAATGATCCGGAGCTCGTCATTTTGGATGAGCCGATGTCGGGGCTGGATCCTATTGGAAGGAAAGAAGTGCGTGATCTGATTCTTCGTCTCAAGGAGTCGGGTAAGACGGTCATGTTCAGCTCGCATATCCTGCACGATGCGGAGCTGTTGTGTGACCGGGTAGCCATGATCATGAAGGGACGGCTGGTCACCTGCGGCCATGTGTCGGAATTGATTGCAGGGGACACCACCCATGAAGTGGAAATGGTGATCGACCGTCTGCTTCCGGAAGCGCTCGAGCGGATCAAACCTTTGGCGAGCAAAGTCGTTCTTCAAGGGGAGCGGGTCATGGCTGTGCTGACTAGGCAGCAGGACGTCGATCAAACGCTTGATGTGATCCGGTCGGCCAAGGCGAAGCTGGTGGCGCTGACGCCGCACAAAACATCGCTCGAGGATCTCTTCATTCGCAAAGCCAACGGTGCGCAGTCGGCGGTGGAGGCGCGTGTCGCATGAAGGTATTCTCAATTGCTTTCAATACGTTCCGTGAAAATCTTCGAGATAAACTTTTGTATAACCTTTTAATCTTCGCTCTCCTGATGATCGGCAGCTCTCTGATCTTGATGCGATTGACGCTCGGAGAGTTCCATCGGCTCATCTTGGATATCGGTCTCGGAAGCATCAACTTTTTCGGCGTGTTGATCGCCATCTTTGTCGGCATCGGTCTGGTGAGCAAGGAAATCGAAAAGAAAACCATCTACACGATCGTCTCGAAACCGGTTGCTCGCTTCCAGTTCCTGCTGGGGAAATATCTGGGACTCAGTCTGACTCTCGTCATCAATACTGCCATCATGACGGCTGGATTACTGGCTGTGCTGTATTTTCAAGATGTACCCATCCATAGCGTCCTGTTCAAAGCGCTCGGCATGATCATGCTGGAGTTCATGGTCGTCACGGCGGTGGCGCTCCTCTTTTCTACGTTTTCGAGTGCGACCCTCAGCGCGATCTTTACTCTCGCAATCTATGTGATCGGCCATTTGACACCGGATTTGAAAGCGTTCGGCCAGAAAATGGAAGGTTTTGGTCAAACGGTGTTGGAAGGGATGTACTATGTCTTACCAAACCTGGAACGGTTCAATCTGAAAGGGCATGTGACCCATCAAATGGATGTACCGGCCGGCGATCTTTTGATGATCGCCGCCTACGGAATGGCCTACACCGCTTTCCTCTTGATGCTCGCCTCCGTCATCTTTCAACGGCGAGATTTCCGCTGAAGAACCTGGTCGTGCGCGACCTTTTTTACTCTGTTCTCCCTCTTTGACGTTGGCCGACGCAGTCCTGTAGTATCTACATTATATCTACGCTATGGAATGGAGGGTTACGGAGATGAAAGCCACCGCTCAAAAATGGGGAAACAGTTTAGCTATCCGAGTGCCGAAGAGCATCGCTCAGGAAGCGGGACTCAAAGTCAAGGATGATGTGGATATTGAAGTGCGGAAAGGAGTCCTTGTGCTGAAACCTCGCCTCCGCCGAAGCTATCGGCTGAAGGATCTGGTCAAGCGCATGACCCCTCGCAATGTGCACAAGGAGATCGACTTTGGCGGGCCTAGGGGGCGAGAGGCGCTGTGATGCGTAAACGGTCCTATGTGCCGGAACGCGGCGACATCGTCTGGTTGCAATTCAATCCGCAGGTAGGCCACGAGCAAGCTGGACACCGGCCGGCGCTCGTCCTTTCCCCGGCCAGCTACAATGCTCGAAGTGGGTTGATGCTCTGCTGCCCCATGACGAGCCAGAGGAAAGGCTATCCATTCGAAGTCGTGATCGCGGGCGAAACAGATCGTGAGAGCGTGATCCTTGCGGATCAAGTCAAAAGCCTCGACTGGAAAGTTCGGAAGGCGGTGAAGAAAGGAACCGCGTCGAGTGATGTGATCGTAGAAACGCTGGGCAAGCTTCAGACGCTCCTGTGAGGAGAAAAGGTCGTGGAGCCCTCTAGGAGGGTGCAGGCAAGAGTGTCTAGACCGGACAAGATACCTATCTAGAGGGTGGACTGTGCCGGTAAGGCTTCAGCGCCTTACTCTCCCCCCAGTGCTGTGTCTTCTCGCTCTACTTCGCTGAACTTCATGTCAACTTGTGATGGCGCCTTCGGATGCGGATGAGACGTGTCGAGCGTACTTGCCCATGACGCCCGAGGTATAGCGTGGAACCGGTTGCTTCACTTTCTTCAGGCGAGCTGAGATTTCTTTCTGCGTCAGATTCACGTCCAGCCGGCGCTTGAGGATGTCGAAGGTAATAACATCTCCGTTTTTTACTGCCGCGATCGGTCCTCCCTTCACCGCTTCAGGGGCGACATGCCCGGCCATCAACCCATGCGTTGCGCCGGAGAAACGTCCGTCGGTGAGCAAGGCCACGGAGTCGCCGAGTCCGGCTCCCACGATGGCTGCTGTCACGCCCAACATCTCACGCATCCCCGGTCCACCTGCCGGACCTTCATACCGTATGACAACGATGTCGCCAGGCTTGATCTGCCCGGCCTTGACTGCCACAAACGCATCTTCCTCTCGATCATAGACCTTCGCAGGCCCTCGAAACTTGGTCATCGAATGGCCGGCCACTTTGACCACACAGCCTTCAGGCGCCAAGTTGCCTTTCAGAATCACAAGCCCGCCCGTCCGCTTGATGGGGTGGGTGAGAGGACACAGGACTTGTTGGCCGGGTGTTTCAGTGGCAGTCGACGCCTCTTCACCGATCGTTCGCCCCGTCACCGTGGGTTGCTTGCCATGCAGAAGCCCGGCATCAAGTAATCGTTTCGCGACCAAGGTTGTGCCGCCCGCGGCATAGAGATCGGCTGCTGCAAAGCGTCCGCCCGGCTTGAGATCCGCGAGCAAGGGCACCTTGCGGTTGATTTTGTCAAAATCATCGATGCTGAGCTTGATCCCGGATTCGCGAGCGATGGCGAGCAAATGCAGGACGGCATTCGTCGATCCCCCGGTCGTGGCGACTGCGGCAATGGCGTTCTCCAGGGATTTCCGCGTGATGATCTGACGCGGACGGAGATTCTGTTTCACGAGATTCATCACCATCTGGCCGCATTCAAATGCCACATCGTCTTTCCGGCCATCCATGGCGGGAACTCCGTTACGACCCATCGGTGAAATGCCGAGGAACTCAAACGCAATGGCCATCGTATTGGCGGTGAACTGTCCTCCGCAGGCCCCCGGCCCAGGACAAGCATGGTCTTCCAAGTCTTTGAGCTCGGCATCCGTCATCTTTCCCGACGCGTGTTTGCCGACCGCTTCAAAGACATCCTGAATGGTCACATCCTGTCCCTGAAACTGTCCCGGCATGATCGACCCGCCGTACAGCATGACGGAGGGAAGATTCAACCGCGCGAGTGCCATGACGGTTCCCGGGATCGTTTTATCGCATCCCGACAATGCAACGACGGCATCGAACATGTGTCCACGTGCGACGAGCTCAATCGAATCCGCAATGACCTCACGGCTGATCAGGGACGCCTTCATCCCTTCGGTCCCCATCGAAATCCCGTCCGAGACGGCGATGGTGTTGTATTCAATCGGGGTTCCACCGGCCGCTCGGATTCCGGCTTTTACTCGTTCAGAAAGCCGTCGCAAATGAAAATTGCAGGGCATCACCTCGATCCATGTGTTCGCGACACCGACGAGAGGTTTGGAGAGGTCGTCGTCCGTAAATCCGACAGCCTTCAACATCGCCCTCGCCGGTGCGCGTCCCGGGCCGATTAAAAGATCGTGGCTCTGGAGCTTTGCTTCATCTTTTTTACGCATGGTGTTTGGTGCTCGGATTACTCGACAGACATCGTGTTTGGTGGCGTAGGGGATGTGACGGATTCATGTGGGTTCTGACCGTGCGGGTTCGTCCCATAGGGATTCCCTCCGTGCGGGTTCCCACCATGAGGATACGCGCCATACGGCATTTTCCCTCCATGGTGAGCGCCTGCCCCTTTGTGCTGCTGCATCGCTTTGCCATGTTCAGACTTTTCTTTCTCACGTTGCTCAGGTGTCAACACGGCCATCACATCGCGCCGCATCTTAATGGAGGTCATACGCAGCCCGACTTGTAGGTCTTTGCTCTGTCTCAGCTTCGCTTCAATCGCGCCGAGATCGCTTTTCTCGTCATCCGTCAGCGCTTTCACTTCACGTTCGGCAATTTTAATCTCGGCTTCGGTCTTGATACGAATGCGGTCCAGATTCAGTTGCATCTCTTTGAGCTTGGCAACTTGATCGGCCGTGAGCCCGAGCTCTTGTTCATGCTTGAGAAGATGGCGGATGAGATGGCCTGTTCCACTATGCATCGCGCCCTTGCCATAGCCATGTCCCCCTCCGGCGCCGTATCCACTTCCGGTATGGCCATAGCCCGGGTTATTCGCCAGGGAGCTGGGGATGCCCGACATCAGCAGACCGACCGAAGCCATCACGATGACAGCTGCCGTCTTGGCTACAGACTTCATGTAATCCTCCTTGGTTGAAACGCCTTGGTCAAAAGCTTGCCACAGTGAGCGACGCAACGCAAGCAAGCGCCTTCGACTCACGTCCCAGGATTAGCGCCGCCGAGCGGTCGAGAGGAGGTCCGTGCGTGGATCAGGGTGTCGTTGTCTGCTCAATCGCTCGTACAAACCCCGTTCTTCTTCGCTCACGACTGTTGGCATCACAATTTGCAGGGTCAGGAAAAGATCTCCATTGCCGCCTGTTGCGGACGGCAGTCCTTTCCCTTTCAGCCGTAGTCTGCTGTCGGCCTTGCTGCCGGCCGGTACTTTGACCTTCACAGGTTCAGTCAAGGTTGGAGCGGTCACTTCCGCTCCAAGTGCGGCTTCCCATGGATAGACCGGAAGGGTGGCATGTAAATCTGAGCCCTGTTGACGAAAGATCGGATCGGGCAGAATGCTCACATGGAGGTATAAATCACCTCGCTTCCCACCATAGGCTCCGGACTGTCCCTTGCCGGCAACTCTCACGCGGGTTCCATCCTGAACTCCCGCAGGGATTCTCACTTCTATAGTCTTGTATTCCGTCGTCGTCCCGGTTCCATGACAAGTCGTGCACGGTCGGCCTCGCAAACGCCCGCTACCGACGCAGGTCGAGCAGGTCTGCGGTTCACGGAGATTCACGCGTTTCGTCACACCCGTCAGGACTTCGCGCAGGGCGAGCTGAACATCGGTCTCAAGATCCCCGCCGGGTGTGCCAAGGTCATCACGCTCGCCGGCCCTGCGCCCGCGGTTCCCAAATAGACTCTCAAAGAAATCGGAAAAGTGCTCGTTCCCGGCAGCCCCCTGACCGCCGGAATCTTGTTCAAACCCCCAAGGACCGCTAAACCCTCCTGTCCTGCTCTGTTGACGAGCTTTATTGAAGGCTTGCGCGTGCTCCCACTCTGTTCCGTACTGATCGTATTTCTTACGCTTGTCGGGATCGGAAAGCACTTCCTGCGCCTCATTCAGTTCCTTAAACTTCTTCTCCATCTCAGCCTTTTTGGCTCCGGCGTGAAGGTCGGGATGGTATTGACGGGCTAAGCGGCGAAAGGCTTTCTTGATATCGTCGGCGGACGCATCTCGAGGAACGCCGAGAATTCGGTAGTAATCGCGCGGAGCGGTCGCCATAGAATATTCGCTGTCCGACTGGGCACAGAACGGAAACCTGATTGATACGGGATGAGCTTACGGAGTGTCGAAACGGTTTGCAAGAGCCGAGTGGGTCTAATGAGGCGTCGAAATCTTGGCTCGGACCATCAGCTTGCAGTACGAGCAGGTGTCCGCCGTAGTCGGTTGGCCGCAGAGGGAACAGGGGTGCAGGGTGGAGCGGTCTTTGTCCACCATACTCATAGGTGCCTCAGCTTTTCGGTGTTTTTCAAGAAAACCCCAGTAAAACATTTGCTTGGTACCGGGCGATTCCGTTTCCAATCGGTTCAAGACTTCTTTGTAGAGGAGAGTACGGGCTCCCTGCGCCATCGGGCATTCCTCGACCACATACTCGATTCGATTCAACACGCAATAGGCCGCCAATTCGCGCTCGGTCAAGCGATACAACGGTTTCACTTTTTTGGCGAATCCATCGAGAGAAGCGGGGAGACTGGGGCCTTGCTTCTCAAGATATTCATGTTGCCAGTGAAGCACGTTGCCGAGGAGTCGGGCCGCTTCATCATCCAAGTTATGTCCAGTTGCCATGACGTCGTATTCATGTTGGATGGCGGCATGGTTAAATCGATACCGTTTAATCGTCCCACAGGTCGAACATGTCGGGCGATGGACCATCATCGCGAGTTCGCGGATTCCAGCCCCTTCTTCACGCTCCACGGTATGGACATGCATCACTGATCCGTACGCCGCAGCCACGGTTTCGGCAAAATGAACGACTTTCTTCTGGGATGACTCTGAATAGCCCCCAATCCCAAGGTTCACATACAACGCATCCGCCTTATACCCCAACTTCAGCAGAAGATCCCACAAGGCCAAACTATCCTTCCCCCCGGACACGGCGACAAGAAGACGATCTTGTTGAGTGAACATCTCCTGCGACCGAATCGCTTTCAGAACCTGGTCCTGCACGAATCTATTAAAGCATCCCTTGCAGAATGCGGCATTGTGCCGAGGCAACTTCATCACCGCTTTGGTCTTACATTTGGTGCAGTTCATAGAGCTGATAATACGAGGGGGCGCGGCTGATTGCAAATGATGAGGAGTCATCTCGATGCTCATGAGAGGAGCGCTTCACGCGCTGGAAACCGGATCCGACGTGCTATCACAAAATTTCTTGAGCGATTGACGGTAGAAAGATAATCCGTTATGAACACGAGAAGGTTAGGGGGCAACCCGGCAGAGTATGAATACCAGACAGAGCAAACAGTTGACATAATATTTCTTATCAGAACATGACATTCGAATTACTTGGCCGCGTTCACAAGGAGCTCTCAATCACCGGGCATGCGTTTTACGAAACCGTGCTGGCCATCTCCGAGCTGGTGAACAGGAAAGTTCAAATTATCCGACTGCACCGGCAAGCTTCGACATTGCTGAAAAAAATTGACGAGGTCACGGGCACGCTTGGGCAGCAAATCGTGACCCACGTTTCCGATCGACTGCTCGACAAGTCTTCACTCGATTCAGGTGTCGGTACGATCAACGAGACACTGACCGAAGCCATTGCCCAAGTCCGGCAGCTGAAAACGTTCCTTGTCCGTGTCGACACACAAATCCGCGAACTCAAACTTGAAGCGATCCATCAAGACCTGCTTGCTTTTCAGCGCGATCTGACACTTCGATCGGGTGGCATCGAGCGGATTACCGTGACTCGCGGCGCTGCGGCAGCACATGAGCCATTGAGTGCGCTTCCCTACTCTGCCTCCGCGCATGTCGCCACCGTGTTCCGAGGGCCTTTTGTCTTGGCCCCAACTAAAGATCTTCTTCTGCGACCCGGCGATATCGTCATCCTGATCGGCGCTCAAGCGGAGCTGGACAAACTCACGACATGGTTCACTGGCCAACGGGCCCTCACACCTTCTTTGACAAGACCCGCGTAGCAGGCAGTAGGCACACTCATGACGATCGGATACAATAGCGGTCGATGGCCATGATCACATCCCCTCCGACGCATGTTCGGAAGTTTCTCTTCTCCGCCACCTCCCTTCTTCTTTTTTTCAGCGTAGAGACCGGGCATGCTGAAGCCCTTTCTGCCGATTCGCCGGGAATTCGCATGCTCGAAGAGATTCAAACCGTCATTACTGCGTTGGCAGAAGAAACCAAACACTCCGTCGTCAATCTCTTTCCCATCACTGGCGGCGGCAGATCTCGCGAGAGCCCGGGCGAGCGCATGCCAAATGCGTCAGGCTCCGGCTCGGGACTGATCGTCGACGGTGAAGGTTATATCGTCACGAACAATCATGTCGTCGGCGATGCCACCGAGATTGAAGTGCGGCTCTCAGACAAGACAAAGCTCATCGCTCACGTGATCGGCAAAGACCCGGACACGGACTTGGCTCTGCTCAAAGTATCGCCCGATCGACCGCTGACCAGTGCGCGGTTCGGGGATTCAACGGCCGTCAAGGTGGGCCAATGGGTACTGGCCGTTGGAAACCCCTTCGGGCTGGACCAAACAGTGACGCTCGGCGTGGTCAGCGGGATCGGACGCGAAAATATCAATCTCTCACGCTATGAAAACTTCATTCAGACCGACGCCTCTATCAACCCTGGTAATTCCGGAGGCCCGCTTTTTAACCTTCGTGGCGAGGTGATTGGCATCAATACGGCGATCATCAATTTTGCGCAAGGGATCGGCTTCGCGATCCCATCGAACATGGTCAAACAGGTCATTGAACAACTACTCGCCAAAGGAAGGGTCGTACGAGGGTGGCTCGGCGTCGGCATCCAACCGTTGACCGCCGAGTTGGCCAAGAAATTCGGTGTTCCTGAAGGCGGAGGTGTGCTGGTCAATGAAGTATTTGAGAAAGATCCTGCGGCTCTCGCCGGGATTCAGCCCGGTGACGTCATCGTTCGAATCGATGGTATCGTGGTCGATTCGCCCAACAAGCTCTCTCGCTTGATTGGCACACTCGATCCCGGCGCAACGTCTCAGGTTGAAGTCGTTCGAGATCTGAAGCACCTCCTTCTCAATGTTCCACTTACCGAACGACCTGATAGTCCGGTTCTGGCATCCGTTCCTCGGATCGAGAAGTTGGAGAGTAAACTCGGTCTCAAGGTTCAAGAATCAACGGCGGCTCTCGTGGAAAAGTTCAGGCTCCGTCAGTCGAAGGGCGTGGTCATCATACAGGTCGAGCCGAACAGCGTGGCACAAGCCGAAGGGCTTCGGGAAGGTGACCTGATCATAGAGGTCAACCGTACCGAGGTGACTTCCGTGGTGGAATTTACGTCGACTATCTCTCAATCTCGGCGAGGTGATGCCGTCTTACTTCGCGTACTCCGAGAAAACCGCGCGTTTTATGTCGTACTCAAGCCGATCGACTGACCTTCTCAGTGGCTGACGGCGAGATGCCGCTCAGCCCTCTGCCGTTCGATAATCTTGGCCATCAGTTCTCGAGGCACTTCGTCGTAGTGATCAAACTCCATGGCATAACTACCCCGTCCCCCGGTCACGGCGTTGAGGGCTGTCGCATACCTGAGCAATTCCGCGAGCGGCACCATGACCGTGATCCGTTCCATATGGTCTATTGCATTGACGGAGACAATACGTCCACGACGAGCATTCACATCTCCCATCACGGCTCCGATCGTGTCGGTCGGGCTATCGATATCAACCTTCATGACCGGTTCAAGAAGCACTGGATGAGCCATTTCCATCGCTTTCTTGAACGCCATGGCTCCGGCGATCTTAAACGACATCTCCGAGGAATCGACCACGTGGTAAGAGCCATCATAGACAGTGACGACAACATCGACGACCGGAGATCCGCATAACGGCCCCTCATGCAGAGCTTCAATCACACCTTTTTCTACGGCGGGAATGAAGTTTCTAGGGATGGCTCCCCCGACAACACGATTATCGAACACGAATCCACTCCCACGAGCCAGCGGAGCCACCTCAAGCCAACAATCGCCGTATTGTCCATGACCACCGGTTTGCTTCTTGTACTTACCTTGCGCCTGTGATTTGGTTTTGATCGTTTCCCGGTACGGTACCTTCGGCAGGTGCAGCGTGACTTCGGCTCCAAATTTTCGCTGTAATTTCTCCAAAGCCAGATCGATGTGGAATTGCCCCATCCCGCTGAGCACCATTTCCTTGGTTTCAGAATTGCGCGTAAACTCAAGGGTCGGATCCTCCTCAATAAGCTTGTGGAGACCCAGGCTGACCTTGTCGATTTCCGCCTTCGATTTCGCATTGATCGCGAACGACAAAATTGGCTTCGGCATCCCAAGCGCCGGGTAACAGACGGGAGCGCTCTCCTGACACAACGTGTCACCGGTCTGCGTGTCTTTGAGTTTCCCGATCGCCACGATGTCTCCGGCTTTGGCGAAGTCAACCGTCATGTGACGTTTGCCCAATACCTGGTAGAAATGACCGAGCTTCTCCCGCACCTGTCGTGACGAATTCCACACCATCGCATCAGCCTGAGCTGTTCCCGACAGCACACGATAATAGGAAAGTCGTCCAACGAACGGATCGATGAGGGTCTTAAAGACATACCCTGACAGAGGCTCTTCGGCACTCCCCTTCCGCTCGCATGGTTCATTCGTTTCAGGGTGAGTCCCGCGCCATGGGTGATCCGCACCGCGCTCTTGTGGCGAGGGTAGCAACATCACAATGGCATTCAAGAGCGACCAGACTCCCACATTCTGAATGGCAGATCCGGCATAGGCCGGAAGAAATCGCCTCGTTTGGGTCCCGCGTCGCAGACCGTCCAAGAGTTCTTCCTGTGTCAAATTCCCCTGAGAGATGTAACACTCCAAGAGAGGTTCATCGGCCTCAGCCACCACCTCCACTAACCGTTTGCGAGCTTCCCTGGACCACTCCTGCTGATCGGCCTCAAGCGAGTGCTGTTCGATTTTGGGGGATCTCGGTCCTGATCGAATAATTTTCTCATGCCTGACGTCAATCACTCCGTCGAGCCCCCCCCCTTGATAGACCGGTATCGTTAGCGCAATCGGAACTGAACCAAAGTGTTGGCGGTACGTTTCCAGTATGGACTCAAAGGACATGTCTGCCTTATCCATCCCATTCACGAACAAAAGACAGGGGAGATCCGATTCTTGGATCTTCGACCAGAGCTTCGCCAGCTCGGTTTTCACTCCACGGCTTCCTCCTACGACGACAATAACCGCATCGACGGCGCGCAGAGCAGCCATCGGTTCGCCGAGAAGATCGAGTGCGCCGGGAGGATCGATCAAATTGATAGTGGTCTGATTCCAGCTGAATTGGAGGAGGCTGGTACTGGTCGACGTGCGATGACGGAGTGCTTCCGGTTCAAAATCTGAGACAGTCGTTCCCTCCGTTACGGAACCCATGGAAGGAATCACTCCACCGACGTATAACAGGGCCTCGCAAAGAGAAGTTTTCCCGGCCCCGACGCTGGATACGATCGCCACATTTCTGATGGGCTTCTCACGGGTGGTTTCCATGGCATGCCCTCCGGTTGAGATAATAGGTTAGCTCATCGACTTCCTCACATTGAAAGGTGTGAACGTCGGTCCACTCTCTCCTTACACGCCTTCCTCATTGTCTCGCTGTCGCGTCAGCCATCCCTCGTCAGCGAAACTGACGTACCGACCGTCGCCAATAATGAGATGGTCCAACACTCGGATCCCCAAGACTCCACCCGCCGCCACCAAGCGATCGGTCAGTCGCCGATCCTCCATACTGGGAGCGGGATCTCCGCTTGGATGATTATGAAGAAAAATGACGGCAGCCGCCGATTCGCGTATGGCAAGCGCAAAGACTTCTCGTGGATGAACGATGCTGAGCGTCAGACTCCCTTCGGAAACCGTCGCTTCTTTGACAACCATGTTCTTTGCGTCGAGCAGCACCACTTTGAAGAGTTCGTGTTTCATATCACGGAGTACAGGATGAAAATGCTTGAAGAGATCGGCGCTCGACGAAATACGCGTTCCCGTCGAGAGAGGAACCGCCAGAGAACGCCTTCCCAGGGCCAATGCCGCCTTGAGCTGGGCCGCTTTTGCGGGACCGACTCCGGGGATGGCACAAAGTTCTTCGATGCCACATGCTGCGAGCCCACCTAAGCCCCCCATTCGATCAAGGAGTTCGATGGCCACTTGTACGGCGGAAGAATCGCGTCGCCCCGTCCTTAGCAGGATCGCGAGAAGATGCGCATCGGACAGGGCCTCTGAGCCTTTTGCTAGAAGACGTTCACGGGGACGCTCAGTTTCGGGCCAGCGGGCAATGCCTTTTCTGTGACCCTTCACATCCGACATAAATCTCTACCTGAACAAAAAATTGACAGACCGGACGCTTTTGTACCGTCAAAGAAGCCGAAATTACCGATCCAAGACAAATACGTAGTTCATAACCTATTGAAATACCAGCGTGTGACAAATTGGTGCAGCTCTTGCTTCTGTTCGCCCGCAGCAATGAACGTCG
>JAHBWT010000090.1 GCA_019636815.1 Nitrospira sp.
CCCCACTCCCTCCCGTGATTCAGTAACCGCTATTTCTTAATAATGGCTTCCGCAATATTCTTTGGCACTTGCTCGTAGCGATCAAACTCCATGCTGTAAGTGGCGCGGCCCTGCGTTCGAGACCGGAGATCGGTCGCATAGCCGAACATCTCCATCAATGGTACGGCAGCATCGATTGCTTGAGCACCGGCACGGACCTTCATACCCTGCACCTTGCCCCGCCGTCCATTTAGATTCCCAATAACATCCCCCATGAACTCCTGAGGAACCAAGACCTCAACCTTCATGATGGGCTCAAGCAGAACAGGATCGGCTTTCTTGCATGCATCAGAGAAACCCATGGAAGCGGCAATCTTGAATGCCATCTCATTGGAATCAACATCATGGTAGGATCCGTCAATAACGGTCACTTTCACGTCTCGGAGCGGGTAGCCTGCAACCACCCCGGTTTCCATCCGTTCCCGAACCCCTTTTTCAATGGCAGGAATGTATTCTTTCGGAATCGCTCCGCCGACGACCTTGTTCACAAACTCCAGACCTTTACCTGGTTCAGCGGGCTCCACCGTCATCACAACGTGGCCATACTGTCCGCGGCCACCAGTCTGCTTGATGTATTTCGATTCAGCCTCGGCTTTCCGTCGAATCGTTTCCCTGAACGCAACCTCAGGCTTTCCGACGTTTGCCTCAACCTTGAATTCGCGCAACATCCGGTCAACAATGATCTCAAGATGCAACTCCCCCATCCCAGCAATGATTGTCTGCGCAGTTTCTTCATCGGTCCGCACACGGAATGAAGGATCTTCCTGCGCTAACTTTTGGAGCGCAAATCCCATCTTCTCTTGATCCTGCTTGGTTTTTGGCTCAATCGCCATCGCAATGACCGGCTCCGGAAACTTCATCACCTCCAGCAAGACAGGCTGCTTCTCATCAGCTAGAGTATCTCCCGTGGTGGCCCCTTTAAGCCCTACCGCCGCAGCAATGTCCCCTGCATGAACTTCATCGATCTCTTCGCGCTTGTTCGCATGCATTTTGAGGAGACGCCCGATCCGGTCCTTAGTTCCCTTGGTCACGTTCAGAACCGGGGTACCGGTCTTGAGCGCTCCCGAATACACACGAAAGTATGTCAATTGACCAGCAAACGGATCCGACATGATCTTAAATGCCAGGGCCGCAAAAGGCTCAGCATCATCCGATTTTCGCTCTACCTCCTTACCGCTGTTCGGCTCGACACCTTTTACCGGAGGAATATCAAGCGGCGAAGGGAGATAATCAACCACGCCATCCAAGAGCTGCTGCACCCCTTTATTCTTAAAAGCAGAGCCACAGAGCACCGGTGTGATTTTCATAGAAATAGTGGCCGCGCGGATTGCGCGCATCACTTCTTCCTCTGTCAACGGATGACCATTCAAGTACTTCTCCATCACTTGGTCATCGAACTCCGCAACTGCGTCGAGCATCTTTTCCCGATAGTCCGTTGCCTGAGCGAGAAGATCTTGTGGAATCTCATCAACCTTGTACTTCGCACCCAGCGTCTCATCGTCGTAAAAATACCCCTTCATCCTAACGAGATCGATCGCCCCCCTAAACTCTGCCTCGCGGCCGATTGGAATTTGAATCGGGACAGGCGTGGCACCAAGGCGATCGATGATCGATTGCACACTTCCGTAAAAATCAGCCCCAACCCTGTCCATCTTATTCATAAAGGCAATGCGCGGGACATGATACTTATCTGCCTGCCGCCAAACCGTTTCCGACTGAGGCTCAACCCCCTGCACAGAATCGAAGGCCGCCACCGCTCCATCAAGCACACGTAGCGACCGCTCAACCTCAATTGTGAAATCCACGTGGCCCGGGGTGTCAATGATATTGATGCGATGGTCACGCCAAAAACAGGTCGTGGCGGCAGACGTAATCGTGATGCCTCGCTCCCGTTCCTGCTCCATCCAGTCCATGGTCGCCGCGCCTTCGTGAACTTCACCCAATTTATGGGTCAAGCCGGTGTAGTAGAGAATTCGCTCGGTGGTCGTAGTCTTCCCCGCATCAATGTGGGCCATGATGCCGATGTTTCTCGTATGTTCTAGTGATGTCTGACGAGCCACTTTAATCCCCTAAAAACACTTGTGCTGCAGATCAAGCCGCACCACGCTGCTGCGATGATAGAAGCACTCGGGTCTGCGGATCGCAGCACGGCTCGACTGCAGCACAGAATGACGCTACCAGCGATAATGGGCGAATGCCTTATTCGCCTCTGCCATTCGATGTACGTCTTCCCGTTTTTTCACCGCAGCCCCGGTATTATTCGATGCGTCCAACAGTTCGGCTGCGAGTTTTTCTCGCATACTCTTGCCACCACGTGTACGCGCAAACTGCGATAGCCAACGGAGCGCTAACGAGACCCGACGTGCCGGCCTGATTTCAACAGGAACCTGATACGAAGCTCCGCCCACCCGACGAGATTTGACCTCAACAATCGGCTTCACGTTGTCGACCGCCGCCCTAAATACCTTCAGCGGATCGCCTCCGGTCTTTTCCTGAATAACGTCGAACGCCCCATAGCATATACGTTCAGTGGTGCTCTTCTTCCCATTGATCATCAACGTATTAATGAATTTCCCGACCAGTTTGTCGCGATACCGCACATCTGGAAGCACTTCCCGTTGGCCTAAAAATCTACTGCGTGGCATATTGTCCTATAAATGAACTTAGTTAGAATCCGGCAACCAATCTATTTACTATTTAGGACGCTTTGCTCCGTACTTTGAGCGACTCTGTTTTCGGTCAGCCACCCCTACCGCATCCAGCGCCCCACGAACCAAATGGTATCGTACGCCAGGAAGGTCCTTGACACGCCCTCCGCGTACGAGGACGATTGAGTGCTCCTGGAGATTATGCCCCACCCCAGGAATATAGGTTGTGACCTCTGTGCCGTTCGTAAGACGCACACGGGCAACTTTCCGCAAGGCTGAATTTGGCTTTTTGGGCGTTGTCGTGTAGACCCGCAGGCAAACGCCTCTCTTTTGCGGACAAGACTTCAGAGCAGGGCTTTTTGTTTTTGCCTTAACAAAAACTCGCCCTTTTCGAACCAGCTGATTAATCGTCGGCATCTGTTTAGACCTTTTTCAAAAACAAAACACACTTACAACCAAGCCCAAAGCCGCAGGATTATAATGATCAACCATACGGCTGTCAAGTGGAGAAGATTTCCTTTTATCAGGATCGAGCTGTTTCTCCAGAAGTTGTTGGAACCGTGGCATCGGATGGCGCGGGGTTCCCGGTAGAACCTACACCCACCGGTACAGGCTCAGGCTTTTCACTAATGACAAATGTGTCACGATACTCTTCGAATCCTGACCCAGCCGGGATCAAACGACCCACGATGACATTTTCTTTCAACCCCAACAGGTCATCCTCGCGACCGTTGATTGCCGCCTCCGTGAGGACGCGCGTCGTCTCCTGGAAGGAAGCCGCCGAGATAAAGCTGTCGGTGGTCAACGCAGCCTTGGTGATACCAAGTAAAACGGGTTTACCGAGAGCCGGACTTCCATCCTTCTCAAGGACTCGTTCATTTTCTTTTTCGAACACACTCTTGCTCACTTGACTGCCAGGCAAAAACTGCGTGTCGCCAGGGTCTTCGACACGCACTTTCCGCAACATTTGCCTGACGATGATTTCAATATGCTTGTCATTAATCGAAACGCCCTGCAATCGATACACGTCCTGCACTTCATCAACGAGATACTTTTGCAATTCATTCGGTCCAAGCACATCGAGGATGTCGTGGGGATTCGCTGATCCATCCATCAATGGCTCCCCAGCTCGAACCCAATCACCTTCATGCACATTGACGTGCTTGCCCTTGGGAATAAAGTACTCCTTCACGTCGCCCATCTTATTGTCAACCAATACCTTGCGCTGGCCTTTCACGAAACCGCCGTATGAAACTTCTCCATCGATCTCGGTGATGACGGCCTGCTCTTTTGGCTTCCGCGCCTCGAAAAGCTCCACCACACGCGGAAGACCGCCGGTGATATCTTTGGTCTTCGTTGTTTCACGAGGAATCTTTGCCAATACATCCCCGGGAAACACTGTGGCGCCTTTTTCGACGAAGATATGGGCACCAACCGGCAATAAGTACCGAGCAACCGCGTTCGATCCACCGGCAACTTTGGCCGTCTTCCCATTTTCATCCTTGATAGACACCCGAGGCCGAAGAGTCTGACCAGTATGCTCGATGATGACCTTACGCGACAAACCGGTCACTTCATCGAACTCGTCTTTCATCGTGACCCCTTCAACGATGTCACCGTACGCGACTCTTCCGCCAACCTCGGTCAAAATCGTGAGAGAGTAAGGATCCCACTCGACCAACTTCTGACCAACCACTACTGGATCGCCGTCTCTGATTTTAATCTTAGCCCCGTACACCACTGGATACTTTTCGCGTTCGCGCCCACTGTCATCAACAATCGCGATCTTGGTATTGCGATTCATCACAACCCACTCACCTTCTTTGTTTCGAACCGCGATCCCGGCGTTGTGAACGTCTGCATTCTTTTTTGCATCGAAGCTCATAAACTTGATTCGTCCGGCATGCTTCGCTTCGAGTACAGTCTGCTCGACGACCTTGCTGGCTGTACCTCCGATGTGGAACGTGCGCATCGTCAACTGCGTACCCGGCTCACCGATAGATTGCGCTGCGATGACGCCAACCGGCTCACCCTTTTCAACCAGACGCCCGCGCGCCAGATCTCGACCATAACAGGCACGACACACACCACGCGGCGATTGGCAAGTCAGGACAGACCGGATCTTGACACGGTCAACCCCGGCCTCCACGATTGATTTGGTCAACTCTTCGTTAATCTCTTCGTTCCACGACACAATGATCTCACCTGTAACGGGGTCACGAATGTCTTCTGCCGCCAAACGACCAAGAACGCGCTCCTCTAACGGCTGGATAATTTCACCACCCTCCACCAACGCGCTGACAAGAATACCGTCACGCGTTCCGCAGTCGATCTCATTAATAATGACGTCTTGAGCAATATCGACTAATCGTCTGGTGAGATACCCCGAGTTGGCAGTTTTCAATGCCGTATCAGCGAGACCCTTACGGGCACCGTGGGTCGAAATAAAATACTGCAACACCGTCAATCCTTCGCGGAAATTGGCGGTGATGGGTGTCTCAATGATTTCACCGGACGGCTTGGCCATCAGACCGCGCATCCCACCCAACTGTCGAATCTGTTGCGAGCTACCTCGAGCACCGGAATCCGCCATCATAAAAATCGGGTTGAACGATTCCGCTTTTGTCGGATCGCCTCCTGCTCCAAGCTCCTTCATCATCTCATTGGCGACCTGTTCGGTGACATGCGCCCAAATATCGATCACCTTATTGTACCGTTCCCCGTTGGTGATCAAGCCGTCCGAATATTGCTTTTCGATCTCGTTCACTTCGCGCTGCGCCTTCCCGATAAAATCCTCCTTCTTGCTCGGAATGTGCATGTTGTCGATGCAGATCGACAAACCGGCCCTGGTAGCGTTGGTAAAACCAAGATCTTTGATTTTATCCAGAAACTCGACGGTATCACGGTGGCCGGTCTGACGGTAGACGGCATCAATCAGCTTCGTCATCTCCTTCTTGGTCATAAGCTTGTTCGCGTTCGCGAAGGGCAAGCCCGGAGGAAGGATTTCCGATAACAACACACGGCCGACGGTCGTTTGCACCAGAACGCCCGCGATGCGCACTTTGACTCTCGCATGCTCCTCCACTTCTCGCGCATCAAAGGCAATCCGAACCTCTTCGGGGGAACCGAATACCTTCCCCTCTCCCTTGGCTCCCAATCGTTCTTTGGTCAGCCAATAGCATCCCAGCACCATATCTTGTGACGGCACTGCGATCGGTTTGCCGTTAGCCGGCGAGAGGATGTTATTGATCGACATCATCAAGACTCGGGCTTCAACCTGCGCCTCGACCGATAATGGTACGTGTACCGCCATCTGATCTCCGTCAAAGTCAGCATTGAATGCGGCACAGACGAGCGGATGCAATCGAATCGCTTTGCCTTCGACCAAAACAGGGTCAAAGGCCTGGATCCCCAACCGATGCAGTGTCGGAGCGCGATTCAGCAACACGGGATGTTCTCGAATCACTTCGTCCAGAACATCCCAGACCTCCGGCCGCTCCTTTTCAACCAACCGTTTTGCACTTTTAATGGTCGTGGCCGCTCCTCGGGCTTCCAGTTTGTGGAAGATGAACGGCTTAAACAATTCCAGCGCCATCTTCTTAGGCAAACCACACTGATGGAGACGCAACTCTGGACCGACGACGATCACTGTACGGCCGGAGTAATCAACCCGCTTTCCTAATAGGTTCTGCCGGAACCGACCCTGTTTACCCTTCAGCATGTCGCTCAGTGATTTCAGCGGACGCTTGTTGGGTCCACGAATGGCTCGTCCACGGCGGCCATTATCGAAAAGAGCATCCACGGCCTCTTGGAGCATTCGCATCTCATTCCTGATGATGACCCCTGGAGCCTTCAGTTCCATCAATCGCTTGAGACGATTGTTTCGGTTGATCACACGACGATAGAGGTCATTCAGATCGGATGTCGCAAACCGCCCACCATCAAGCGGAACCAAGGGGCGCAACTCCGGAGGTAAAACCGGGATGACATCCATGATCATCCATTCCGGCTTATTTCCGGACTTACGGAATGCCTCCAACACTTTCAGGCGCTTTGCGTATTTCTTCTTCATCGCCGCCGATGTCGACGCCTTCGCCTTTACTTGTAGATCATCCCACAACGCATTAATATCGATCTTCCTCAGGAGATCACGTATGGCCTCAGCACCGATTCCGACCTTGAAACCGCTCGCTCCAAACTCAGAGATGAGGGTACGTAGCTTATCCTCAGGAACCAACTCTTTTTCCGCAAGGTCGGTTGAGCCGGGATCCACACAGACATAGCTTTCAAAGTAGAGAATCTTTTCCAATTGCTTGAGGCTCATGTCGAGCAGCGTCCCAATCCGACTCGGAACCCCCTTCAAAAACCAAATATGCGCGACGGGCGCAGCCAGTTCGATATGGCCCATACGCTCACGACGTACTTTGGATTGAATGACTTCGACGCCGCACTTATCGCAGACGATCCCGCGATGCTTCATGCGCTTGTACTTGCCGCAATTGCACTCCCAGTCCTTGGTAGGACCGAAAATCTTGGCGCAGAAGAGACCATCTTTTTCTGGCTTGAACGACCGATAGTTGATCGTTTCAGGCTTCTTGACTTCGCCATACGACCACGAGCGGATTTTCTCAGGCGATGCAATGCGAATGCGCATTGAATCGAACGACACAGAATCCCGCTGCTTTTCAAACAATGTATATACGCCTTCCAAGGTAATGACCTCCTCTGATACCGGTTTTCCGCCGGCATGCAAGCGGTTAGTCTTGCGTCTTGACCAACTCTACATCGAGTCCCAAGCTCTGCAGTTCCTTGACCAGCACATTGAACGACTCCGGTAAGCCTGGCTCGAGGAATGGTTCGCCTTTGACTATCGCTTCGTACATGCGCGATCGGCCCGGCACATCGTCAGATTTGACGGTGAGAAACTCTTGTAGCGTCGATGCAGCACCATAGGCTTGGAGCGCCCAAACTTCCATTTCCCCTAAGCGCTGCCCCCCAAACTGAGCCTTACCGCCTAGCGGCTGTTGAGTAACCAGAGAATATGGGCCGATGGATCGGGCGTGGATCTTGTCGTCCACGAGGTGGTGAAGCTTGAGAACATACATATATCCAACGGTGACGGGACTACCAAATGTCTCGCCTGTTTTACCATCGATGAGCTGAGATTGTCCGCTCATCGGTAACTTGGCCTTCTTGAGTAAATCCTTGATCTCCTTCTCCGACGCTCCATCAAACACCGGGCTCGCAACCTTGATGCCCAACGCCTTTGCCGCCCATCCGAGGTGAGTTTCCAAAATTTGTCCCACGTTCATGCGGGATGGCACACCGAGAGGATTCAGCACGATTTCTACCGGAGTTCCATCGGGCAGATAGGGCATATCTTCCTCTGGCAAGACCCGCGACACGACACCCTTGTTCCCATGGCGGCCAGCCATCTTGTCGCCGACTTGGATCTTACGCTTCATCGCGATGTACACCTTCACGAGCTTGATGACACCCGGAGGCAGTTCATCGCCCCGCTTCAAACGACCAACTTTTTCATCATACAATGTCTGGAGAATTTCACTCTGCTCCTTCGCTCGCCGTTCGACATCCTCCAGCTCTTTTTGCTCATCGGGATCACTGAGAATGATGTGACGCACGGTATCGTCAGGCAATCGCCTGAGGATCTCCGCCGTCAATTTACCCTTCTTTTTCAAGATGACGTCGCCGCTCTCCGGATCCATGAGATCACGACCCACCACCTTGCCGAGCAACAACTTCCGTATCTTCTTCGTTTTTTCTTCATCGATGATCCGCAGTTCTTCGTGATGATCCCGCTGCAACTTCATCTGGTCATCGGTCTCGATACTTTTCGAGCGCTCGTCCTTGTCCAGTCCTTTACGCGAAAAGATCTTCACATCGACCACAATACCCTCCACACCCGGCGGGACGGTCAGTGACGTGTCCTTCACATCACCGGCCTTTTCACCGAAGATCGCACGAAGCAATTTTTCTTCGGGAGTCAGTTGCGTTTCGCCTTTGGGCGTGACCTTGCCGACCAGAATGTCACCCGGCTTTACTTCGGCTCCGATCCGAATGATGCCACTCTCGTCCAAATTTCTCAGTGCTTCTTCGCCGACATTCGGAATATCCCGAGTGACATCTTCCTTGCCTAACTTGGTATCCCGGGCTTCCACTTCGAACTCTTCGATATGGATGGAGGTGAACGCATCTTCGCGAACCAATTTTTCACTGAGCAGGATCGCGTCCTCGAAGTTGTAGCCACCCCACGGCATAAACGCCACGAGCACATTCTTGCCCAGCGCCAGCTCCCCATGATCGATCGACGGCCCGTCACCAAGCACCTGTCCCTTCTTGACCGGTTGGCCTATCCAAACAACCGGAGTCTGTGTAATGCATGTATTTTGGTTCGACCGCTGAAACTTGATCAGATCGTACACGTCGAGCCCGGAATCTTTACCCTTTTTGCCGTCTTTCGAATCGGCCCGCACCACGATCCGAGTCGCATCGACACTCTCGACGACTCCGGCTCGGCGGGCCTGGATAACGTATCCCGAATCTCGAGCCACCACGGCTTCCATCCCTGTCCCGACCAACGGCGACTCGGAAGCCAACAATGGGACCGCCTGGCGCTGCATATTGGATCCCATCAGAGCACGGTTGGCATCGTCATGCTCCAAGAACGGTACGAGGGCGGTTGCCACGCTGACCACTTGCTTCGGCGACACGTCCATATAGTCGATCCGATCCGGAGTCGCCATCACAAAGTCTCCGCCATGCCGACACGAAACCGTTTCCGACACCAATTTCCCCGACCCATCGAGCTTCGAGTTGGCCTGAGCGATGATGTACTTGTCGCCCTCTATTGCCGAAAGAAATTCAATTTCGTCAGTAACTCGTCCCTTCGCGACCTTCCGGTACGGCGCCTCAATAAACCCGAACTGGTTGATACGCGCGTACGTGGCCAACGAAGTAATCAAACCGATGTTGGGACCCTCGGGCGTCTCAATGGGACAAATGCGACTATAGTGAGAAGGATGAACGTCACGAACCTCGAATCCGGCCCGTTCACGCGTGAGCCCCCCTGGGCCCAACGCTGAAAGCCGACGCTTGTGCGTGATTTCAGCGAGGGGATTCGTTTGGTCCATAAATTGAGAAAGCTGACTGCTACTGAAGAACTCCTTCACCGCCGCAACAACCGGTTTGGCGTTGATAAGATCGTGCGGGAGTACCGTTTCCATATCAAGAAGATTCATGCGTTCCTTGATACTTCGCTCCATCCGAACCAACCCCAGCCGGAATTGATTCTCTAGCAATTCTCCCACCGACCGGACACGACGATTCCCCAAGTGGTCGATGTCGTCGATTTCGCCTTTTCCGACCTTGAGATTGACAAGGTAGCGGATGACTTCCACAATATCCTGGGCCGTCAAGGTTCGCTGCTCAAGAGGCAGATCCAATCCGAGTTTCTTATTGAGCTTCAACCGGCCGACCGGAGATAAATCGTAACGCTTGGAGTTCAAAAACAAATTATCAAACAACGCCCGCGCCGTGTCGACAGATGGCGTTTCACCAGGACGGAGGCGGCGATAAATTTCGACCATCGCTTCTTCCTTTGACCCGATCTTCTCCATCTCTAAAGTATCAAGGATCACCGGCGTCGCAGTGGCCATATCGAGATAGATGACCTTGAACTCCTCCACATCACTCTCGACAATCTGCTCGACAATCTCGGCAGTCAACCGCTGATTCTTCTCCGCGAGCTTCTCCTTCTTCGAATCAACCAATTCAGTCAGAATGGCGCGTCCCACCAATTCGGTGGGACGCATAGGAATTTCTTTCACTCCCGACGCTTTGAGCTTGGCGATGAGCCCCTTCGTCAACCTGGCGCCTTCCCGCACCAACGGTTCCTTGCTATTCTTGTCCGTCACCTCGACCGAGCATCGAAGCCCATGGTGGATTTCCGGATCAAGCTTACGAAACATCTTCCCTTTCAACACCCGAATTTCTTCGACAGGGTAGTACATTTTGAGCAAGTCGTCGCTCGAGAAAGCAAACGCTTTCAGCAAAATGGTGGTCGGCATCTTTCGACGGCGATCGATGCGGACATAGAGAATATCCCTGGCATCGAACTCGAAGTCGAGCCAAGAACCCCGATAAGGAATGATGCGCGCTGAATACAGCACCTTGCCGCTCGCATGGGTCCTACCTTTATCATGCGTAAAGGACGCACCCGGCGATCGATGGAGCTGACTGACGACGACTCGTTCAGTCCCGTTGATGATAAAAGTTCCTCGCTCGGTCATAAGCGGCAATTCACCGACATAAACCTCTTGCTCCCGCACATCGAGTACTTTCTTGCGAGGGCCTTTATCCTCCTTGTCGAATACCACCAAACGGACACGCAACTTGAGCGGAACCGCGAAGGTCATCCCTTGCTCAAGACATTCGCGCTCATCGTATTTCGGCGTCCCTAATGTGTAACTCGAAAACTCGAGCATGGCGGTATTGTTATAGTCCGGTATGGGGAAGACGCTGGCCAACGCCGCCTGCAATCCATGATCTTTTCGACGCTCAGGCTCGGCTTCAAGTTGCAAGAACTCTTCATAGGAACGCTTCTGAATCTCGATCAGATCTGGAATATCGATGTTCGTTCGGATGCGAGAAAAATCTTTTCGCTCGACGAAATCTCGCAGAGTCGTTTCGGACATTCCTACCCCTCCACGCTGGTTAGCGGTGAACCGCAGTCGCCAGCCTAATCACGTTGAGAAAGAGCCGACGCATGACTCTATCAATACAAATGAACGACTGGCGGCTATGACAAATTCCTTGGTTATTTGATTTCGACTTTGGCACCGCTTTCTTCGAGCTTCTTTTTCACCGCGTCGGCTTCTTCCTTGGCCACCCCAGTCTTGATCGGCTTCGGCGCGCTCTCGACAAGGTCCTTCGCTTCCTTAAGTCCGAGACTCGTAAGCTCTCGCACGACTTTAATGATTTGAATTTTCTTGTCAGCTGGCGCGGACGTGAGCACGATGTCAAATGCGGTCTTTTCCTCGGCAGGGGATGCAGCTCCGCCACCTGCAGCCGGTGCTGCAGCGATCGCAACCGGAGCGGCCGCCGTCACGCCAAATCGTGCTTCCAACCCCTTCACTAGTTCGGCAAGATCAAGCACGCTCATGCTTTCGATCGCCTTAATCAATTCCTCTTGTGACAATTTTCCCTCTGTAGCTGGCATATCCCCTTCTCCTTTCCGTTTATCCTGAATGGCTGCAATGACTCGTACAAACTTCGACAAGACTGCGTTCAACGTGTAGACGACTCCGCGAATCGGCCCCTGCATGGCCGAAAGCAACATCGCAACGAGCACTTCTTTTTTCGGCAGCTTCGCAACAGCCGTCAGTTCATCCGGCTGGAGAATCTTGCCCTCCAATACCCCGGCCGTCATCCGAATCTTTTCTTCACGCTTCTCCCCACCGATGAAATCCTTTAAAACCTTGGTCGGCAACACAGGGTCGTCATATCCAATGACAACGCCGGTCGGACCTTTCAGATGCGCCTTGAGTTCGGCCAATACCGTTCCCTCAGCGGCACGAGCGGCAAGAGTGTTCTTTACGACTCGATATTCAGCCTTGACCCCACGGAGTTGTTTGCGCAACTCGGTCACCTGATTGACCGGAAGACCGACACATTCCGTCAAGATCGCCAGACGCGCGCGACCGAACTTTTCAGCCAATTCCGCTATTGCCGTAATCTTCTCTTCCTTCTTCATCGCTCTCCTTCTTCGAACGATCGCTATTCGTCAATCGAGAAATACGGAACCCTCGAAACTTCCATCTGACGACAGACGTCGTTCGATTAGCTCCATTGCTTCGCCAGTGCCACCGTATCCAATTTCACACCCGGACCCATCGTACTCGAAATCGTGGCACTCTTGAGATAACGCCCCTTGCAGGAGGCTGGTTTTGCCTTGAGAACAGATTCAATGATCGCGGAGGCATTGTCATACAGCTTCGTCGGCTCAAAGGACACTTTACCGACCGGTACATGCACGATACCGGCTTTTTCGACCTTGAACTCAACCCGGCCCTTTCTGATATCCGCAACCGCTTTTCCAACTTCGAAGGTCACGGTACCAGTCTTAGGATTCGGCATCAATCCTCGAGGCCCAAGGACCTTACCGAGCTTCCCGACCGACGCCATCAGGTCCGGCGTGGAGATTGCGCAGTCGAACTCCATCCATCCTCCCTTAATTTTCTCCATCAAATCATCCGACCCTACATAGTCGGCCCCAGCTTGCCGCGCTTCCTGTTCCTTTTCGCCCTTCGCAAAAACGAGAACGCGGACCTTTTTCCCTGTCCCATGAGGAAGAGAGGCCGTTCCTCGAACCAATTGATCCGACCGCTTGGGATCGATCCCCAACCTGAGCGCGAGATCGACCGACTCATCGAACTTAACAAAGGCCGACTTCTTGACCGTTTCAACGGCTTCACGCAACCCGTAGACACGCGGCTCAACATTCTTGATCGCCGCATTCATTTTCTTCCCCATTGCCTGCCGCTCCTTCGCTCTTGAAATTATCCCTGGATGACGACGCCCATGCTGCGGGCAGTCCCTTCGATGATTTTGGCCGCCCCCTCGACATCAGCCGCATTCAAGTCGGCCATCTTCTTGCGCGCAATCTCGTTCAACTGCTGCCGAGTAATCATTCCCACTTTATCTTTCTGCGGCACGCCAGAGCCTTTAATAATCCCCGCAGCCTTCTTCAGGAGATCCGACGCAGGAGGCGTCTTCATGATGAAGCTGAAAGTACGATCTTTGTAGACGGTGATGACGACAGGGATAATGCTGTCCCCTTCCTTCTGAGTCTTGGCATTGAACTGCTTACAAAATTCCATAATGTTGACGCCATGCTGCCCCAGCGAAGGCCCGACAGGAGGGGCTGGATTGGCTTTGCCGGCGGGAATTTGCAACTTGATCTGCGCTGAAACTTCTTTCGCCATGTCTTTCTCTTTCTCCTTAACACGACCGACAATCAGCGTTTAGTCGTCACCCGCGACTAAGATTCTGACCATGCCCGATCGGCTAAATCCGTTCAACCTGTAAAAATCCCAATTCAACCGGAGTCGACCGCCCAAAGATACTCACCATCACCTTCAACCGACTGTGATCGTGATCGACTTCATCAACCACACCGTTGAACCCAAGGAAGGGGCCGTCGATGATGCGAACGTTGTCTCCCTTGATAAATTTAATCTGCTCGCGAGGCTCCGCTTGACCCGCATCAACCTGCTTGAGCAACGATTCCACCTCCTCGTTGGTCAGCGGGATCGGAACCGTGCCTCCACCTACAAATCCGGTCACCTTTGGAGTTTCCTTGACCATCTGCAAGGTCTCATCCTCCAGCGGCGACTCCAACTCGATCAGGACATAGCCCGGGAAGAATTTTCGCCGCGAAGTCCGTCGCTTACCGTCTTTGATTTCGATCACATCTTCCGTCGGAACGAGCACCTGCCCAACCTTTTCAACAAGTCCCATCTGACTTGCCCGCTCCATAAGGCTGGTCTTTACACGCCCCTCAAAACCCGCGTACGTATGGATGACGTACCAGTTCTTTGTCATGCACCACCCTCAGACTTCGATGAACTGCTGCTACCCTGTCTTTTCTCGCTCGGTTCAAATGAGCTTGCCGACCAACCATGAAAGGAATGAATCAACGACGGACAAATACATAGACATTATGATACAAAAAACAATGACCACTGCCGTCGATCCGACGGTTTCCCCACGACTCGGGAACGAAACTTTCTTCAGCTCCGTACGCACGTCGGTCATAAACAATCGAATCGAGTTAGTCATGCGTTTAAACATGGAAGCTCCGTCTTCTATCTAGTAGATCCATCTGGTCCTCCAAGAATTTCCCGTTACGGAAAGGTTATTTACTCTCAACTCCATACACGATACGGCCGTTATACAGTCATTCAAAAAACCAAACATCACTCCGGATGAATTTGGCCATTCCCCCAAGAACCATTGAGGAGCAGTCGATACGCGCCTCTACTTAGCCAAAAATATCCCTTACGACGCTTATCCATCGGCCTCGATCAAGCTTGAGGTGGCAGGGGCACTAGGATTTGAACCCAGACTCTCGGTTTTGGAGACCGATGTGCTGCCATTAACACCATGCCCCTCCAGCCCAGCGCGGAGTACCGAGTGCTGAACTTTCGCATGCCGCCCCCCAAGACTCAACACCCATACCTCAGCACTCTATTTCACTTCCTTATGCGGCGTGTGCTTTCGGCAGAACTTGCAGAACTTGTTACGCTCCAACCGATCCGGATCGTTTTTTTTGTTCTTCATGGACGAGTAATTTCGCTGTTTACAGAGAGTACACGCCATGTCGATAATTTCACGCATCTCTTTCTCCTCGATACAAGCTAACAGAACACTCTGCACCGACAAACACAGGCGCGCTCGCGCCAGCCAGCCTCCTGCCCGCCCGCCAGATTCGT
>JAHBWT010000091.1 GCA_019636815.1 Nitrospira sp.
TGTCGAGCCCGAGGCAGATCACGAATACGCAGCCACAACGCTGACTGATCTTTGACGCGGCTGCGTCAGTACCAAGACGCCTAAACTGGCTAACTGTCAGGTCCGCACAGAACTCGCCTCTAAAGAGATTCATGAAACTTCCGGGCTGGTTCCCGGCAGCGGGTAGGCCTCAGCGTAAGCTTCTTCCCAAGAGACCCAACCAAGGCACCCCCACCTTTTGTTTCAACTTCTCGTCCTTTTTGAGGAGAAAAGTTGGGTTGACTAAGAAATTTGTCAATGTTACCTATTCGTTTGTAGACATTCGGACCTATTCTCAAGAGCTTCTGCAGGGCTGATCTGTGACTGCCCGTCCATGACGGCAGACCTGATCCGACCCCGGGGACGTGCGAAGTCATCACTATCATCACTATTGGAGAAGTCGTGACAATCGCTCCTCCCCTATGGACGATCTGCTCATTAATTGACGACGAACGGAGTCAATCGTTGTGTGAGCTGCTCTATTCCATGGGCCCAGCCTTCTCAGGGTCACCTATTCAACCATCCGTAGGGTAACAGGATGTCCCGACCACGGATCCTCATGGCAGGGAAATTAAACGGCTGTTACCTGGTGCTGCACTGCGCCACCTCATCACCGGTCGGTAGCAATGCGGGTTTCACTCCACTAGTCATGATACGAGGAACTCCTTCGACTGGACACGAGACCATAAAGGCAAGTACAAGTCACGTATTTCTGAGATGCTATGCTGGAGAACTCAATGTCATGACTTCGAAGACTTCTTTCTCGAAACACGATCTGCTCTTCTTGATCTCCCTCCTTCTGTTGGAGGCATCAATTGTAGTTATCTTGCAGGCGCTGCACATCAAAGGAGAGACGTCCTTCGACGTGTTTCTGCCTCGCTTGTCGGGGATGGTATTTCTTTGTGCTAGCGGCGCGTTTCTCGTTAGCGGCGCCGTCATTGTTCGCAGGTATCTGGAGCATAGGCGATCACCTTCGCACAGCTTCCTTTTGGTCGTGGCGATGAACATCATCACCGTGGTGCTGACAGTGGTGACCGCAGAGATCGCAGTGAGAGCAGCTGTTCGCAGTTATTACGGGTACGAAGCCATTGGGACTCTGGTGTTGAAGCCAAAGAACTGGAATGCCATCAAGGGCCACTATCAGAAACTTATCAGAAAACAACGTGGCGATCTCTCGTATCATGTCTATGACCCCCTCTTGGGGTGGACGGTAGGCCCAAGCCGGCTGAGTGCTGATGGGCTTTATTGGTCCAGTCCAGAGGGAATACGTGCTCCTGATGGGAACACGTCGTTTGCCAGAAATACTGAAGGGGTGGATATTGCCTTGGTAGGGGATTCGTTTACCTTCGGAGAAGAGGTACCGTACAAAGAGTCTTATGGGTATCACTTGGAGCAGATGTTGGGTGCTCCGTTTCGGGTTTTGAATTTTGGAGTGCCGGGATATGGCCTTGCCCAAATGTTTCTGCGATATGAAAGGGATGTGCGTCCGTGGAAGCCGAAAGTCTCCATCTTTGGCTTCATCTCCAGTGATCTGAGGCGTACCCTGTGGGTCTATCCCTTTCTTGGCGATTTTCGGTGGGGCAACCCGTATTCAAACCCTCGTTTCATCTTGTCAGAGGGAGAACTCACGACGATCAATACCACGCTCTTGACTTCTGATGTCATCTTCTCACGAGAATCCATCTCAGAACTTCCCTTTCTCGAGTATCAAAGAGAATACCACCCGAGAGAATGGGAGAGACACTTCTATCATGCTTCCTACCTCGTTCGGCTGTTGCTGTCTTGGTATTCTTCGTGGCCCGATGATAGGGATGAGGTTTCCGAGGAGGCGCTTTTGTCGATCAATGCGGCGCTCGTGAAAGCGTTTGTTACATCAGCGACGCACGATGGATCGATCCCTCTCCTGGTATATCTGCCCGTTGAGAGCGAGCTGAACAGACCATCCAGACGACCCGCTGCCAAGCAGGTGCTGGAAGAGGTGGGTATTGCCTACGTTGATCCGACCTCATGCCTGCTGGAGGTAAATCCTTCTGATCGGTTTTCGCGGCACAACGGCCATTATGCATCGCAAGGGAACGCAGCAATCGCCAAATGTCTGCTTCCTGTTATTCATCAAGCCGTCACAGGAGTTCATGTCTCCAGTGTTGGTATCAAGAACAAAGAAAGGTGAAAGGAGGAGCAGTATGAGCGAGTTTTTCATGGAGCTGTGGGGATTCATGAAGGAGCGGAAGAAATTTTGGCTGTTGCCGATTTTCGTGGTTCTGCTCATGTTAGGTTCCTTGATCGTGTTGACGCAAGGTTCGGCGGTTGCCCCGTTTATCTATACGCTGTTTTAGGGTAGGGGTTTACCAAGGAGCGGCGAGAGGGAATCATGAGTCATATTCTTGGCATTTCAGCATTCTACCATGATAGCGCGGCCTGTCTTGTCCGTGACGGAGAGATCGTTGCTGCGGCTCAGGAGGAGCGGTTTACCCGAAAGAAACATGATCCGGGGTTCCCTTCTCATGCCGTGAGCTACTGTTTGAAGGAGGGAGGCATTGCCCTCGGGGATCTCAGGTACGTCGTCTTTTACGATAAGCCGCTCGTCCACTTTGAGCGATTGCTCGAGACGTACTTGGCCTTTGCCCCGAAGGGGCTCCAATCGTTTGTGGCGGCCATGCCGGTGTGGCTGAAAGAAAAGCTCTTCCTACGGAATCTGCTCGCGAAGGAATTCCTCGCGCTGGCTCCGGAGATGAAGAAGCCGGATCTCCCACCGTTGTTGTTTGGCGAGCACCACGAGTCGCATGCCGCCTCGGCGTTTTATCCGTCGCCCTATGACAAGGCGGTCGTGCTCTGCATGGATGGAGTCGGGGAATGGGCGACGACGTCCGCTTGGCTCGGCGAAGGAAATTCTCTGATACCGCTCTGGGAGATCCCGTTCCCCCATTCTCTGGGGCTTCTCTATTCGGCCTTTACCTACTACACCGGCTTCAAGGTCAATTCCGGCGAGTACAAGGTGATGGGCTTGGCTCCTTACGGAGAGCCAAAGTACGTCAAGGCCATCTATGACCATCTGCTTGATCTCAAGCCTGATGGGACCTTCCGTATGAACATGGAGTATTTCAATTACTGTACCGGACTGACAATGACGGGGGACAAGTTCAATGATGTCTTCGGTGGCCTCCCGCGGAAGCCTGAAAGCAAACTGACACAGCGAGAGATGGACTTGGCTCGCTCGATACAGGAAGTGACCGAAGAGGTCATGCTACGTGTAACCAAGACCTTGCACCGAGAAACCGGAGTCGACTATCTCTGCATGGCTGGCGGGGTTGCGCTGAATTGCGTGGGCAACGGGCGGATCTTGCGAGAAGGTCCTTTCAAAGGGATTTGGATTCAGCCGGCGGCAGGCGACGCAGGTGGCGCGGTCGGCGCGGCGCTCACTGCCTGGTACCAGTATGAGGATCAACCAAGACGGGCTACCGGTAGTGATCAGATGAAGGGGAGTTATTTAGGGCCGAGGCATAGCAACGCCGAAATTGAGGAGTTTCTGAGGCAGGTCGATGCGCCGTATGAATTGCTTGATGATCAGACTCTATTTGATCGTGTCGCAAGAGAATTAGCGGACGGGAAGGTGGCGGGGTGGTTGCAGGGCCGGATGGAGTTCGGTCCCCGCGCGCTCGGCGGGCGAAGCATCCTGGGTGATGCCCGCAATACGAAGATGCAGTCCGTGATGAACCTGAAGATCAAGTACCGTGAGTCGTTCCGACCGTTCGCCCCTTCCGTTCTACGGGAACGAGTCTCCGACTTCTTTGAGATGGATACGGACAGCCCCTATATGCTACTCGTCGCACCGGTGCAGGGAAAACGGCGTCTCCCATTGCCTGTTGAACAGGCTGGGCTTTGGGGAATTGATTTGCTCAATGTCCCTCGCTCTGACATCCCTGCCGTAACCCACCTCGATTATTCAGCGAGGATTCAAACCGTGCACGAATCCTCGAATCCTCGTTATTACCGACTGCTCAAAGCCTTCGAGGCGCACACCGGTTATCCCGTCTTGGTGAATACGTCCTTCAATGTTCGTGGTGAGCCGATCGTGTGCACACCCGAGGATGCGTATCGGTGTTTCATGAGAACAGAAATGGATGTGTTGGTGTTAGAGAATTGTGTTCTCTACAAAACGCAACAAAAGCCTCTGACGAACGATACGAACTGGCAACAGGAATTCGCACTCGATTAGGAGATTGTCAATGGAAAGACGGAATCATCAAACCACCAACAAGGAATTACGACAGTTCGGTCTCGTTGTCGGCGGCGTCTTCTCGGTGATCGGCTTGTGGCCCGTGGTGTTTCGCGCTGAATCGCCGCGCCTTTGGGCAATGATCCTCGGCGGCTTGCTCCTTGCCCTTGGGGCGATGATTCCACAGACTTTGAAACAGGTTCATCATGGGTGGATGAAGATCGGCCATTTACTCGGCTCGATCAACACGAGGATTATCCTTGGAATTATTTATTATCTTCTCATTACCCCAATGGGGCTTGTCATGCGGCTGATGGGCAAAGACTCCATGCATCGTGTCGTTGAAGAAAACGTTGATACCTATCGTGTCGTCCGAGCCGTTCGGCCCCGCCATCATATGCGAAACCAGTTCTAGGATTCCGCGAACAAAGACCTCATGAATCGAGGTGTCCATGGCAGAATTGAAAACGAAGCGAGGCCGGTATTCTTCGCGCAAGAAAGAAGATGGAGGTGGGGCTGCGCGTATTGCGTGACGAAGCGCTGGGCCTGGCGGGTCTCGCCAAGCGGTTCATTCGGAGACTCAAGGAGAAACTCTCTGTCGGTGCGAACGTTCCAGGTGGTTGAAGAGCGGTGCAACACGATCCAGGGTCGACCAGTCACGTAGAACGAGCAGTGGTTGGTTCAGCGACATGGGCTCCGTTCACCGGCTCAGGTGCGGTGGGACGTCATGGCGGTATCGGAAGGTTGAACAGGAGGCCGGAGTTCTTCTTTACCAGGTCTCGTTCATAATGGAGTTTACATATCCCATATTATTTCAGGAGGGCGTTCGCTGGAATTGGTTTAGCAACGCACTTCTGGTAATCTAGCCGAAAATATCATTATAAAACTTTAATTTAACCCGTTCCCGATAGCCTTATGTTTTCAACTGTTATATATAAATTCTGACTCTTTAGCGGCTCGCTGAAAGGCAGGTCATGGGCGCTTGTGGCATTGTGGTCCCCATCCAAAGATGGGTTGTGATTTTCTCTGGTTGTGGGAAAGTGTAGAACTTGTATGCCCAAGGTCCTATTCCCCCTTGTAAGGAGATCTGTTTATGAAAGATTTCTTGCCTTTTCATAGGTCAGATGTGGGTGATGAAGAAGTCGCCGAGGTGGTTGACGTCCTCCGCTCAGGGTGGCTGACCACAGGGCCCAAGGTGAGAGAATTTGAGCGAGAGTTTGCGGCAATGGTTGAAGCTGAGCATGCGGTTGCGGTCAATTCCTGCACGGCCGCGCTTCATCTCGCACTTGAAGCGGCCGGCATACGCGAGGGAGATGAAGTGCTCGTCCCCACGATGACCTTCGCCGCAACGGCCGAAGTGGTTACCTACTTTAAGGCAAAGCCTGTCTTGATCGATTGTGTTCCGGATACACTGAACTTGGATCCTGACCTGATTGAAGCGGCTATCACGAAACGAACAAAAGCGATCATTCCTGTCCATTTCGCCGGGCATCCATGCGATCTGAAGTCGGTTCGATCCATCGCACAGGTCCATGGCTTACGGGTAATCGAGGATGCCGCACATGCTCTGCCTGCACGATATCATGGCAAGATGATCGGAGGGATCTCGGATGCCACGTGTTTTTCGTTCTATGCGACGAAAAATATCACCACCGGCGAAGGTGGGATGATCACCACCAATAATGGCGAGTGGGCGGCTCGTATGAGAATGATGAGCCTGCATGGTCTGAGCCGAGATGCTTGGAACCGCTACTCTGCTCAAGGTTCATGGTATTACGAGATCCTATCCCCCGGGTTTAAATATAATCTGACCGACATCGCCGCCGCACTCGGGTTAGCCCAGTTGAAGAAATGTGAACGGTTTTGGAAAGGACGTGAGCAGTATGCTGCTCTGTATCAGGAAGGCTTCCAGAGTGTTCCTGAGATCATCTGTCCCACGTCGGCTCCCCACGTACAGCACGCGTGGCACCTGTATGTGATCCAATTGAATTTAGAGCTGTTGCGGGTTGGTCGCGATGAGTTCATCCGCCAGCTGCAGGAAGCCGGAGTCGGATGCAGTGTGCATTTTATTCCCCTCCATCTACATCCCTATCACCGAGACATGGGAGGCTATCGACCGGAGGATTTGCCTGTTTCCAGCAAGGCATTCAAACGCATCGTTTCGTTGCCGCTCTATTCAAAGATGTCCGAAGGCGAAATCAATCGTGTGGTGGACACGGTTCGAGATCTGGTCGGGAGGAACCGACGGTGATGAAGCGCGCGTTTGATGTCTGCATGGCCGCTCTAGGGCTGGTTATCACATCGCCGCTGCTTGCGGTTATCGCTGTGTTGATCAAACTTGACTCGTCCGGCCCGGTGATCTTTCGTCAGATTCGTGTGGGGCAAGGGTTCCGTCCGTTCGCAATTCAGAAGTTCCGTACGATGGTCGTCAATCTTCCCGGCGCTTCGCTCCCTCTCACAGTGGGCGAGGATGCGCGTATAACGAGGGTTGGGCGAATCTTGCGGAAATTTAAACTGGACGAATTGCCTCAATTGGTGAACGTTCTTATCGGTGATATGAGTCTCGTAGGCCCACGGCCAGAAGTTCCGCGTTATGTTGAACGCCTGCGTTCTGAGTTTTCCGAGACTCTCGTTGTTCGTCCAGGGATCACGGACCTCGCCTCATTGCGGTATATCGATGAGGCCGCGCTTCTCGCCTATTCTTCAAGTCCTGAGGAGGAGTATCTCCGGAAAGTTCTTCCAGAGAAGTTACGGTTGGCAAAGCTGTATGTCCGTCACATGTCTTTCCGACTCGATGTCGCAATTATCATACAAACCCTGTTGCGTATTGCGAAGTTTCCTGTTGTGGTTTTCACGCTTCCTGAACTGGCGACAGCTGTCGCCAGTTCTGCGAATACTCCACTCTGGACAACGCTGTCGTCCTTTGTCTCGAAGTGGCGGAAGCCAATTATTGTCGTGGTTGATGTGGGGTTAATCATTCTGGCGAACTACCTCGCTTTCTTCTTACGGTATGATGGAAGTATTCCCGGCCGTGAGCTTGTCACCTTTGAACAGACAGTGCTTGGATTAGTTGCCATTAGAGGGGTGGCGTTTGCGTTATTTGGCCTCAATGAAAGTTTGTGGAGGTACACGAGTCTTTGGGATCTTCAAAATATTCTGAAGGGGGTCTTGCTAAGTACGGTCATATTTTATGGTTGGGTCTATTGGATCATAGAGGTCGATAGTTATCCTCGCTCTATTTTTGCCATAGATGCGATATTGCTTGTTGGGTTTCTTGCTGGAGTCAGATTGTCATCGAGAGTTTTTCGGGATAAGGCGGTTTTTCAGAAGAAACGGAGAGTTCTGGTGGTTGGTGCCGGCGATTCGGGAGAGCGAGTTGTCCGAGAGATGAAGACTCGCAGTGAGTTTAACTGCGAGCCGATCGGACTCATTGACGATAATATCGCGCTCCTTAGTCAACGGATCCATGGAGTCCGAGTGTTGGGCACGGTGGCGGACATCCCTAAGCTTGTGGAAGGACTCAGGCCCGAAGTGGTCGTGGTTGCGTCGTCCAACGCCACGCCTGAGTTCCTTCGTGACCTTGTTATCAAATTGGAGCCCTATGAGGTTTCAATCAAGACCCTACCGACCAAAGGGGAACTCCTGGCAGACCAAAGCACCGTTAGCCAGATGCGAAACATTTCGGTTCTGGACCTATTGTCTCGTGCGCCCATCGATTTGGATAATGAAGCGACAAGGCAGATGGTCAGAGGGAAGCGCGTCTTGATCACTGGGGCTGGCGGTTCGATCGGCTCGGAATTGGCCCGACAAATCAGCCTGTTCGATCCACACATGCTACTCCTCTACGAGCGCCATGAGAACAGTCTGTACAATATTCATAAAGAATTAGATGACCGGCAGCTGGCGTTTCCGATCATTCCATTGCTTGGAGATGTCACGGACACGCACAGGCTTTGTGCGGTATTAGAGCAGTACAAGCCTCAGATTTTGTTCCATGCGGCCGCGCATAAGCATGTTCCTCTCGTGGAGCTGAATCCACTTGAAGCGGTGAAGAATAATTGTCTCGGTACTCGGGTCACTGCTGAAGCTGCGAATCTGTACGGTGTTGAGCAATTTGTCCATATTTCAACTGACAAGGCGGTTAACCCCTCGAGCGTGATGGGGGCTACCAAACGAGTAGCTGAGTTTATTATTCAGGACATTGCGAGGACGAGTAAGACGCGTTTCCTTCTTGTTCGATTTGGCAATGTGCTCGGTAGTAGTGGAAGTGTCGTCCTTCGTTTCCAGGAACAAATTCGATCCGGTGGGCCGGTAACCGTTACGCATCCCGAGATCCGGCGGTACTTTATGCTTATCCCCGAGGCGGTCCAGTTAGTTCTTCAGGCAGCGACGATCGGGAAGCAAGGACACATTTACATTCTTGACATGGGAGAACAAATCAAGGTTCTTGATATTGCCAGAAGTCTCATTAGGCTGTCCGGTTTTGTTCCCGGAAAAGACATTCCTATCCGATTCGTCGGTCTTCGACCGGGCGAAAAGCTTTATGAAGAATTGGTCGGGGAGGGCGAGCTCGCAACGAGCTCGCGTCTGGACAAGATTTTACAAATCCGAGCCACAAGCTCACCCGATTTTGCAACGTTCAAGGAAAAACTGGTAGCCCTGGAGTCGGCAATTCAGCGAGACGAAGCAAACCTCGTTATTGAACGGCTGAAGGAGATTGTTCCGACGTTCCGAACTTGTCCTTCTGATAAGGAGCTTCCGACGTTGCTGACCGGTATGGATCCGGTTATGAATCCCGTTATGAAATAGATAGGTTGATGATGTGCTGCTGAGTGAATAGAATGAAAAGATTCAGATGTACCCTGTGAGTTGTTTGGAACATAAAAATGCAACACCCTGAGACAGCTATCCCGGTAGAACAAACAGGGGTGGACACAGTCCGCGAGTATGCCCTCATCGCATCGCGCAACAAATGGCTTATCGCGGGTGCTATAGCCATCGGTTTGACATTGGCATGGGGTTACTGCCTGATCGCTACTCAATACTATCAGTCACAGACGTTGATTGTGGAGGAAGGGCGCACGGAGATTGACAACGTTATCCATAATGTGGAAGCAGCAGATAAACGTTTCGAACAGCGTCTCTTTTTTATCCAGAAGCAAATCATCAACAAGAATTTCATGGGTGAAGTCGCAAAGGAGCTGGATCTATACCAGGATGGGCTTGACGAACAAGGAGCGGGTACGGGTGGGGCAGAGTTAGCAAGCAGGACGATGATTGAGCGAGCCATGATCGACCCGGCTGGAGGCAAAGGCTCACAGAACTTGGTTGATGGCTTCGTGGTCTCTTTTATCCATGAGGATCCAAGGACTGCCATGCAGGTGGCAGCACGAATCGCAGATAAATTTATTGAGGAGAATAACAAGGAGCGGGGGAAGGAGGCTGAGGGAGCAGGAGAGTTTCTTGACGATGAGCTAAGATTCATGAAATTGGAACTGGAAAAGAAAGAGAACGATATCAGTCGCTTCAAGCAAAAACATCTGGACGATCTCCCGCAGCAGGCCGATGCCAATGTCCGCGCGTTGGATCGAGTGCAGATTGAGCTCACTGCCACCATGGAGAGCCTACAGCGCCAGTCGGACAAGCTGACCATGCTGAGTCAAGCCGTTCAGCAGTATCGAGTTTCAGGACTACAAAATCTTTCACTCGGAACTGCTCGCGGAGGAGAGCCTGACCCATTATTTCGCCGTTTGAGAGAGCTTCGAGAGAATCTGGTCAAACTGAAGGCGGAATTCTGGGATGGATATCCTGAGATCGTCTTGACTAAAGAAGAAATTCGGCAGGTTGAAGAGGAATTGACGAATTTGTATGGTCGGGATGCGATCAGACCGGACAAAGCGGGACTGCTTGACCCTTATCTTCAGGATCTGATGAAGCAGCAAAGTGAAGCGCGGGCTGAGATAGCGCTTCTCCAACGTCGCCGTGAGCAGCTGCAAATCAGCAAGCGAGATTATGAAAAGCGGCTAGAGAGGTCGCCTTTGGTGGAGCAAGAGCTACTGGTTTTGGAACGCGACTACAACAACATGAAGTCCAATTATGCGATGCTCCTGGACAAGCGGTTAAACACGAGAATCGCAGAAAATATAGAAAAGCGGCAGAGAGGCGGAAAGTTCAGAGTACTGGACGGAGCCAGAATCCCCAATGAACCGGTCATTCCTAACAAGCCAAGGGTTTTAGTGTTAGGACTCTTATTCGGGTGCGTTCTTGGCGCCGGTCTGTCGGTCCTGCGTGAGCGACTGACTCCCCAGTTCCGAGGTCCTGAAGATGTGGAGCTCCTTCTGGCAGGTCCTCGGTTGTTGGCAGCCATTCCAGACTTTTCATCATTGTGGCGTCCGGCGCGTGACTCTCGGGATTGGCAGGGATCTTATCTCCTCAGGCGGCCGTTGGGGATGGGTTCAAGGCCTCAGCCTGAGGCAGTGCCGAACAATTCAGCGCTAGACAATCGACCGAGCTTCAGCGAAATCGACAGAAGATTCGTGACAAAAATGTTTCCACGGTCCATGGCGGCTGAGCAGTATCGCGTCGCTGCGGCAAGGTTGCAGCTCCTCAACTCAGCTGGTGCTCCAATGGTAGCGGCAGTGACGAGTGCGATCAAAGGCGAAGGGAAAACTACGACCGTGGTTAATCTGGGCTATACGTTGTCTCGTGATTTTGGGAGACGAGTTCTATTGGTAGACTGCGACTTTGTTTTTCCCGAACTGAAGGCATTCATAGAAACACCTATACGATACGGGTTGATTGATTGCTTACGAAGTGATATTCCACCGCAGCAGGCCATGACCCCACTTGCCGATGTTCCATGCTGGATTATGCCGGCTGGACAGGATGTGAATGATTCCAGTGAGCTATTAAGAGCTGGGCAACTCAATCGTGTTTTCTCACAATTGAGAGAAGAGTTTGATTATATTCTTTTGAACGCTCCACCAATCCTGCCAGTTGCCACGATGAATGTCTTGGAAAGCCACAGCGATTTCCTGCTTCTTGTGGTGCGGGCAAACTTGACAGCCAAACAAGCCGTCACGCAGGCGCTCGGTTCGCTGCGTGCGTCCAAACCTATTCATGTGGTTCTCAATGGTGTCGCGGCAAATGCTCTTCCGAGTTATATGTTGGACTATCGTGCCGGCGAGAGTCGTGTAGCGGTATAAGGCATGCTGGAAGAGTCGGTTTGTAGCGCTTTTCTTGATGCCACACCGGCAGGCGCCACTTACGAAGTGGAAGAAACTGTCCAAACAAGGGGAGCCATCTCTATGGGCGTACCTCTTCTTCCAGCGTAGACGGTTTGCTCGGCAACGCCGTATTGCCGACACAGTCTGGCTTCCCGATCGGCCATCTGGGCTTGACAGAGGACATAAACAATCCGCTCTTCAGAAAACTTTGCCCGCCTCATGGGTCCACTCCTTCTCGCTCCTGGATTCGTGACTCGTGTAGACCAACCCATGAGCAGATTGCTCGGCTGGGATTCGAATTATTCGGGCGTTCCTTAGAAAATGCTCTTGCTGACCTCGTTCGAATACGCGCTTTCATTCCCAGCAATGTCAAAAGCTGTGACCACGAAGAAATACGTCGTGCCGAATTGGAGGCCGATCGCCTGGTAGGTGGTCACATTTCCTAGGACTGTTGCAATCGGCGCTCCATAGACTCCTGATGCCGTTGCTCGATACACCTTATATCCAGCCAGATCGCTCTCTGTATTTGCGTTCCAAGTCAGAGTTGCCGACGAGCTTGATGGGGCGTTTAGTGTTAGGGTGACGGTTGCCGATTTGGTCATGCCTCCGCTGGTCACCGTAATGGTGGCGGAGTTATTTCCCGGGTTGGCGTTAGCGGTGTTTACGCTCGCCGTGATTTTCCCATTGTTCGAGCCTGACATCGGACTGAGTGATAACCAGGAGGCATTGTCACTCGCTGTCCACGTTCCGGTTGAGCTTAGTGTGATGGTTTGGGCCGATGGATTTGCTCCACCTTGCGTCGCCGTAAAGGCAAGGCTCCCGGGCGTTACGGTCAATGAAGCTGCAGCGACCGTCAGGGTCACTTCGACAGCTCTTGTGGTACCTCCGGCAGTCACGGTGATAGTGGCCTTATTTGTTCCTACAGACGCGCTTTCGAGGTTGACTCGCGCTGAAATGGTTGCGTTGCCGCTGCCAGAAGTCGGACTCAAAGTGAGCCAGGTGGCGTTGTCGGTAGCGGTCCAATTCCCGTTCGAGGTGACAGTTACACTTTGACTCGCGGGAGTGGAGCTTCCTTGCACTCCAGTATAGGTCAGTGACGAGGGGCTCAGTGTGATTGAGGTTGGTGCGGGCGCGATTGTGAATGTTACGGGGACCTGAACATTGGCGGCTCCTGTCGCACCCAGGGCGATGATTGCATTGTGGGTGCCGGCAGCGAGTGAGCCGGTGGCTGCAGTGACCGTGATCGTACCATTGTTGGTACCGGAAGCCGGCGAGAGTGCCAGCCAGGCGGCGTTATCACTGGCGGTCCAGGTCAGGGTACCGCCACCGGTGTTGCTGATGTTCAGTGTTTGAGCAGCTGGGTTGCCGCCGCTGTGCTGTGCGGTAAAGGACAAGCTCGCGGGGCTCGTACCAATGGCCGGTGGTACAGGCGCCGCGGTCACGGTAAAGGTCACCGGCACGGAAACGCTTTTTGCTCCCGGAGCACTGATGGTGATTATGCCGTTATAAGTGCCGACAGCCAATGATCCAATCGCCGCACTCACTGTGACTGCACCGTTGCCGGTACCGGAGGCCGGCGAGAGTGCCAGCCAGGCGGCGTTATCACTGGCGGTCCAGGTCAGGGTGCCAGCCCCGGTGTTCCTGATGTTCAGTATCTGAGCAGCAGGGTTACCATTTCCTCGCTGAACTGTGAAGGAGAAGGTAGTTGGGCTTGTACTAATCGCAGGGGGTATAGGAGCGGGAGCTACGGTCAGATTGACCGGAATAGTGACCGTGGCAGCACCACCTGTGGCATTCACGGTTATTTTTGCATTGTAGGTACCGGTGTTTAGAGAACGGGTAGTGGCAGTCAATGTGATCGTCCCTTCACCCGTGCCGGAGGCTGGACTCAGTGTTAGCCAAGACGCATTGGCCGTTGCATTCCAATTTAAGGTTCCTCCGCCTCTGTTGGTAACGGTGAGAATTCGTGTCGGCGGGTTGGCTTCGCCTTGCTGAGCGCTGAATGAGAAACTTGTGGAACTCACACCTATGGCCGGGGGCGTTGATGCTGGCGTGGGAGTAGCACGAGATGGAGTCACAAGCTGTTTCAGTGTAGGCATTTCAGACATCAGTCGAAGCATAGGCGCTGGAAGTCGTCCCGTCTGATTGAGACTAGGTTGCGGTGCTGCCGCCGCTGTATCAGTATTTCCATCAGTCGCCGCTGAGGCTGATTGCGTGCAACAGGTCATAGGTTCGAGAATTGCCAAGAGAGTGGCAATTCCAGCTGCGAGGAACAACAATCGTTGAGCATTCTGGCGCATTCTCGGAATCCTCCAAATGACCGTAATTGCGTGGACGATACAGGACTAGGGTGGGCTCCGAGCAAATTGAATGCCCCTCATAAGGGAGAAACAACCTCGCATGAATGGAAGCTCCGATGCAGAGGCTTATTGTGCGTTTGTGCGTCTTGATGAAAACTGTTACCCGTAGCAGAGTGGATCTCGGGGTACGTTCAATTGGAAAGAATCGGAGTTCCATTTATCATAGACGTACAGATGAAGTAATAGATTGTGTTTCGTTGTTCAATTGATTGATATGATGGATATATACCGTTAGCTTTCTCTCGTGTCATGATCGATCACGTTGATATTGCTAGAGCTTATTGCCTGTGTGGCTGCTCAGTACGGAATAGTCTGCTCCTTGATGAAGTTAAAGGGCGTGGAATCTGGGAAGCCAGACTTGCAAAGGTCATCCGTTCCTTGACGGTCACGGTGTCTTCTGCCATTGTTAACCCGGTTCATGCTGTCGCGAGGGTCGACGTTAATTTGGGGGATGTATGACTAAGAGACAATTACGTTCCATCGCTGTTGTGGGGTTGGGCTACGTTGGTCTTCCAATCGCTGTCGCATTTGGGAAGATTGGCCCTGTTATTGGATTTGATGTGAACAAGAAGAAAATCGACGAATTGCGAAAAAGCATCGATCGGACGGGAGAAGTGTCGGGAAAAGATTTAGCCTCGACACGCGTCCAGTATACATCGGAACCGGCAGACCTTAAGAAGGCAGATTTCATCATCGTTGCAGTCCCAACGCCCATCAATGAAGCGTTGCAGCCCGATCTTACCGCGTTGCAGAAGGCATCAGAGCTGATTGGGCGGAACCTCTCACCGGGCTCCATTGTAGTATATGAATCCACCGTCTATCCCGGTGCGACCGAAGAAGTGTGCTTGCCAATTTTAGAAAGAACTTCCGGCATGAAGGCCGGAGTTGATTTCAAACTAGGGTACTCGCCGGAGAGGAT
>JAHBWT010000092.1 GCA_019636815.1 Nitrospira sp.
AGGAAGCTATTCACCGCCATAATGGCGTCATCTTCCACGCCCGCTGCATCAGATCCTAAGAGGGTATGGTGGAAAAGCTCTGCGCGGACCAACGTTCTGCGGGGTTTCCCGCCATGGTGCACTGAAACAATCGCTCTATCGGCAGGCGTGTTCTCTCCTCCGCCTCTTTTCTTTGGCGGTTTCTGTCGAGGAAGCGCCGTTAGGGTGCTTTCCAACCAGTCAAGAAGCAACCCGAATCGACCGAAAAGATACTGAAAGACACTGGTCTGGCGAAGGGATGGCCTGCCGTCTCCTTTTCGGGGCTTGTCAAATGGAGTACTCGATTACCCATGAAGAGTTCCATCGATTCCGCACGCTTATCTACAACGAGAGCGGTATCGCTCTCAGTGAGCAGAAACAATCGCTGCTGGCCTCCCGCCTGTCAAAACGCCTGCGTGATCTTGGGCTGGAGACGTTCTCAGAATACTACGATCACGTGATGAGTGACCCGAGCCGGGAAGAATTCACACGAATGCTGGATTTGATCTCGACCAACAAGACGGACTTTTTTCGTGAGTCGAAGCACTTCGACTATCTGCGCGACCGAATCCTTCCGGAATTGGAGCAAGAAAAGCGGATTCGAATCTGGTCTTCCGCCTGTTCGACAGGGGAAGAACCGTACACGATTGCGATCACGCTCTTTGAGTCCGTCAAAAACCCGGCACAGTGGGATTTCAAAATCCTCGCGTCGGATCTTTCGACCCGTGTCCTGGCCAAGGCGGCCGCCGGCACATACGACGAAGACCGCTTTCGCGGTGTGCCGCCTGAGGTCGTCAGGCGGCATTTCCTGCGCGGGCGCGGAGTCCGTACCGGTCTGTTTAAGGCCAAGCCGCATTTGGCCGCGACGATTCAATTTCGCCGGCTCAACCTCATGGATGAGCGGTTTCCCATTAAAACCCCGCTCGACCTTATTTTTTGCCGTAATGTCATGATTTATTTTGATCGTCCAACGCAAGAACGGTTGGTCAACAAGTTTTATCGATATCTAAAGCCCGGAGGGTATCTGTTCACCGGGCATTCCGAAAGCCTGCAGTGGGTTGATCATCCTTTCAAGGCGTGGGCTCCTACGATCTATCGGAAGGAGTGTTGAACGCATGCCTCAGGTGGGCCCGGACGGATTCGCTCATATTCGGCGCATGTGCGACAGCCGGTTTCCTCATGAGATCGCATCCATCCTGCCCGGTGAGTTTTTTGTGAGTGCCGATCCCATGATTGTGTACACCGTGCTTGGTTCGTGCGTGGCCGCCTGTATTCGGGATCCTCTCGTCGGTGTCGGCGGGATGAATCATTTCATGCTGCCGGAACCGAAGGAAGGAGGCAGCGACTCATGGAGAGAACTGACCAGATATGGCTCCTATGCCATGGAGTCGTTGATCAATGACATTCTCAAGCGAGGAGGACTCAAGAGTCGCTTGGAGGTCAAACTGTTCGGGGCCGGGAAAATCTATGACGGCAACATCGATATCGGTGCCCGAAATGCCGAATGGGTCCTGGAATATCTTAAGGTCGAAGGGATCTCTCCGTGTAAGACGGATTTGGGGGATATGTATCCCCGCAAAGTGTATTACTTCACCGAGTCAGGGAGAGTGCTGCTGAAAAAACTCGGGCGGTTGAAGAACCAAACGATCATGATGCGTGAGAGGGAATACGCCGTCAAGATTCAAACAAACGAGCAGGCAGCGGCTGAAGAAGTCACGCTGTTTTAGGATGAGATGATGGGGGACAGTGTGAGGCAAGTCGGCGCTCGGACGGTGACGTCGCTTTCTTCGCACGGCACGAGGAATACATGAAGAAAATTCGGGTATTGACAGTCGATGATTCGGCACTGATGCGGCAAGTACTCGTCGCCTTGCTTGGACGAGATCCGGATATTGAGGTTGTTGGATCGGCTCCGGACCCCTATATCGCTCGAGAAAAAATCAAGGCGCTGAACCCCGACGTGCTCACGCTCGACATCGAAATGCCCAAGATGGATGGGTTGACATTCCTGGAAAAGCTGATGCGAGGGCATCCGATGCCGGTTGTGATGGTGAGTTCGCTCACCGAGACCGGTTGCCAGACGACGTTGCGGGCGCTGGAGCTTGGTGCGGTGGATTTTATCACGAAGCCGAAGATCGACATTCGGGAAGGGATGGAGGAGATCGCGCAGGCTCTCATTGCCAAGGTCAAAGCCGCTGCCGTGGCTCGGATAGGGGGCCAGGGGGGAAGGGTGAGGGCCGATCAGAAATCCCGCCCGTCGCCGCTGTTTTTCAGCCCGTCTTCTTCAGCCATGATCAAGACCACGGATACCATCATCGCGATTGGTTCCTCCACCGGGGGGACGGAGGCCGTGAGGGAAGTCTTGGAAAGACTTCCACCGCATACACCGCCCATCTTGATTACGCAACATATGCCGGAACGATTTACAAAGACATGGGCTGACCGGATGAACAGCCTCTGCCGGATTGCCGTCAAGGAAGCGCAGGATGGGGACAGTGTCTTGCCGGGACATGCGTTGATCGCACCCGGAAACTTTCACATGACGTTGGTCAGGAGCGGGGCTCGGTATTCGGTGCACATCAACCAGGACCCTCCGGTCAATCGCCACCGCCCGTCGGTGGATGTGATGTTCGCGTCCGTCGCCCGATATGCCGGGGCCAACGCCGTGGGCGTCATCCTGACTGGGATGGGAGGCGACGGTGCCAAGGAGATGCTGGCGATGAAGCAAGCCGGGGCATTCACGATCGCCCAGGATGAAGCGAGTTGCGTCGTCTTCGGGATGCCGAAAGAGGCGATCAAGCTCGGAGGGGTGGACAAGATTCTGCCGCTGGACAATATCCCCGGTGCGATTCTCGCCCATGTGGGGCGCTGACAAGAACGGAGGCTGTGTTGTGTCGATCCCTCAACGAGGCTGGAGGGATGTGACGGTGATCCATATCTATGAGGAGCTATGAAGCAGATTCTGGAGGTGGCGAACATCGATAGAATGATTCCAGTGTTCCCCATGGAGCAAGCCGCGGTTCACGCATGAGCCGCATGATTCACGTATACGAGGCAATCTCGACGGATCTGAACGAAGGAGGTAGGCATAACCATGCAAACGAAAGAACGTCCCGTCCCGAACGGTGTGGTGCTTGAGCTCAGTGGAGATCTGACGTATGCCAACCGAGAACAATTCAAAACGGCCGTGGAGGCGATTCGACAGAAAGGCTGTCGGCATCTGATCTTGAACATGGCTGAAGTCCGATTCGTGGACAGTTCCGGGCTCGGCTTGCTGGCGCTCGTCTCTCAGAACTTCAAGTTGAGCCAGGGGCAAGTGAGCATGTTGAAGCCGCAAAGTTACGTGCGGGAAATCATGAGCCTGGCGAACATTCAAAAACTTATCCCTGTCTATGACAACGAGCTAGACGCCTTGGCTGGACACCAACGAGCGGCCTAGACCGACTCCTATCCCCTAAGAGCGTGCACGATGACTCATTCAGAATTGCCTTGTCGTTCTTGACTAACCTAACGCGATGCCGACACTACCATCTCTGACAGGACCTTCCAGTATCGGCGAGAAGGTGGTTCAAACCGTCCTTGTCGTGGACGATGAGCCGACCGCGCGCAGTGCGCTGGCGGCTCGACTCAAGCGGCTCGGGTATCGCGTGATCGAGGCTGTCGATGGCAAATCCGGACTGGAGGCGCTTCGTCGAGAGCGACCCGATCTCACAATCCTGGATTGGATGATGCCGGAAATCGACGGTCCCTCCTTCTGTGAACAGGTCCGCCAAGACCCCGAACTACTCACGAGTCAAATTCTCATGATGACGAGTCATGATCAGCCTGCGCAGATTGCCGAAGGATTGGCTCGTGGCGCTGATGACTTTCTCAGCAAAGCCGCCAGCAAGTATGAGATCACGGCCCGCGTTCAAGCCGGGATGCGCGCTGCGAGCTTGATCCGACGATTGGAAGACGTGACCGAGGAGATCAGGCGAAAGCAGGAGATACTGAAACGAGAACTTCAGTCCGCAGCACGCTATGTGGAATCGTTGCTTCCGTCACCAGGCACCCTTTTGCCCGGTGTTCAGATGGCGCATGCGTATCGTCCATCGCTCGGCTTGGGTGGCGACCTGTTTAACATCGTTCCGTGGGGCGATAGGGTGCTGGGGCTCTATTTGCTTGACGCCTCCGGACACGGTGTGTCGGCGGCACTCCGTTCCGCGTCTCTTGCAACGTTTTTGCGACGAGAGAACTTACTCCGGCATGTCGGGTCCACTGATCCGGGCGCGATCCTCACGGAAGCCAATAAGCAGTTTCCGCTGACGGAAGACGGGAACTACTTTACGATCATCTTTGCCAAAATTGATAGCCGAACCCGTACGCTGTCTTATGCCACAGCCGGGCATAATGGGGCTTTTCTTCAACGGTCGTCCGGAGAATTCTGCTGGATGACGCAACCGAACTTACCGCTCGGGTTTGATGGCTCGACAATTTACGCGACGACGGATGTCATGATCACATCGGGCGACCGGCTGTATCTGTTGAGTGACGGTCTTTACGAGGCCCCGAACTCGAACGGAGAATTATGGGGTCAAAATCGGCTGGAGGAGACGATTCATCGGTTCGGAATCCATTCCCTGGCAGAAGTGGTGTCCGGGGCCATTGCTGAGGCGATCAGATGGCAGGGTCACGAGCAATTTCCCGACGATGTCGCGTTGATGGGTGTCGAAGTGATGGATACAGATGTCTAGAAAGCGAATTTCATGACTCATGATTCGGTCTTCAATCTTGATGAGGCGCTGGCCCGAGTCGATCATGACCGAGAAACGTTCGACATGATGGTAGAACTATTCGTCGAGCATGGCCCGAAGGACTTAGCCGAGGTTAAGGCGGCACTCGACCTTCAGAATGCCGTCGGCGTGGCGCGATCGAGCCATCGACTGAAGGGGGCGATTCTCCAGTTCTGCGCTCCGGCGGCTCTGCACGCCTGCAAGGCGCTGGAAGAAACGGCAAAGGCAGGCGATCTTCTCCATGCCGGAAAGCGCTATACCACCTTGGAACAGGAACTTTTGCGTCTCCTGAACGCACTGCGCCTTGAACGGGACAAAGGACTTGCCGCATGAACGGGCTGGATAGTTCGGACCGTCTGTTGGTCATCGATCCATGTCCGGAGACTCAGGCCTGCATCGCTCACCTTTTGCAGGGCCGAGGCTATTCCGTCGTCGCAGCTCACGATCTGGTGGCAGCATTGACCAGCATCGACTCGGCGGCGCCGGACATTGTACTCACCGATTTATTTCTCCCGGACGCAGCAGGACTTACGTTGGTGAAAGAGCTCAAAGCCCGACATGATCCATGTTCCGTGATCGTGATGGCGCAAGACGCGCCGGAGGCTCTGATCCTTGAGGCGCTTCGCGTCGGCGCAGCCGACTATCTGCCTAAACCTATTACCGAGGAAGAATTGGTTCATGCGGTCCAGCGCGCGCGTAACGTGCTGCCTGGTGACCCTGCAGACCTCCCAGGCCTCTGCCGATGTGAGTATCGAGTCACTGTGGATTCCGATCCCGTTCATATCCCTGGAATTATTTCCTGGCTCATCAAAACAACGGCGTTGACCTTGCTTCCTCTGCAACGTCTGCACCTTCAGGGAGCGCTGCAAGAATTGCTCTTCAATGCCATCGAACATGGAAATCTCGAGATCGTGTATCAGGAGAAACAGGAGGCGCTGGCTACCGGTCAGTATGAGCAACTTCTGGCCAGGCGATTGACTCAAGCGCGGTTGAAAGATCGGCGGATCACCATTCACACGTGCTATGACAAGAGCGGGAACAGTCTAACATACCGTATCACCGATGAAGGCAAGGGCTTCAAATGGCGGACAATGCTCGCGCCCTCGAAAGAAATGTGTGGATCGGAAGATGGCAACGGACGAGGGATTTTCTTGACCCGCTCGCTCTTTCCGTCTCTGGCGTACAACGAACGAGGCAATGAAGCGACGATCACCGTTCCCCTGTGCCGACCGGTCTAGAGTATCCGCATATATTCCACAGTGCTCTCGCCTTTGCTCGCGTCTCGTCTCAGCACCACGAACGAGGTTTTGGTGGTTTCATTAATCGTAATGGCAAGGCGTGCCGAAAAATAGTCCGACTTGACGTCGTATTCGTTGCGCAATGTCCGACCGATTTCTTGAAAACTGCCGACCCGATCCAGCTCGACCTTCGTTTTGTACGGACGTCCTTGGACGATCTCCATTGCCATCGTTTGGGTAATGCTTGGGTCGAGCGTCTGAATGACGATAGGATCGGCTGTATTCAGGTTCATCGGCGCCCCGCCCTCCAAGGGATGGATCGTCACATAGGGCTCGATTCGTTCGATAATGTCCGGCGTAAATCCCTTGATGAGCCGAAGATCACCGAGTCCTGGCAACGGCGAATTCGCGGCCCGATAGGGTGGTCTCAGCGATTGGTAGTACAGGCTCTCCGCGCCGGCCGGTTGAGGTGCTTCATCTTGATCGACCCAATCGATAAGGGCATCTACCAGGTTCGGATTAACCTTGAGGAGTTCGAACAGTCGTCTGACTCGGAACACCTTTTTTTTCTGCTCCAGTTCGCCGCCCGACGTTGACGCGAGGTCGTTCAGGTTCACTTTTCCTGTTTCATCTGTGATTTGCGCCGTGAGGAGCCCGTCGCCGATCGCGTAATTTTTGATCGGCATGGCCCAGATGTCGGTCGGGGCGTCGTATGTTTGACCGGTCATTTTCTCACGCAGCAGATCCTGCGCCAACACGGCGCGTGTCGCCTGCACGGCGGCCCGTGTCAGCATACCGGCCTTATAGTCGTCTCGAAACGTCGCCGCCGCCCGGTATTCGCGGCGCGCCTCGGCATCAAATTCAAGAATCAGGGCCGTCAGGAGGGTCAGCACGAGGAGCGCCAAAAGGAGCGCGACGCCTCGTTCGTCAGCTCTTCGCATAGCTCAAGACCCGAATGGTTGCGTCCATGTTCACCGGATTATCGAACTTAGGGCGTATTTGGAGATGGCGGACATGAAGATCGTAGGGAGCTTGGTCGATGGCGACGAGTAACGCGAGAACTTCCGGCAGTTGCACGCCTTCCAATCGCAGATCGACGGCGGTTTCTTCATAGCCTTGCGGCAGGGTTTGCACCTGCGGCTGCATGCTCATGATGCGTTCGCGCACCTGCGCCGTCGTGGCCGCTTCTTCCATGAAGGTAAGCAGTGAAAAATGACTGTCGCTTGCGGGCATGCGACTTTCGACCTTCGCCAAACGGTTCCGCTTGACGAGATAGTCTTGGCTCAACAGCGCCAACTCGGTGAGGTCTTTCTGCTTCCGCGCCGCCTGACGCTCAAGGCGATCCAGCTTGTCGAGCAAGGGATCCACGATGAGCAGGAAGAGGAGACTGAGCCCGAGCACGATCCCCCCTGCCAGCACGAGCTTCCGTTCCCGCTTGGACATGTGGCGCCATCGTTCCCGGAAGTGTTGCATCATGACGGCTTCACCGTGACGGTCATCCGAAACACCACCTGATTGGATGCTGCGCCCACACGAGTTTCCGTGACCGCGACATTCGCGAGTTGAGTGCTCGCGGCGAGGGTTTGTTTCACCCGTTCGACCGCGTCGAACGAGGTGGTCTCACCCTCCATGAGAATCACCGTCCCATCGACGGTCAGCTCTCGAACCTTGACCGTCGTCCCGGGCGGCAGGTGCTTCACGAAGATGGACAGCGTGCGCAAGACGTTGTTGTCTGTGGTGTCGACCAGACCAAGGGATTTATCAAGATGGCCGATGCGGTATTGGGCCAGATCCAGTTCTTCTCCCGGTGCGGCACCGGCTCCAAACAATTGCTCATACCGGTTCTGCAAGGCTGTTTTCAGTCGCGTCACCCGTTGGTCTTGCAACATGAAGTGCACCGAGAAGTCCACGAGCGCCAAGACGGCGATGACCAGCACGGCGGCGACGGCCAAACGCCGGTCCTGTTTGCTTGTGGTTGAATCCGGGGAAGTTGCTTCCGTCACACCTTTCAGATCAAGGGCGAGTCCCAGCGGAGACGATTTAAATCGCCAGCGTGGTCTGATGATCTTCGGATGAATCGCGAGACCAAAGGCGATGGAAAATGCTCTTGGAGCATCGGCTCCGAACCCCTGGCGTGGTCCCACCGGATAGAGTCCCAATTGTCGAGACACGTACCCCCCGATGTCCTGCAGCTTGGATCCGCCTCCGCACACCCAGCAATGTGTCAGGCGACCGCGTTCGCTTCCTTGATAGGCTTGCAGCGTGATTCGAAGTTCTCGCACGATGGGCTCCAGCAACCCATGCACGTGATCAACGGCTATCGTGCGTTTGTGTCGCTCAGCGTCGGCAAAGCTGCAGGCGTGTCGGACGGCCAGGGCATGGGTGAGGTGGTTGCCGCCCCATAGGATCGTCCGAAGCACGACAGGGCGGCCCCCCTGGACGAGACAGAGCGTGGTCTTCGAAGCCCCGACGTCGATGATGGCCAGATCCGGCGGCACACTCGCCCCTTCTTCTTGCAAATATTGCGTGACGGAAAAGAGCGCCATGGCATCCACATTGATTGCGGATGGCTCCACATCGGCTTGGGCGAGAAAACGGAGATGCTCGGCGACCTTGTCTCTGGGTGCGGCGGTGACGAGAACTTCCGAGCCCTTGATTTCACGGGCCGTTCCTGCGGTCGGATGCTCGGGCGGGAGTACCAGGCTTCCGACCGCCAGATCTTCAAGCGGCATGGGCACAAGATTCTCGACTTCAAAGGGCACGACCTGCGCCAGTTTGGCCGAATCTTTGAAGGGAAATGAGAGCGTTCTCACAAACAGGTCCTGGCACGGGATTGCGGTCACTAAGCGGTCGGTGGCGTAGAGGCCGTGTCGCCAAATGAAGCTTCGCACGGACTGCACACGTCGAGCCGGTTCAAGGTCCTCCGGACGGGAAAACGGCATCGGGTGCTGGAAATAATCGACCGTTTCACGACCGCTGAGGCGGCGGCGGAATCGGACGGCTTTCAAGCCGGTTTGCCCGACATCCAGCCCGACACATTCATCCACAATAGCCATATTCGTCTCGACGAATGCTCCTACAACGCGCCTACTTTACAATGCGATCCTAGTCTGTGCCAAGGTTCCGATGATCTTGACGGTCATGGGCGTTCCAGGGGGCGGAGAGGGGAGGCCCAACGGTCCGGCTTTGGAAGCAAAGCCGGGACCGGGAACGACCGTCACTGTGAGTGCAAGTTGGCTGTTTGGCATCGGCTGCTGAAGGGTGATCCGCCCTTCTCCCGTGAAAGAGCCGTCGATCCCCTCGCCGTTCATGTGCGTGACGTCGCAGAGGAGGTCTCGACACGAAAGTCCGGCCGAGACCGAGCTGAAGGTCAGCGATAAGGATCGACCGTTGCCGAGCGGAATCTGGTCGATCACGAGATCCGTCGCCTCGGCGGTCCATGTTCCTTCACCCTTCATGAGAGTTGTTGCGGACTGTCCGGACTCGGCTCGATGAGAGAAATCTCCATTCAATGTCCCTCTGGTGACATATCGGCGGATGAGTTTAGAGAGATCCACCTGCTGAAGCTGTCCCTTAATCGCCATGGGCCCCGACAAGGAGAATGATGAGGCCATCAGCGTGCCCTTGGCAAGGCTTGTTCGTGATGAATGTTCATCCAGCTGGACGATGATATCGAGGCCAAGCGTTCCGCCCAGGGCTTGTAAGACTCCGAGTTTGGCTTGGATCACGGCCATCTCAATCGAGGTGATGTTCGGCTTCGAAAGGGTCACGGTTCGCCATTCCAGGTTCAGCGGAAGCCCCATGGTCCACTCGGAGACTCGAACGTCCATCCCCGTGGCTCGTGTGAGTTCCGCCACCAAACGTGCTTGGAGCATCCCGTAAGGGAAGGTGACGAGGATGCAGATCGCCAGGATACAAATTCCGGCGACAGCCCACGCGAGGATCGCGCCCCATGCTTCGGGCCATTTGATGGTCATGATGTACCGATCGTGATCCATTCCCGCACGGTCCACGGTGCGGCATCGGGATCTTGAAAGGTGACTTCAATCAGCACGGCTTTCGGCATTTTGCTGGTCGTCGGCCATTCGTCGAGCCAGATCCGGTTCTGGGCGTCATAATACCGGACGTTGAAGGCTTGGACGCGATCGGCCAGTTCCATCTGGTCCAGCGTCTCGTCCGTATCGGTGAGTGTGTAGAGATTTCCGCGAACGAACCGAATCAAACGATCGCGTTCGCGCGTATACACGACACGAATGGTTTCGCTCTCCTTCATCGTCGAGGCACTCAATGGTTGACTCATCGCAAGAAACGCGAGCGTGTCGGCCGGCTGTCCTTCCTGTGTGCCGTTCATCCCAACCCAAGGGTACGCGAGACCGGGCTTGCTGAGAGAAATCTCTTCGGCCATGAGGCGCAGGATCTTTCGCACGGTTTGCTCCCTGGATACGTGCTCTCTTCCGGCGTCCACGGCTTGCGTGGTCGTAACGAGCGAGCCGAAGACCATGGCGGCGATGGTGCCGAGTAGCGCGACGGCCACCAGTATCTCGACCAGTGTAAAACCCGTTTGGCTCTTAAAAGGTAAGGCGTCCGGCGAAGACATACGTGCTCACCTCTAAGCTTTCCTCGCGTTCAGCGCGAGGCCAGGTTACCGTGATGCGAATTTCTCGAATCAACTCCAGTGGCGTCGGTGCGATGGTCTGTTTCCATCGATACCCGACGGCTCTGGGGTCGGTATGGGTCACGGGTTGGGTCCCGAGGGGAATATTCCGAAACTCGCCGACGGTTTCGCCGATGGCATATTGCCCCAACAATTCGACTTCCAACAGCTTCTCCTGGGCCAACAACGTCGCGACCGTCAATTCCGAGGCTCTGTCTTGGAGATCCAAATCGAAATTTCTCAGGCCAAGGAGAATCGGCAGTGCGATCGCGAGCAAGGCGATCGCCAGCAGCACTTCAAGGAGTGTGAATCCTGTGTCATTGGCGCCGGTTTGGTGTTGCTTTTGGAGCATCTCAGTCTATGGCAGGTTGGGAATCCCGCCCCTCGCCGACCCTGTGGTTCCTGTTTCCGATCTGGCCTTCAGCAGGGTTCTGACGCGGTCAGGGATAAAGCGGGTTCGCGGAATATCGAATCGTTCGTCACTCACCCGAATCCCGCCCGTCAATGAGTCGACTGCCAGCCCTAACACGTTATTCTGTGAGTCCATGAGGTACATCGTGACCGGTTCGATTCGCCCATTGGTGAAGAACGACACATCGGCGCGCCCTGACATATGCTTGCTTTGCCCGATGGATACCTCAGTCAGGCGTATGGATTCGGGTAATGAGCGAGGAGTTTTCCAGGCCGGATCGAGGGGGAGGCGCTCTTCTTTGCCTTCCACGAGCATCATCCAGTAGAGCCCTTGGTCCAGGTCAAGATACAACTTTAAGGGCGTCTGGCTCGCGGCTGCCTCTCCCTGCAGGGTGCGAAGAACACCGATAAGCTTTCTCGCGGTGGAACGTAGGTCCTCCTCGAAACTGATTCGGGGAATCAGGATGGCCAGAACTCCTCCGAGAAGGAAGAGAGCGATCAGCATTTCCAGAAGCGTGAAGCCGTCGGACGAGCCGATAGCGTATGGCCTGAGGCTTGAGGACAAGCCAAACCGGTGAATCTGCCGCATCCGAACCAGTGAATCGCGGTCGACCATTGACACTTACTCTTTATCCAGATTCCAATTGGTGATATCGGCGTTCACGCCCTCGCCGCCGACCTCTCCGTCCGTCCCGAGGGACGTGATTTCATAGTCGATCCTTTGATCTCCCCGTTGGACCGGACTGACATATTTATAAGGATTGCCCCACGGATCCTCCGGAAGCTTCGGCAAGTACCCGCCGATCTTCCATTTCTTAGGCACCACACCGACGGATGGCTTTTCAATGAGCGCTTTGAGGCCTTGTTCCGTGGTGGGATAGACCCCGTTATCCAGCTTGTAGAGCTGCAGCGCGCCCTCGATATTTCTGATCTGCACCTTCGCAGCGGTCCGTTTGGCGTCGTCGGTTCTGCCCATGATGCGGGGCACAACCAGCGCCGCGAGAATGGCCAGAATGGCCACGACTACCATGATCTCGATGAACGTAAAGCCGGCGGAAGATCCGCGGCTCCGCTGGATGAGGCGGGCGGCCGCGAGAAAGAACGGATTCTTTCCGTATGTCCGTGTCGTCTGCTCGCCCCGCTGTTCTGAATCAGTCATCGTCACTCCCCCTTTTTTTCTGTCAACGTCGTCATACCGGCCGGTTGGTCCTGTGCTCTCATCGTATCATTTGACCCATCTCGAAGATGGGCAAGAGGATCGCGACGACGATGAAGAGCACAATGGCGCCCATCACGAGAATCATGATCGGCTCCATCAGCGAGGTCAAGCGGGCGATCACCCGCTCGACTTCGCTGTCGTAAATTTGACTGACGCGCCGCAGCATCTCTTCCATTTCCCCGCTTTTCTCACCGACGGCGATCATGTGGGTGACCAACGCAGGAAATTCACCGCTCCGTTTCAAGGGGTCGGCGATCGTCTCGCCTTCGCGGATGTTTTGCCTCGCGACTTCCACCGTTTCTTCGAGCACGCGATTGTTCATGACCCGCTTGGAGACATCCAGCGCGTCGAGTAATTGAACACCGCTCGCCAACATCGTGGCCAGGGTGCTCGTGAGTCTGGAAATCGACACCATTCTGGCGACGTCGCCGATCAGCGGAAGCTTGAGGGTCATGCGGTCGGCGACCATTCGGCCTCGTCCGGTGCGGGTGAATCGCTGTATCAGGTACGCGCCTCCGATGACAAGCCCGGCAAGCACCATCCAATAATCGGCCATGAATTCGCTGACCGACATCAACGCAACGGTCGGCCACGGCAAGGCCTGCTTCTGCTGCGCAAAAACCTGAGTAATCTTGGGCACGACGAATGTAATGAGGAAAAACAGGATGATCGTCCCGATCACCAGCATGATGACGGGGTAGAGCATCGCATTCGTGACCTTGTTCCTCAGGGCCTGTTGCTTCTCGAGAAACTCCGCGAGCCTGAACAAGATCTGATCAAGCGCTCCGCTGGCTTCGCCGGCTCGCACCATGTGGACGTAGATGGGAGAAAAATCCTTCTCGTACGCTTCCAAGACCGCGCTCAGCGCTTTTCCACCGCGAATCTGTTCTCGGATATCGGCGAGGAGGGCTTTGATCGGTTTTTTCTGGGCTTGGTCCACGAGGACGCCAAGCGCGTCGACGAGGGGGAGGCCGGCGACCATGAGCGTCGCAAATTGCCTGGTCAGCAACGACAGATCGGTTGCCGAAAGGACGGACGATTTTCTCGTCGGACGTCCGGTATCGGAGCGAGCGTTTCCCTGAGCGCGAGCCGATGTGTGGCCTTGCTCGACGACATCGGTCGGATATACGCCCTCTTTCCTGAGCTTCAGCCGCGCAACCTTGACGTTTTCCGCGTCGATGATGCCTGTCGCGGCCCCGCCGTCGCTCCGGTATCCTTGGTATTGATAGACCGGCATAATCAGCGGACTCCGATGGAAACGTGCGCCGTCCGAGGCTGCCCGATGGTCCGACGGCACTGGGGTTGGAGACAGGGGTGAGATCGGCGACGCATCATCTAGTCGACATCGACCTCTTGCTGAGTAATGCGCATGACTTCCTCGAGCGTGGTATGGCCCTGGATGACTCGTTCCGCGCCTTCCCGTTTCAACGTCACCATGCCTTTGGCGATGGCCGCTTGTTTGATGGCGGTCGAGTCCGCTTTACCACCGATCAAACGCCTGATTTCGTCGTCGAGCACCATGAGCTCGAAAATGCCGGTTCTCCCGCGGTAACCGGTCTGCGAACAGGCTGTGCAGCCTGCCCCGCGATAGAGGGTGAGGTTCGAGCCGGGCGGTACATCGAGGCGATCCAGTTCCTCCTCGCTCGCCGTGTAAGAGCGCTTGCAGTCCGGGCAAATCCGTCGGAGCAAACGTTGGGCAAGGACGGCAACGACCGATGACGCAACGAGAAACGGCTCGATGCCCATATCGATCAAGCGCGTGGCGGCGCTGGCGGCATCGTTCGTATGCAGCGTGGAAAACACCAGGTGTCCCGTGAGGGAGGCGTGAATGGCGATCTCCGCCGTTTCGCGGTCGCGGATCTCGCCAATCATGATGACGTCGGGGTCTTGTCGAAGGATCGACCGCAGCCCGGCCGCAAACGAGAGATTGATCTTCGGGTTCACCTGCATCTGCCCGATTCCGACGAGTTGGTATTCGACCGGATCCTCGACCGTGATGATGTTCTTGTCCGGCGCATTGATGTGGCTCAACGCGGCATAGAGGGTCGTGGTCTTTCCACTTCCCGTGGGACCGGTGACGAGGATGATCCCATGGGCGAGTTGGATGAGTTGATGGATCACCGCGAGTCGTTCCTTCG
>JAHBWT010000093.1 GCA_019636815.1 Nitrospira sp.
CCAGCTTGGCCGATTTCAGAATACGTCGTGGATCACCCTTCGAAGCCAGGGGTGATGGGGCTCAGAAGTTCGTACGCATATCCTTATTGGAGAGCGAGGCGCGCCATAACGGAGAGATAAGTGGACCGCGAACAGAGCGTTGGTAACACATCGAGCGGCAAGATCGAACTTTTTTTCCTACGCAATGCAGAGCTTTCCAGAGCCGACTTACACGGGGCGCGGCTTCAGGGAGCCATCCTGCCAGGGCTCGTCTGGAAAGAGAGCAGACCACAACTTTATTTCCAGATCGAGAGGCTTCGCAAACATAGTCCCCGACCTGTTGAAGGTAACGTCAACACACCTGTCGCGGACATCATTCGCTCATCGGCTTCTCTCGCTTCGAAGAGGACGAGAATTGAACTTCGGTGGCCGTCAATTTGCCATCTTTCTCCGTGACATCAACAGCAACTCGATCGCCCACCTTAGGAACGTTTCCCCCACCTCCCCTTCCTCGATTCCGGTACTTTGTCTCGGCGGCTGTGTCGATTGAGACTGTTTCCCCTTCTTTCGTCAGAACCTGTATCTCAGCCGTGTCCAGAGCGGTGATCGTGCCAAAGACATGCTGTGCTTCCCCATGCGCAGCGGCTATCCCTGGCACGACGGCAACCATCAGCACGACCAATCTTCCTATTGGTTTCATGATGTTGTTCAGCATTTCGCCTCAGTTAATGATGGTGCGCGGGAGACGGCGGATCCAGCTCTTCATCTTGCAGAAAACGGTCGATTCGTTCCTGCTCTTCCCGCGCCGCTTGACTCACAGGATTATACCTCTCCATCTTCTCCAGTTCTTCGCTCGTAATACGTGGGAGATGACGAATAAAATGCACCAGTTTCCAACTGTCGAGATCCGGTTCGGGACGGTCTTTTCCCCACGCGGGCATTCCGGTAAATCGAATGCCGTTATGAATGATATAGTACAATTCTCCATCTGAGAAGGACTGCGTCTCTGGTTTAGTCAAATCGGGTGTTCTTGGGTAGAAGTTCTGTCCGATCATGGTAGAGCCACTCCCATCATTTCCGTGGCAGGTCGCACAGTGGTCCGCAAAGTGAACCCGCGCTTCTGTAAGAACCTCGTCTGAAACAGGAACGGGGTTCGTCATCTGCTTCTGGGCTTTGGGCATGGCCAGGTGCCTGAGCTGGCGCGCGATCATAACTTCAAGCTCCATTGGTTCTTCCGTCGCACTAAAACCTGATTGCAGGATAAACCACAGCATCGCAACATTTCCTGTCACGACGAGTATTGCCATCATGAGGACCACCCAGACACCTTTGGTCATTATCGACGCTCCATTGTTGCCATTTTCTACGATACCAAGTCCGCGGATCTCGATGACTCATCACGATCGGATTGGACTTGAGAATTGACATCCACCCCTTACCCCATGTCGCCTCAAGCGGATGAAAACGAAGAAACACCTGCACGGGGTACCATATTGTATCAACTATTGATCGCACGATGGTGACGCGATTATCGGATCCCGTGTGTGCGTGAATATCCGTTATGCATGATGCGCATAACACCGGAATGCTCGTATTACCGGTGGTATGGATGGATATCAATCAACACGTTCGATTCGTCTAACTCCGCCCTTACCAAGGCTCCTTCTTCAAGCGCACTCAGTTTACTGCCCGCTAACGCGTCAACCGAAAACGACTCCAACCCTTCGCTTGTAAAGAGCTCGACTACCTCCCATACTGGATCTGCATAGGCGAGGTTCCCAACCAAAATGCGATGGCCGTGGATAGGACGGCTTGGATCATGAATGTCCAAGAGAACATTCGATTCATCCAACGTCACGATCACTTCATCTCCCACCTTGGCTTGATGCAGTCCCATGCGTTCCGCCTTCTTTACGCTGACCGATCGGAGAGCCACTTTTTCTCCTGAAGACCCTTGTATCTGAAGGTGCATCAGCCCCGATTCGATTTTCGTAATCGTGGCGGGTACATCCTTGTGGCTATATGGCCCGCTGAGATCGGCATCGTGGGCACCAGCCGGTGACGCCAGTAGCAAGACCGCCAAGCAGATGGGCACGTAGCATATGAAAGGTCTTCCACACATAACATTCCCTCCTTTTTAGAGTATTCATCCTTTTTGGGGATTGTTCACCAACATATGGATCACTCTGATGCATTCCCATGGTGGTCCTGGAGCGATCTGGCGATCACAAAATACCGGATCATCCGCGGCACAGAGAGCGATAGCGGCAGAGTGAGTACGGGCCGAGCTCCTGTGCGACCTGCCTCATTCCCGAGGCCCTTCAACGAGAAGAAATTGCCGGTCTCTACTGGATTACCGATGGAACGGAGGTCGAAATGGCAGGCGCTGAACGAGCCACGATACCTGGCATAAACGATGAGAATCAGGAAGAGGAGACTGGCAACCATAAGTCTCACCGTGCACCTCTTCGTTATTGTTTAGCCTAAACCTCTGTTGAGCACGACGTCAAGAAAGTGGAGCCGTAGAGCTCAATATGATGACGATATTGGCCGGTGACACGGGAATGTGCCCTGTGAGTCTTTTTGATCGTGTCCTCGCGCCCGTGGATGAAATGTTCGTGGAACCAGGGAAGGAGTGTTTACCTCGGAAGAAATCTTTCAGTCAGCAGGATCGGAGTGGGCGTGCTCTGCTCTTCTTTACCGATCAGCCTGGCTGCACAGTCAGACTCGCAGACTCGACGACCAGAGAATTTACGACTCTTGAACTGGAATTGGCTCTTACTCCGATCACAGTTCTTTTCCGGTCCTGCGGGTTGGTCTGACCAGAAATTGGAGCAGCTCCCCGTCCGTCGTTTTGGTCATCACCGTATGAGATCCTGACAAAACTCGACGGCGCTGCCTCCACCCCTTGTACAAGAAGGCTCCAACCATCATCGTCACCATCCCACCGGCCAGCCACCATGCGATCATGTTTCCTCCCACATCTTCAGGCCCAATGCACCCCTCGTAACCCCAGCGGCCCACAGATACGAGGCATTACAATACACCAGATCGATGTCACACTGTCCTGTCCGATTGGACGGAGCTCATTGGAATTAGGAGGATCCTGGGTTTTATTCAGCACGGAGATCGGCACCTCGTTCATGTCTGGGGACTGATCAGCCGTCATGCTCTGATGCCTTCCGCGAGGCTAAAATGCTGGAATCCGGCGAAACTTCGTACAGCTCCAGATGATCGTTTCGCCGCGAGACATCGTGGCTTACCTAGCCAATGCCGGCCATACATTCTGGTTATTTGACATCGCTATGTCGTGGCGAATCATGCTGCAGAAAGAGCGAAGTGTCAAGAGAGAAGGATATGCGGATACTGCGGATCTTGTTGGGCCACAAATGGAGGGGATTTTTGCCACTGGTAAATCCCAGCGCTCAACCAAGGTATCTTCCTAGTTGATGTATGCCTCTTGGTGGTTCACCATGAGCATGAACAATCAGTATAAACATGGGTTTGATCTTCTATTTTTGCTCCCACGGAGGATGCTATGGATAAGGTATGGCTGTATATCGGAGGAATTATTATTGGCGTGGCCACTGTCGGTTATCTGGTGATCACTACCGTGCGCAACACGATTCCTGCCTATCAATAAAGAAAGATGTTAAAGCCCATCTATAGACTAGTTCGGGTAATCGGTCCAGTGGAACGATCAGAAGATTAGTAAGTGCCACGGTCCTCGCGTGAGGCCCAGCACGGCAAAGCGCGCACACTCCCCCTCAATACAACGGTTGCGATCGCTCTCGGTACTCGATCCACGAATCGCGGATCCCCTGAAATTCGTCATACAAGAGTGGATCGGGACATGCGGGCAGGACCGGTACGAAAGGTATGTCCTTTCTGATAGCGATACCGTGCCCAGCCAAAGGAGCTTCCACGCGCCACATCGTTCCACAGCGGCGCGTGGTCCGCTAGAGTTTCGTTAAGCATCACGTGATTTTTGCGGCAAGCACGTCAACCTGTTCGATCTGCGGAGGTCCTGCCAGCAGCTCCGGGGCTTTCACCATCAGTGCCGCCGCAATCTGCCCGGCCAGATGCGCCTTTCGGCCAACCTCATCCGTAAACGCATCGAAGATGCCGAATGTGGCCGGACCCAACCGCAGCGCAAACCAGACCACTGTCGCAGCTTCCTGATTGGCTAGAGCAAGCCCACTTTCGAGAAAGCCGGCGACCTCGGCTTCCTTCCCAGGCTTGGCTTGCAATCGCACCAATAATCCGACTCGTACCATAACGTCCTCCCTTTCTGAAGTTGTGCATAATTGAGAGCGCATTCTAGCGTTGCCTTCCATAGCTGGCTAGTGGCAAGAATGACAATTATGATACAGTTCTAGCCATGCGAATTTATGTACTGGCGCTTCACGAGGTATTCGACACCGGCTTATCTTCTCTACTCGACACCTTCGGCACGGCGAACACCTTGGCGGAATCTGCCGGGACTTCATCGACACGCTTCGATGTGACGATCATCGGTATCCGACCCCGTGTGCTCACGAGCCAAGGACTGTCGGTACCGACGCAATCGGCCTCACGACTTTTGCCCCCCGATGTTGTACTCGTGCCTGCCATCGGAGCGAAACGGCCTGACACGTTGCGAGTGGCACTCGAACGGCGAGAGACAGCTGAGGCACAAGCGTTGCTCCGTGATTGGTCTGCCGGCGGCGCGCTCGTCGGCGCAGCCTGCACCGGCACGTTTATCCTCGCCGGGTCGTCTCTACTCAACGGCCGTCATGCGACGACATCCTGGTGGCTTGCCCCGTTCTTCCGTGAACGGTATCCGCATGTGGTGCTCGACGAATCGCGGATGATCGTCAATGCCTCGCGCTTTGTCACCGCCGGTGCTGCGCTAGCACACCTTGACCTGGCCTTATGGCTCGTACGCCGTCGCAGCCCGGCACTGGCGGCGTTGACGACCCGCTATCTCGTCGTGGACCCAAGGCCATCGCAGGCGGCGTTTATCATTCCCGATCATCTCGCTCATGCGGATCCGTGTGTCGAGCGGTTCGAGCGGTGGGCACGTCGCCGATTGGCTGACGGTTTCTCCCTCAATGATGCCGCTCGCGCGGTAGCCACAAGCCCACGGACGCTGACACGCCGCCTGCAATCGGTAATGGGCAAGTCCCCGCTCGCATACTTTCAGGATCTTCGCGTCGAGCGCGCGGTCCACCTCCTGCAGACGAGGAACACGAGCATCGACCAGATTGCCGACCAAGTTGGCTATGCAAACGGAACGACGCTGCGAACGCTCATCCGGCGAAAACTCGGCTGCGGCGTACGTGAGCTGCGGGCTCGCAACTAACCGAAGAATGACGAAACAAGGGTGACACGGTTTGACCGAGCCAGGGCCTGCTCTTGCCATAACCCATTCTTCCGCCCGCCATCTGACCAGCCGCCGATAGGCCGAGAGCCCATCTTCCCGTCCTACTCATGAAACATCCTTCATCACCGGATGTATTTTGACCACACCCTTCATGTTCTGAACCCATCCCGGTACAATGGCTTGTCGTAATCGAGGATACACATGGCTTCGCCCCCTGTCCCGTTTTACATTCTCTGCGGTTCGCTTGGTGCCGGAAAAACCACGCTGTTGATGCGGCTCCTGGAACATTGGAAAACGCAGGGTCGACGAACCGGTGTCCTGATGAATGAAGCAGGCTCCGTCAGTATCGATGGACCTCGTGCCGGCACACTCGCTGAGCAGGTGATGAACCTGGCCGGCGGCTGCGTCTGTTGCGATACGAAGGAGGATCTCTCCTGGGGCATTGCGCAGCTCGTGCGTGATCATGGATCGGATGTCCTCATTCTCGAATGTTCAGGGTTGGCCGATCCCGCTGAAGTGATCGATGCGGTGACCGATGCCTACACGGCGCGGTTGGCTGTCATGGATCGTGTGATCGCTCTCTTGCATCCGGTCTCGACGGAAGAAAGCCACTCCAGCCTGTATGTGACGACACAGGCCATCCGATGCGCCGATGAACTCATCTTGAACAAACGAGATCTGTATGTCCCTGGACACTGGGAAGGATTCCGCTCATCGATCGTCGAACAAAACCCCTACGCGCGCCTGTGGGAAACGTCCCATGCGCGACTCGATGCCGCCGAGCTATTGGCGCCGCATCCCTCGACCAAACAGACGGCACCCACGAATGTGTTGTTTGGGAAATCACGATCGACTTCGATTCAACGGGCCGCCTACCATCCTATCGCAACCACTGTTCCATTGCCTGGCCCGCTGAATCGCCAGCGTTTCTTGGCATGGATGAAGACGATCCCGAAACAACTGGAGCGAGCAAAAGGGTATTTTCGATTTACCAAGGAACCGGAACTGCAAGAGTTCCAATATGCGTTGCCGGGGCACGCCACGATCACGCCGGTTACGCTATTGGATGAGCCCACGTCGGCACTGGTCCTGATCGGGCGTGGGTATGATGTGGATCGTCTGCGCGACGACCTCTTGATGACCGTCGAAGAACCGACCCTGTCTGCCTAGTCCTTACGACCGGACTTCCGCCCCCTCAATCGGTGTTGCAGGCGGCGTGAATTTTTTCCGGAATCCCGGCCATTGAAGCAGTGCCCATGCAGCCCCACCGCCGATGAGTCCTCCGAGAACCCACCCACCAAGTACGTCGGTCACATAATGAGCGCCGATATACACACGGGCGAATCCGACGAGCGCCACAATCGGCCAAGTGACCCAGCCGGACTTGGGATACAGAACTTGTAGGAAAGCAGCGAGCGCCGCGGTATTGGCCGCATGGTTCGACGGAAAACTGAACAACCCCCCGCAGCCGTTCGGCTCGATTTTAGCCGCTTCGGTGATCGCCCGACAGGGTCGAACTCGCTCAAACACCCATTTGAGCTGTCCGCCGAAGAAATCGGTAAGCCCGACCGCCGCCCCCAGAACCGGGCCTCCCAACAATGCCTCTCGCCAGTTGCTCCAGAGCCAATAGGCGATCGCGCAAGCCCCTGGAAGATAGAGCGTGCTGGGGTTTCCTAGTTGAAGGAAAAAGTGGTCGGCGGCCGTCGACCGGCCTGCCAAGCCGTTGATCGCCAGAAAAAGAGTCTCCTCCACACCCATGCATGCGACGATAAAGCCTTACTCCGCACCCGTCAAGCGTCAACGGTTCTCTTGCCGAATCTCGGCATATTGAGGACGATGGGTAGGAGGGAAGATTCAGCGCGTTCGGAAATGGATGCGGACCGTCAGCTCGCCATCCACCGGATCGTCCCCATTCATCTGGGGATCGAACGTCCATTTACCGAGTGCATGAACCCCGGCGGTCGTCAGTTCGCGGTGTTTGCACGGTTCCAGCACCACGACGGTCACCTTCGCATGCTTGGACACCAGCAGGCGGGCCTTCATCCAATCGTCGATTTCCTGCCCATTGAGCGAGGCGGGAATGGCGGGCCAGGGCGTGGACTTCGCGACGGGGCCCGACTGCCGGTCTTTATTCAGTGGAAGTCCGTGGACATGCACTTCCGGGAGTTCGAGAACATCTTCCTCGTGGTCGCTCTCGTGCGTAGCATCGTCGCCCGCCGCTGCGAGCGCAGCGGCGGAGCTCAACAGAACACCGAATACACAGACTCGTACCATTCGCGCGCTCGTGGAACGTATAGTCTCGCCAAAGGTCGTCATCAGGACGCTCTATATATCAGAAGAACCACTGTCCGCGAAAGAAGAAGGAGCGCGGCATTCCGGCATGAGAGACGCCCAGGCCGATACTGCCTTCACCGTGGTTGATGAAATACTTCTGGTCCAACGCATTCACGATATCGAACCCGATCAAGAATTTCTGGCCATGCCAGGGCAATGGAATGACATGGCTGATCGAAAAGTTATAGATCGTGTAGGTCGGGCTATGGCTCGAGTTGGTTTTTGCACCTTCCTCCGCCGTCCGCAACCCTGACGCGAACAACACTTGGCCAGTGAACGTGGTTCGATCGAACAACCGGTAACTCAGAATCCCTGAGGCAGTCAGCGTCTGCTGATGGTCGCAATGGACACCGCTGCGCGAATTGATATCGGCAATTTCTTCAAAATGCACCAAATTATGCCCGGACTGCAACCCATAGCCCTTACACTGTCCCCAGGCGATGTTAGCCCGACCCGTCAGATTCTCCATGAACCACACTTTGAGCGCGGCATCGGCACCCCTGGTCCATCCTCGCTCAAAGGCAATATAGTTCAGCAAGGGAGTCGTTCCTAACTGGTGTGCGTCCGAAAGATAATTGGCGAGCTTATAATACCCCGTGAGCTGGAGTGTCGCCCAATCCGTGAGTGCATGGACGCTGCCGATTTGGAAGTAATGCGCCCGCTCGGCCCGCGGCTGATTGTTGGTGGTATCTTCAGGATTCGCCTTCGTTCCCTCTGTATTCAGACTGGCAAAGGCAACCCTCTCGAGATTCGGGGGGGTAAACAGCCTGCCATAGTATGCGTGAAAGGCGTTGGCCGAATTGTATCGGTACGTCACCCCGATTCGTGGACTGATTTGTCCTTCGTCACGAAGATACTGAACCGTGTCCGCACGGAGCCCGATGTTAAAGGTCCAATGTTCATTCGGCGTCCACTGATCTTGAATCCAGAATTCCTGTCGCCATCCGACGAGCCTGTTGTCGCCACCGGCATTGATCACGCCTCCGGTCGGGTTTCCCGCGCCGTCATCGAGAAAGGTAAACAGCCTCGTCTTATTGATCGCCTGGGTCCGATCGATCTGGAACCCCGCTTTAATCAAATGTTCTTTGCTATGCACGAACGTGTAATCCAAACGCACTCCCCCTGAATAGCCGGTGCGATCCTGGCTGCCGGCTGAGAAGGGCTCCTCTTCGTCCGGTACATAGGCGAGAACATTCAACGGATCTGTTCTAAAGGTGGCTCTCATGTGACGAAAATACCCGGCCAAACTGAAAAAGTTTCGGGTGTTGATGTCGTGTCGCCACACAAGGTGGCCGTATTGGTTGTTCTCCTTCTGATTTTCATCCACCATTTCTGACGGCACCGGCGTAAATCCTCCGGGCAATAAGCCGAGAATAGTCGGATTCACCGTCTGTCCAGGAGACGTCGGAATCTGATATTTCGCGATCGAGTTCAAGAACAACAGGGTAATATTATTGTTATTGTCGTACTGATAGTCGCCGCGAAACATCGTCTGATTCCGCTCGCTTTGCCCGTGAAAAATGGAGTGCCCAACGGTCGGCGGCTCAATCCCTCGATTCGTCGCCGTATGGCTGTTCAAGAAGTAATAGCGAAACTTCTCTCCGATCGTGCCGCCATACTCGAATGAAGGATTGATCGTTTTGTTCGAGCCGCCGAACATTTGGACCGACCCGAATCCCGGTTTCGTGCCGCTCTTCGTCGTAATGTCGATGAGCGCGGCCGTTTTGTTCCCCACATTCGCTTCCATCCCGCCCAGCACGATATCGGCCCGTTCCCAAGCTCGAGGTGAAATCACGTCGGAAAACGTCGACGAGACCGTATCGGGAATCGGAACTCCATCGATCCTGAGCTGCAGATTCGCATGGTCCTGCCTCACATGGACCTGTTTCAACGACCCATAGGCCGCACCCGGAATCGTCACTAACATATCGTGGAACTCGTTGTTATTGCCCCTCGGAAGGATATCGATTTCCTTTCGGCTGAGTGAATAGGTCTCGCTCGATGCCTTGGTCTGAATAGGTGGCAAGGGCGACACGACCTCGAGCGACACCTCTTTGGTCTTGGAGAGCGTCAGCGTCACGGGCTTCAGCGGTTCGTCGCCGAGCGTCACCACGACGTATTCACTCCGATAGGTCTCCTGCACGGCACTGACGGAGTAGGTGCCGCCCTCAGGGACGGCAATCTTGAATTCACCGGCATCGTTCGAAATATCGGACGACACCGTTTCACCTTCTTGACTTTTCACTTCAATAACGGCCTGCGGCACTCGCCGAAGGTCCTGATTCTGGACAACTCCCTTGATCGTCCGGATTTGTTCGTTTTCCTCCGCCTGAAGGACGGACAACGTCCCCCCAACGGCCACGATCGCGATTATCGCCAACCACGCGCCCAACACACATCTTACGACTGGGTACATCATGCCCCTCCTAGCTCACAAACCGATGATTAATCAACTGGAACGAATGGATTAGGCATAAATGGATTAGGCATATATGGGCAGCATGGCCTACCAACCATCCTGACCACTGGCCTGACCGCTCGGTATAATGGCTCGGCTATACTTGAGGAGGGGCGCGGGAAGGACCGATAAGAGAGGGGGCGGCCGATAGCAGAACGGATTCGGGTGGAAGGTCCTGCTGCCGGACAACCTGGCAAACAGCCAACCGTGGAACATCGAGATCGACCGAGCCGGCGGTATGGTGCTGGACCCACTGACAAATGTCGGTGTCCGAATGTTCGTGACCATCCGAATCGGCCGCCGCCAGTTCGTGGTGCACGTCCTGCGCGACGGCGAAGGGAGCGAGGACCAGTAAGAGCAGAACGAGACTGAGACTGACGCCTCGTTGCACGGCCCGTAGCAGGCTGAGATCGGTTACGATGCTGCTCATTGCATGGATTCGCATGTTTATAATAGAGTGAATGCGCCAGCGTATTGGGGAGGGGTACTTAGCATGGAGGTCCGAAACATGTCAAACATCTCCTCGCCCTTCGCTTCAAACCCGTCCGCAAAGCATTCCACACCATCGATTCACCGACCCAGTAGACATTTACCGAAGGAATCGTCTATAGTCACCCGCCCATCGGTGCGAATCCACCGGTATGGCGCCCAGAAAATACGATCGTCGGAGAGATAAGCCGGAACATGCCGCGACCGATCGACAACCAGCACGTCATAGAAATCAAGGCGTTGCCATCCCCGCGCGCCATCAAGACCGCACTGCCCATTACCGATCAAGCGGCGGCACTCGTCGTCGAAACCCGAGAAGCGATCCGTCGAATTCTCCATGGACAGGACCGTGACCGGCTGGTGGTCATCGTAGGCCCCTGTTCCATCCATGATCCGGAGGCTGCTTACGAATACGCCACGAAGCTCAAGCCGGTGGCCGATGCCTTGCGTGATCGCTTCTTGATCGTCATGCGGACCTATTTTGAAAAGCCGAGAACCACTGTTGGATGGAAGGGGCTCATCAACGACCCTCATCTTGATGGCACCTGCGATATCGCGACAGGTATGGAGTTGGCGAGAACCATCCTCCTCAAGATCAATCAAATGGGCCTTCCCTGCGGGACGGAACTGCTGGACACGATCAGTCCGCAGTACATCGCCGATCTGATCAGCTGGACGGCCATCGGAGCGCGCACAACGGAGAGCCAAACCCATCGAGAAATGGCCAGCGGGGTATCCATGCCGGTCGGTTTCAAGAACGGCACCGAAGGCAGCCTGCAAGTTGCCGTCAATGCCATGATCTCCGCTCGCGCGCCACACCACTTCGTCGGGATCAACGCCGACGGCCAAACCGCAATCATCAGAACCATGGGCAATCCCGACCGCCATATCGTACTGCGCGGCGGCGGCGGACGGACCAACTACGAAGCAGAACATGTCGCCAAAGCGGAAGCTGCGGTCGCCGGTGAAGGCATCGCCCGTCCGATCATGATCGATTGTTCGCATGATAATTCGCATAAAGACCACACGCGCCAGGGCCACGTCGCTCATGATGGCCTGAGGCAGTTTCGCGAAGGCCGCCAGACCATCATGGGCTTGATGATCGAGAGCAACCTCAATCCCGGCAGGCAAGCGTGGAAAGAAGGCGCCGCACTTCTTCGCGGCGTCTCCATTACCGATGCCTGTCTCGGCTGGGACGAAACCGCCGCTCTCCTCACGGAATTGGCCGAAGCGATTACTCCGAGACCCGCCTAGGACAATTCGCCGGCATTGAAAGTTCAAATCAAGCTCCCGATAAAGATCAGCTCTTGGAAGAAGAGCGAGGACACGTTTCGTTGTCGGACGCCTTCAGTGGACCCCCAACCGGGTTGTACGTGCTGGTTCCTCCTGAAAAAGGTGACACCGCTGCCCGCCTGTTCATTGTGTTCACGCTAGCCGCTTCCAACCGCGGGCGAAGAACTCAGGGAACAGCGGCCGTCCGAGATGCCGTCGTCACTTGACTCTGCTTAACATGTCTTCTGACGTAGCCCATTCCCCAAACCATGCCTGACGTAGCGGCGATCAGCGATCCCAACAGCACGCCCAGCTTGGCCGCGCCGAGCAGGTTCTCATCCGCAAAGGCCAGCAGCGCGATGAAAATGGACATCGTGAATCCGATTCCGCCGAGCAGGCCGATGAGCCAGATGCCACCCCATGAAACGTTGGGTGGCAGGCGGCACCAGCCCAGCCGCACCATGAGCCAACTCACGCTCACTATGCCTAGCGGCTTACCGACCGCCAGCGCCACCACGACGCCAGCCATAACCCACTGCGCTCCGCCCGCAGATAGGTCGATACCTCCCAAGCTAATGCCGGCGTTCGCCAACGCGAACAGGGGCATCACGCCATAGGCGACCCATGGATGCAGCGCCGATTGCACCCGGACTACCGGAGGAAGCAGCTCACGCTGGGCCACGCGAAGCCGCCTGAGCGGTTGCGCCAAGCCAAGAGGCTCTAATTTTTCCCGCGCTGCCAGTTCGTCCGCGGCGCGCGCGAGCACATCCAAGGGCCGCTCGCGCATGCGCATTGGCACTACTGGCGTCATCATGCCGAGCACCACACCGGCTAAAGCAGGATGGGCGCCGGTCATCAGCATGCCAATCCAGAGAATCGCTCCTGGGACGACATAGGCATACGCCAAGCCGATGCCCATATGCTGAAGCGCCAGCACCATCAGGATACCTATACCGGCCGTCGCGAAACCGCTGTAGTCGAGTCCGCCCGAATAGAACAGCGCGATGATGAGCACGGCAATGACGTCATCGATGATGGCCAGCGCCAGCAGAAAGATGCGGACATTACCGGGAATCGAACGACCCAGGAGAGCGAGAATACCAACTGCGAAGGCGATGTCGGTCGCCGTCGGCACGGCCCAACCGTGCTGCCGCACGGGATCGCCGTTAAGCCCCAGATAGAGCATGGCCGGGACCATGACACCGCCGACGGCCGCCGCGATCGGCAGGCTTGCCTGTCTGAGATTGTTTAACGCGCCCTCATGGATCTCCCTGCGGATTTCCATGCCGATGACCAGGAAGAACACGGTCATCAGCGCGTCGTTGATCCAGAAATGCAGCGATTGCGAGAACACGAAGCTGCCCAGTCCAATGGACAGCGGCGTGTGCCAGAGCGCGTGATACCTATGGGCCAGCGGGGAATTGGCCCAGATCAGTGCGGCCGCGGCAGCGACGAGCAGCACAACGCCGCTGACGGCCTCAATGTGGAGGAATCGTTCGAGCGCGGCGAACGCCCGCTCGGTCAATCGCTGAACTCGCGGCAGGTCGGGTTGTGGGTCAGCGGGTAGAGTCATGGCGCCTCAACGATGCGTGGCGGCCCGACCTACGCGTAAACCTGTCCCCCGCAAGCTCGCGGTTGACACCCGAACAGCATTATAGCCAGATGACAATGGCGAAGGCGAACATATTCGCCATGCGCCATCCACCTGTCACCACGTGGCGCCTGCTGGTCGCGAGACCGCCAGGAGGCGCTGATCCCGCGCTCCCTACAGCCGCAGCAATTGCTTTCGCAGCACACGCGACTGCGCGCGGCTGACTTTGAGCTGGTGGGTATTGGCGAGGGTGACGAGAAAGGCGCCGCCCGGCGCGGCGACGGCCACGATGCGCCCGTCTCGAATCCACACATCGGCCCGCGCGTGGCACCGTCCGGGGTCCAGCACCCATCCGCCTGCGATAACCACCGCGGGACTGTCCCGTTCTCGTGCCTGCATCTTGACCTTTACCCATTTAGGCCTTACGCTTATTTTATGCGACGCTTCTCATCCATCTTCAACCAAGGAGTCATGAGATGAGCGACCATGCGGTTCATGACGAGCATACCCATCGGCACACCGCCGGCTGCGGCCATCGGGCGGTTCTTCATGAAGGCCACACGGATTATCTCCACGACGGACACTTGCATCACCCTCATGGCGACCATGTCGATGAGCATCGACTCGACGTCACCGGTCAGAACCCCGCTGCCTGCACGCCGTCCCACGCCTGCGGCAGCCACGATTCCAGTCACCGCCACGGAGCCGGCTGCGGCCACGAAGCCGTGCCGCACGGCGACCATATCGATTATCTGGTAGGCGGTCATTTGCACTTCACTCATGGAACCCATTGCGACGACCACGGAGCCTTGCAACTCGCGTAGAGCCTATTCGTCAGTGCT
>JAHBWT010000094.1 GCA_019636815.1 Nitrospira sp.
GCTAGAATTCTTCGAATTCGTCTCCGGTACTGCGGCGATCCTTCCCGTTGCCGGAGCTGACGCCGGCCAGTGGTTTTGTTTCTTCCCGCTTAATCGGCGAAGGTTTCGGTACAGCAGAGGCCGTCGAAGGTCTCACGACCGAGTCGGACAGGCTGCGATTCATAACGGCTGCGTGTCTCACTGGCGACTCACCACCCCTCTCCTTGACCTTGAAGACCTTGATCTGCTGGAGCAGCCCTTTGATCTGTTCCTTCATGCTCTGGCTGGCGCTGGTGGTTTCTTCCACGAGGGCAGCGTTCTGCTGAGTCGTTTCATCCATCTGCATGATGGCCTTGTTCACCTGATCGATCCCACTCGCCTGTTCCTGCGATGCGGCCGTGATCTCCGCGATAATATCCGTGACGCGCTTCACGGAACCGACGATCTCCTCTAACGTTTTTCCGGACTGATTGACGAGTTCCGAGCCGTCATTGACCCGTTGAATCGATTCGTTGATCAGCCCCTTGATTTCTTTGGCCGCCGTCGCCGAGCGCTGCGCCAGATTGCGCACTTCCGCCGCCACTACGGCAAACCCACGCCCGTGTTCGCCGGCCCGCGCGGCTTCGACCGCCGCATTCAACGCCAGTAAGTTGGTCTGAAAGGCGATCTCGTCGATCACGGTGATGATGTCGGCGATCTTCTTGCTGCTCTTGTTGATCTCTCCCATCGCGTCGACGGCCCGTTTGGTCACCGCTCCGCCCTTATCCGCCGTGTCGCGGGCCGACGCCGCCAGCTGATTGGCCTGCTTGGCGTTATCGGCATTCTGCTTGACCGTGCTCGTCATTTCTTCCATCGACGCGGAGGTCTCTTCCAACGCCGAAGCCTGTTCGCTGGTCCGCTGCGAAAGATCCTCATTGCCCTTGGTAATCTCCTCGGCACCGGACAACACGCTCTCCGCCGTCTCATGCACGGTGGCGATCGTACAGGACAGGTTATGCACCACGGCATTGATGCTGAGCTTGATCTTGTCCAACTCCCCTTGATACGTACCGGCCATTTCCTCGGTCAAATCGTTGGTGGCGAGTCTCCCCAGAACCGCCTGCGCATCCGCCACCAAATGTTCCATCTCGACTTGGGCGCGTTTCTGTGCGGTGATGTCCGTCGCGAATTCCACAACCTTGTACACTTTGCCGTTGGCGTCGAGGATCGGGTTGTAGGAAGCCTGAATCCAGATTTCCTTGCCGCCCTTGCCGACCAGCTGGTACTGCCCCGCATCAAACTCTCCGCGGTTCAGCTTCTGCCAAAACACCGGATACTCCGCGCTGCTGGCGTAGGCCGGATCGCAGAACATCCGATGGTGTTGGCCCGTGATCTCCTGCAAGCTGTATCCTAGACAGCCGAGAAAGTTCTCGTTTGCTGTAATGATCGTCCCGTCGACATTGAATTCGATGCAGGCCTGCGCCCTCCCGATGGCGTTCGTAACACCGCTCAGCTCCGCCGCCTGAACCTTCAGCGCCTGTTCCTGTTTGGCCGATGCACTCTCGAGCGAGTCGGCCATTTGATTGAACGCCTTGGCCAACTGCCCGATTTCATCCTGTGTCGTAACCGACGAGCGGTGTGTCAACTGGCCGCCTTGGAGTTTATGTGCCGCGTCAAGCACGTTCAGCAAGTCCTTACTGATCACTTTGGAGACGAACCATACGGTGAACGCACCGATGAAGATCGCGCTGATGTTCAAGATGCTCATGCCCCAATTTAGGCTCGTCCTGAGATCATGGCCGGATTGATAGCTTTCCTCCGCTTGTCTTTTATTTTCATCAACCAACCAATCGACCGCCTCGTAGAGCGCGCTAATTTTCTCCGCCAGCTCGGTCTTCTGAACCTCTGCCGCGGCATCTTTGCTGTAATTGCTACTGAGTTGCAACACTTTCCTACGAGCTTCCATATACTCAGGTATTCCGGCTTTGAATTGTTCAAATACTTTCTTTTCCTGTTCCATGACGATGAGCGGGACGTACTTCTCTAAAAGATCCCCTATTTCCTTGTCGAGCTCCGCGATGCTTTTCTCACGCTCGGCCATCGTGGCCGCATCATTCGCCAAGATGTGCCACACGACGAGGTTGCTTCTGCGCAGCATCTGCGCACGCAGATCACTCATGACCGTAACCCCGACCAGATTCGTCTTATAGATAAACTCCGTGTTCGCATTCAGCCGATTCATGCCCACGATGGACATGCCTCCGATGACGACGAGAAGCAGTCCGGTAACCCCGAACCCACAGAGCAGTTTCAGCTTGATGTTGAGATTCTTGAACGCGTTCAGCATATGACCTCCTAAGACGAACTCCGGCACCTGGCCAGAACCGGCACTCGATCTCGTCCCTCACGCGGCATCCGCCACCGGCGAATCTTTCGAGTCTGGATCGAGTAACAACCGGTCGATGTCCAGCAGCGATACCAGCTTGTTTCCGGACTTCCCAATTCCATTTAAGAACGTCACGTCGACCTTATCCCCAAAATCCGGTGCAGGCTGAATATCTTTCATTTTAATGTCCAACACGTCCGACACGGCATCCACAACCAAACCCATCACTTTGTCCTGCACCACCACCACGATAATGACGGTGAACGCCGTGTAATCGATTGTCGGCATGCCAAATTTGGTCCGTAGTTCAACGACAGGCACGATGGTTCCCCGCAGATTTAAGACGCCCTTGATATGAGGGGGAGTATTGGGGATCTTGGTCACAGCGGTGTACCCCTTGATTTCCTGTACACGAAGAATGTCGACTCCGTACAGCTCTTCCCCGAGGCGGAATGTCAGAAACTGGCTTCCGTCCGCGCTCAATCCCGCATGCTGATGAAGATCTTTGGTTTCTTTGCCCATGACTGCCCCTGCCATAGCGGACTCCTTTCTCACCGCTGCTTCGGTTCATCAAGAGGCACCGAGAACCGCCTTGGAAACCGTGCAGAAGATCAGGCTGCAACCGGATTCCCGTGTCGAGCGATTTCGATCAAGCCCCGCACATCCAGGATGAACCCTACAGTGCCGTCGCCAAGGATCGTGGCACCGGCGACACCTTCAACCTTTCGAAAGTTCTGCTCCATGCTTTTGATGACGACCTGCTGCTGCCCTAGGATTTCATCCACCATCACCGCCACGTGCTCCTCTTCTGTCTCTAATACGAGAAGAATCGCCTCCTTGGGATCCGTATATTCCGGCTCGCTCGCAAAAACTTCATACAAACGCACCACCGGAATGTACGTGCCCCGGACATTAATGAGCTCGCCTTTACCAACTACGGTTTTGACCAATTCTGCTTTAGGTTGGATCGACTCCAGAATGGAAAGCAGCGGCACGATATAGGTTTCCTTGCCCACTCGCACCGTCATGCCGTCAATGATCGCCAACGTAAGTGGGAGCTTGAGCGTGAACGTGGTGCCTCTCCCCGTTACGGTCTTAATGCTCACGGTCCCTCGCAGATTTTCAATATTCCGCTTCACGACGTCCATTCCCACACCCCGACCCGATACGTCCGTCACTTTCTCCGCCGTGGAAAATCCTGGCTTGAAGATCAACGACCAAATTTGATCATCCGTCAGTTTGTCGTTCTCGCCGATCACGCCGTGCTTGACCGCCTTCGCCAAAATCCTGTCGCGATTCAATCCACGCCCATCGTCCTCTACCGTAATGCAGATGTTGCCGCCTTCGTGGAAGGCATTGAGTCGGATGGTTCCAACCTCGGGCTTGTTGTTGTCGAGGCGCTCTTCCGGCGGCTCGATCCCATGGTCCGCGGAGTTCCGAACCAGATGCGTAAGCGGGTCGCCAATAGACTCGATGACGGTCTTGTCCAATTCTGTCTCTTCTCCGGATAGGACGAGTTGGATCTTCTTGCCCACTTTGGCTGAGAGGTCCCGGACCAGCCGAGGAAACCTGGCGAACGCAGTGCCGATCGGTACCATGCGGATACTCATGACGCGTTCTTGGATTTCTCGAGTGTTTCGTTCCAGTTCCACCATCCGCTCCAGCAACACCGGCAATTGCCGCATCTCGAATCGCGACCCTAAATCGCTCAACATGGACTGAGTAATAACAAGCTCGCCCACCAGATTAATGAGCTTGTCGATCTTCGCCGTATCGACTCGGATCGAGGCCGTATCGGTCTTCTTCGATAGAGGCACGGCCTCCTGCTGCCTCTGTTTCTGCAGCGCCTCCTCCACTTGCTGCGACGTAACCGCCTTCTGCTCGACAAGGATTTGGCCGACCCGCTTTTGTTGTGCCAGTGCACGGTCAAGATCGGCGGGAGATACGAGGCCGTCTTCAACCAGGATTTGCCCTAGCGGCTTGATGGTTTCCGTGTCGAACGCAGCGGTTGATGTCGCAGCCGCCCGTTTCTGCGCGTGCTCGCTCTCACCCTTGCTCGTAACCAGCGCGATCGACAGCTTGCTGTCTTCACGGACGAATTCGAAGACAGATTCGATGGCCTTCAGATCCTTGCCGGTTGTCAGTTGCATAGTCCAGGACAGGTAGCATTTCTCCGGGTCAAGATCGGCGAGATCCGGCAGCCGGGATGTATCCATCGTGACTCCGGTCAGGTCGCCAAGGCTTCGCAATTCCTTGAACGTCTGCAGCGGATCGAGACCCCGCAGAAACAGCCACTCAGGCGGCGTCCATGTGATGGCGTATACCCGATCTCCACTGCAGTTCCCGGCCGAAACAGGCTGCACCGCCGTATCGTTCGTGCTCACCGCCGATGGCTGCGAGTCCGAAGCGTTTGCCGCAGCCAGCTCTGCCGTCAGTCGTTGGACTGTCTCTTCGTCGACTGCCGCCCGCGTCTTCGCCGATTGGATCAACGTTTTCACGCAATCGGTTGATCGTAAGAGGAGGTCTGCAACGGATGGGGAGACCGCCTTCTGCCCGTTCCTCAACGAATCGAGCAAGGTCTCCATCTTGTGTGTAAACTGTGCGACGGCATTAAAGCCGAACATGCCGCTCGCGCCTTTGATCGAATGGGCCGAACGAAAGATCTTGTTGAGAAGGTCCCGATCCTCCGGATGTCGTTCCAGTTCCAACAAGCCTTCTTCGACGACAGCAAGGTGTTCGGCTGCCTCCTCAAAGAAAGCGTCCTGAAATTGGGAGAAATCCTCGTTGTCCATTCTCATCTCATTCTGTCTCTGGCGTTATCCGCCATGCATTACACAATGTCGCCGTTCGATGGATGTGTGGCAGTCGGCGGCCGTCCGTTACATCGGCAGCACCTTGGCGATCGTTTTGAGCAGGACTTCCGGGTTGAACGGTTTCACGATCCATCCCGTCGCTCCGGCTTCCTTCCCGGCTTGTTTCTTCTCCACCGCCGACTCCGTCGTCAGCATGAGAATGGGGGTAAATTTGAACGCGCTCAATCTCCGCAATTCCTTGATGAGCGTGATGCCGTCCATTTCCGGCATGTTGAGGTCCGTGACGACGATGTCCATCTTCGGACCCTTGGCAATCTTACTCACCGCATCCTTCCCGTGCTCGGCCTCGATCACCGTGAAACCGGCGTTCGTCAGAGTAAAGGCCACGATCTGCCGCATCGTGGGAGAATCGTCGACAATCAGTACGGTCTTGCTCATCTTGACCCTTCGACGTCAGTGTGTCGCATGACCCCACATGCCCTCAATCGACCCTCTAAAAAAGCGTGACTGAATCGGCTTCCTGCCCCGATACGTCAGTCGGGACCGGCTCTTCATAGTCCGGTCGTATCGCCGCCTCGTGCAGGCGGCGTTCCTCTTCCCTGGTGTACACGTGCTCGACCCGCCGCAGGACAGCGATCTCTTTCTTGGCGCATTCGTCCCGCGGACCTTTCAACAACGCGTGAAGGTGTCGCTGCAGCTGATCCAATGCCAAGCAGACATGTTCTAACTTTTGACGCGTCGCATCCTGAAACTGAACCGCCATTACGACCTTGGATGCACTGATCGATTTGTCTCTAGACGAAACCGTCCCATCAGCAGAGGACAGAATCCGAAGTTGCACCAGCAACTCCATCGCCGCTCGCTCGGTCTCGTTGGTCACGGCGACCATTTGCGCCTTCAACGCCGGGATGATGTGCACCGCGCCGGCAGCGAAGTCTTCCCATGCTCGCTGATGTTCTTGAAGCATGCCGAACGTCACTCCGTCACCGGTCGTAGCCTGCCCGGACGTTCCGTCGTCGGTTTCATGAGAATTCATAGTTACGTTTCACGACTGCTCCGCCAAGCGCCGCAAGACGCGACGATGGGGGTCCATCCATCGGTCACGGCATGTATCTCTCCCATTGGCCCGCTGCAGAACGTACATGATAGGAGCCCCTTGCCGAGCGTCTCACTCGCTGAGCGACTCGGTAAACCCCAGTTGAGCCAGTTTGGTTTGCACGTCCTTCGAGATACCACTGACAAACATACGGCCCTCCTTTTTGGCTGCCAGCATCAATTGAATAGCCGCCGTGTCCACTCGTCCGACACCGCCAAGATCCATCGAAACCAAGCCTTCGTGTGCGAACAGCTTCCGCAAGGAATCTTTGAACTCAGCCGCTTCGAAGACAGTGATATCGCCGGTCGGAGCCAGGTGTCGGGGACTCTGATCCTCGACTTGGGGTGTAGAAGAGGCGGATGGTTCCACCGTCATCGCTGGCGAGACCTCCTCACTCAATGACTGCAAAATACTGTTGGCTGTTTGCCGCCCAGACTTGAGGTTCGATCGACGAAAAAGAGAAGATACGCTTAGGAACCTACGGTGTTTGGAATCGACCGGCGTCTGGCAGTTCGGGAATCGACTGTGATGCGCCGGGCGGCACATCCGCCGTCGATTGCCCGGACATCTCCGATTCATCTCCCTCCTGAAGGATCGGAGGGGGCGGGGCGTGCTCAAGGACGATGATTTCGACTCGACGATTTTTGGCCCTCTGCTCCGGGTGTAGGTTGCCCGTCACCGGCCTGGTATCGGCATGTCCCACCGCGGCGAGGTGGTCGGCCGGCACGCCGTAGAGTTCGGACAACACTCTGACGACCATCACCGCCCGAGCGGCCGACAATTCCCAGTTGGACGCAAATTGCGCGGTGCGGATTGGAACGTTATCCGTATGTCCCTCGACTTTCGTGTGTCGGTTTAGCTCGACAAGAGCCCCGCTAATACCTTCAAGAAATGGCAGCGCTTCGGGACGCACCGCTGCCTCTCCGCTGTTGAACAGCAACCGATCCGGGATGGTGATCACGATATCGCCATTGACGGTCTGCACGATACTGACGAACGCCACGAAGTCCTTCATTTTCTTATCCTTGACGACCTGGACCATTCGTCGGATGTGTCGAAGCGTGACTTCCTTGGCGTCCGTTGGATTTTGCCCCTGCTGGGCCAGTTTGGCTTCACCGACGCTGAAGACTTGGTTCGCGCCTGACTGGTTGGCGAGCGGATTCAGCGCCGCCTTGATCGATTGGCTGACGGTCCGGTACTTTCCTTCATTGATGGAAGAAATCGAATACATGACGACGAAAAAGGCAAACAGCAGCGTAATAAAATCGGCGTATGACACCAACCAGCGTTCGTGGTTTTCACGTTCCTCGTGCTTATGTTTCGCCATTTTCGACCGTGAAGCATGAAGCGTCCGAGTTCGAAACGGTATACGCTTCACGAACAACGCTTCACTTCTTCGTCTCCTTCGTCCGCTCGCTATAGGGAAGAACTCCTTCCAATTTTTCTTGAAGGAGCCGAGGATTTTCGCCTTGCGCGAGCCCTGCCAGCCCCATAATCATGAGATTGCGGGATCCAGCTTCTTCCTTGAGCTTCAACTTAATTTTATTTGCCATGGGCAAAAAGAAAAGATTGGCTGCTCCGACCCCATAGACGGTCGCAACAAACGCCACGGCGATACCGCTCCCCAGTTTCGAAGGATCGGCCAGATTCTCCATCACATGGATCAACCCAAGCACCGCACCGAGAATCCCGACGGTCGGGGCGTACCCACCGGCAGCTTCCCACACCTTGGCCGCTATCATGCCTTGCTCCTCGTGGTGCTCGACCTCGATTTCCAGGATTTCGATCACGGCTTTTGGTTCGGTCCCGTCGACAATGAGCTGGATCCCTTTTTTCATAAAAGGATCTTTAATCTCTTTGAGTTTTCCTTCGAGTGCCAATAGACCTTGCTTCCGTGAGATGTTCGCCAGATCGAGAATCAGTTTGATCGTTCCTTTATTGTCAATGTGAGGGCTAGAGATGGTAAGAGACAGAGCACCGACGGCTTTGAGGACGACGGGCAACGGGTTCTGAATGCAAATGGCGCCGAGGGTCCCTCCGATCACGATGATGAAGGCCGTCAACTGTATGATCGAGCCCAGATGGCCGCCTTCCAGCGCCTGCCCTCCGGCGATCGATCCTAGCGCAATGACCACGCCGAGAATTGTTGCAATATCCATTATGCAGACGCCTCATTTGAACCCGAACTGAGCCAGGATATCATCGGCCACTTGTTGCTTCATCGCGGTCGTCTTGGAATCTTCAAGTTGTTTCAACAGCTGCCCTGCCGTGCTTTGCATAGCTGTCTTCTCACCATCCTGTTGAAGACCAAACACAACGACGAGCTCCATGAGCCTGTCTTGCACCTCACCGAGAATCGTCACCAACTTTTTGACGCGCTGAGCGACCAAATCTTGAAAAGACAGGGAAGTCATGATTTCCGTGAGGTGCTTTCCGTCCTCCACCATCACGGCCTTCACGTTCTCAAGGCGCTCCGCAAGCTTCGCATGGTCACCGGCCTGCATCATTTCCACGACCGCGGACAGATCCGTTGCGATTCTATTCCGGTTGTCTTGAATCATTTCCGTCAAACGCATGACTTCGAGCGTCCCCTCTTCGGTCATTTTGTTCAAATCGCTGAGATGACCAGAGGCCGTCGGCAGTTGTGAGCCGACGGACAAGATCTGAGGACCAGCCTGTAAGATCGTCTTCATTGCCCGCTCGACATAACGAGCCAACTCGCCCATTTCTTCGTATAGTTTGTGTTCTGTTTGTTGCACGCTCCCTCCAGCGGTGCTGATGTGGATGGTCGACTGCCGAACCATGGCCTACTTGAAAATTTTTCCGACTTTGTCCTGCATGGTTTCCGCCGTAAAGGGCTTGACGATGTAGTTACTCACCCCAGCCTGCACGGCCTCCACTAAGTTGCTTTGTTGCGCTTCAGCCGTCACCATCAACACAGGAATGGCTTTGAGCTTCTCGTCCGCCCTGATCGCACGCAGCATGTCGATGCCTGTCATGACCGGCATATTCCAGTCGGAAACGACAAATCCGTACGTATCGCCACGCAGTTTTTGCAGTGCTTCCTGCCCATTTTCGGCCTCATCGATATTGGCAAATCCGAGTTGCTTGAGAATGTTCTTCAGGATTCTTCTCATCGTGACCATGTCATCGACCACGAGAATCTTCATGTTGGGATCGGCTGGCATGATACCTCCTTCTTCTCTCCGGCTCGCCCCTGAGACACCCGCAGACCGACTATCAACACTGTGTTGCGTGGGCGTCTCGGTGATGCCGCACCGTCTCGCTACATATCGGCACATGCGCCGAAGGACCTGAGTCGGCGAGAGCAGCGACATGCTCGGTATTTCGGCCTGGAAATGAAACAACCAGCTTGCGCGGAAGTAGGCCCGCTTGGAGAATGGCGGTACCGGCAGGAGTATGCCGACCGCTCATTTTTTGAACACCGGGCGAGTCGAGGAATGAAAGAGCCCATGATTCTGTCGATCAACAGGAGAGCCGGTCATAGCTCTCTGGTTTTGCCAGATCGACTGTGCATCCAGTCATGAATGTCGCGGCGGAGAAAACGCCAATGCTTTCCGATTTTGGAAGCCGGCAGCTCGCCGACGCGCGCCAGCTTATAGACGGTCGATTTTGGCACTCGGAGAAATCGCGCCACCTCCACCACAGTCAAGATTTCTCCGTCCTGTGCGGAGACTCCATCCGACATGGTCGCCGATGCTGTCGAACCATCATTATTCATGACACCTGAAGTATCGGCGCACCGCTTTTAAAACTTGAGTCGGTGCGATGCTCAGATCACGGATCTGGGGTTTCGTTTTTATCCACTACACCTGGATTCGTACGGTCCAGTCAGGTTTCTCGGCTGGACATCGGAAAAGGCGGTTATTCAGCCTGAATGAGCAGGAACAGATCTCAATGGCGAAAATTGTCTCAATTACCTCAAGAAAGGAGGAGTCGGAAAGGCCACAAACGGTGCATAATTCGATCTCACAGCCGGAGGGCGCTCTTCGCGTGTCTCTCGTCGGTGGTTATACGCAGCCGGCAATTCCTTGAGCTCGACAGAAACCAACTCCTCTCGCCGTACCGGACCTCACCGTGTTACCGAAGCTTTTGTACGATGGCGCCGTACCACCCAAGACCGTCGTATTCTTGGTATCCGATGGTTCTGGCATAGGCGGTCACCTCATGAGCACCGTTGACATAATATCCTCGCTGCCGTCCTTGATGGTCGAGCGCGAACGACTGTAGTATTCCGCGATTGTCGGAGGCGGCGATGATACGGAGTCCTTTATCGAGCAACATCACACGGGTGCGCTTCCATTCGCCCTCGGAGATGGAGGCCTCTTTCTGAACAATGGTTCGCGATTGAAGCTCCCAATCGAACACGCCTCCCAGAACACCGATGATTTTTCCGTCCGCTCGCCCATCCTTCCGAACGGCGGCCGCGTACACGGCGACCAATTTTTGGTCGTGAAGCGGGTCATGAAAAATATCGTCGACGACGTACTGATCTCCGCGCGTCGTCGCCATGGCTTTCTGAAACCACGGTAATTTCGAGCCGTTGGCGCCGGTGACCTTGGGAAACTTATCCGGCTGAGAACAGGCCACGATTGTTCCATCGGTACCGACTAAAACAAGATTGAGATAGACGGAATAAAATTGATTGATCACTCCGAGCCTTTCGGCGGCATGTCGGAGGGAGGACCGGTCCGGCGATTCCAAGCTGCGGACTAACGCTTCATCCGTCGCCCACCAACGAACATCTGCGGTGCGTTCGTATAAATTGCGTACGATCAACTGCACGAGAGTCTGCGCCATCTCCGACAGGCGCTGGCACTCTTTTTCAGTAAACCGCCGCTCCAATTCACTCGTCTCGGCCAGGATGTTCCCCAGTTCTTTGGACGCGTCGGCGGCTTGCGCCGCCAGGTTTTTGACCTCGGAGGCGACCACGGCAAACCCTCGACCGGCGTCACCGGCTCTGGCCGCTTCTATAGTGGCGTTTAAGGAAAGAATGGTGATTTCACTCGTTATTCTTGCATTGACGATCCGATGGTCGTCGATCTTTTTGTCAATACTGCCGATGATATCTGGGATATCGAGTATGCTCATGATCTCACCGGAAATCTTCGCTGACACACACCCTGTACGCCGCCTCTCCTACACCTACCGACATCGGATGATAGCTTCAGTGACATCAGCGATACCCTCTCGATCTATTTGTCCCCTAACCGGTATGGTTCCGTCTGGCTCGCAATCGTTCAGCCTGTGTCTGAAGAATATGGCGAATCAAGTGCTCTTGGTCATCGGGTTTGAGGTCGACAAACTCTGTGGCGATCGTGAACCCATGGCCATTTGTCTGCGGCACCGATCGGATGACCCTGACAGTAGTCTGGATCGGAATAAACGGAGGAAGAAACAGCTTCAGCGCAAGCTGATCACCAGTGGCAAGCTCACGGTTGACCGCGAATCCCACTCCTCCCCCGCTCAGATTGACATCCATCGGCATGGCCATCGAGACGGTCGACGGCTGGCTGGCCGCGAGGGCTTTCAGAATGACTTCGAGGAGATAATCCACTTTCATAATCCATGGCAACAGCGGTGAGCCCATCAACGACTCGCCTGAGCGAGCGAGAAGTTCAGCTGTCGGTTTCGTCACCGTTTCAGAAACAGACTCCGCGGTTGCATGTCCCCCTTCTATTGCAGGGGCGCTTCCGGACTCAGTCAGCACCCGATACTCCATCAATAGGCGATCGTCGATTCGGATCCATTCACGCCGGTCGTCCTGTGACGTTTGAGCCGGCGTAACCGATGGTGTCGTGCTGGATGAAGTCATGATCCTCTTGAGCTCGACGTTATGCAGCCAGACTCGGCGTCACGGCACAGGCCAGCGCCGGTGGCTGTGGAGCATGGACCGCTACGCAGTTCCGACCCTGAGTCTTTGCTTCCTTCAACGCAGAACCAGCGATCGTCTTCCAATCCAAGATTGAACTGACGCCAATGTCCGGAACGGCAGCTAGGCCGATGCTCGCCGTCGTACGGACCCGTCCTGATTGACCAACAAACAGGTGTCGCTCAATACGCTCGCGCAATCGCTCCGCAAGATTACGCGCCTGCCGCCTCTCAGTATGCGGGAGCGCCACTCCGAATGTGTCGCCTCCGCATCGCCCCACGAGATCAGTGTCGCGCACGGTCTCGCGTATCACATCGGCTGCCGTTCGGAGCACATGATCTCCAGATTCGTGGCCGAGGCGATCATTGACCGTTCTGAAATAATCGAGCCCGATCACCAACAAACAGGCCGACACCCCGTAGCGGAGCCCGACTCTCAATTCACGGGCCAAGGCGTCGTCCAATGCCTGTGTATTGAGCATCTCGGTCACGGGATCCCGAAGGTCGATGTCTCGCCTGAGTCGACACGCCTCCGCATTCCTGAGGGAGACAGCCAGAACTGTGCCAATGATGTGAAGGGTTTGCGTTTCCCATTCCGTGTAGGGCTCGTCTCCTTGCTTTTGAACCAGGAATATCCCTATCTCCTCCGGCCCCGTGGACAACTGCACTTCGTAACTATTCGTCGGTCTCTCATTGAGCTTCGGCGAGAAACAGGCCGACCTTGCAACGAGCGAGAGATGTCTTGGACGAACCAGTCGCAACGGAATCGATGGTCGGAGAACGTCAGGAGGCAGATGACCGAGCCGTCGAAGAAGGTAGCGACGGATACGCGCCCCCGTTTCTCGGCTCTGATCACTCGACCAGACCCTGACGTGTTCACGGTGTGACCGAGCAATTCCAATGACATCGGCAGGAATCACAGTGCACAATCGTCCCGCAAGAGTCTTGGCTATCTCGTGTTCATCCGAGCATGCGGCGACCGCGGCAAGCAGCTGATGGAGCGATTCGAGTTGCCGTCCGATCGACGACAGCGCGTCGCGAACCCGATCTCGTTGTAGATCGACTTGGAGAAGCTCGTCGCCAGCCATCACCCGCTCCTCGTTCGACTAGGCTTCCACAGAGATCGCCTCGGATGCCGACGCAGGCACACTGAGTCGTTGTCGTAGTCCTTGCAATCGTTGTCTTGTCGACGCTGCTTCGTCTAACAGCGACGCCAGCAGGACCTGTGCGGTTTGCGCATGGTCGCGGACCTGGCGATCCAACTTGAGCAAATCTTCCCCTTGATCGGCCGCTCCCCCCGTCGTTTCCAACAGAATCCCTCGGTCTCGATAGCATTGGATGACAATATCCCACTGTCCAGACCGGGCAGCCTCAACGGCGGTCTTCGTGAGCCGCGCGATCTCAGGTTCATGGTCAGCCCTCGTGGTATTCATCGCGCTCCCACCATCCGAGGCTGCTGCTGCGCGGCGACTTCGCGCCACGCTTCACGCAACGTCGTGAGGCAGCGGAGAGGACCATCCAGCTTCCGCTCATTGTTCCGAGCGTTGACTTCGACAAGCTCCGCCATCATATAGTCGTATAATCTCCGCAGTGATCTCGCGATGTCTCCGCCCTGCTCATAATCCAGGACGCTGTTCAGCTCTCCGATGATGGCGATGGCTCGCCCAAGATGTCGTGCTTTCTCTCGAACATTTTTGGCTTGCATCTCACGTCTGGCCATCTCAATCGACTGAATCGCACCGTCATAGAGCAACACGATCAACTGAAGACCGGAGGACGTGACGACCTGAGTCTGTTCATACTGGCGAGCGTACTGAGTGAGCATAGCCGATTATCCTAGTTTTGTGATTGATTCGACGAAAACCGTGATTGAAGGAAGCTACTTTGCCCCTGGAGCTGTCGTAACAGTCCATCCAGCGCAGCGAATTGGCGTCTGAGTCGTTCTTCATAACGACTCAGGGCATCCTCCTGCCTGGCAATATCGTTTCCAACTCGAGTAATCTCGTTCGT
>JAHBWT010000095.1 GCA_019636815.1 Nitrospira sp.
AGGAAAAAGACGTGGCAGCTCAAAATTCCGTTGGGCGACGATCGGCAGGAGGTTGAGGTGGCCGGCGACCAGTCCGAACCACCGGCCTCGCTGCGCCGCCTGCTCGCTCTGCATCTCGGGCATCAGAAACTTATACCGGCCGTCACCCTCCGAGTCTGGCGGAGCGGCATGCTGATTCGTCATGGTCGAGTTCCCGTCGCTGAGATCGCCCTTGATACGGTGTCTGTGGTGAAAGACGGCCAGTCCATCCAGCGCTTTCGCGAACTGGAAATCGAACAACGGCGAGGGGATGAAGCCTCACTTCGTTCTCTTGAACGACAGATGCGCGAAGCCGGGGCGTCCGACCATGATGGACGGCCTAAGTTTTTTCGTGCCCTTTCTTTGCAGACTCCTTCCCCAGCGCCTCAGCCTGACCGGAAGGCACCGGTAGTTGAACATTTGAAGTGGGCACTCGCACAGCACGTCAGGTGGCTCCTCGCTCATGATCCTGGCACGAGACTCGGAACTGGGATCGAGAGTCTACATCAGATGCGCGTCGCGGTAAGGCGCTTACGCGCGGTGTTCCGTACGGCTCGTCCGATCCTTCTCCCCGAATGGGTCACATCGTTGGACCAGGAGCTCGATTGGCTAAGTGAGCTACTGGGGCCGGCCCGCGATCTCGATGTTCAGATCGCCTATTTTATGGAGGAATCTATTGGATTGGACGCGCGAGATCGCACGCTATTGGAACAATTCATCTCCCACCTTCGATCTCAACGCGACGCCGTGCAACAGCTGATTCTAAGTGAACTTACGAGCGCTCGGTATCTTGAATTGATCAGACGGCTTCAACAAGCCGCGCAGGAACCCCCAGTCGTAGAGTCTCCATTGACTGTGGGGCAGCTCGCCAAGCAGGCTTTCAAGAAGCTGCGCAAAGCGATCAGGAGCCTGAAAGCCTCTCCCTCGGATAGCGAACTTCACACAATCCGGATCAAGACCAAACGCGCACGCTATGCAGCCGAACTGGCACAAGGCTCGGTGGGCAAACCTGCCGTCCGTTTCGTAAAGGCGGCTCGGGCAGTCCAAAGTCTATTGGGGATCCACCAGGACGCCATCCAAGCCGAACGCTATGTCCGACAGTTCCTCAAGTACTCAACCAGCACCCGCGCCGGGTTTGTCGCCGGACGGATGGTCGAACGGCAGCACCAACGACGCCGGAACATTCGAAGGGATATGAAACGGTTGTTCAAGACGTTGCTGAAACGAGGGAAGAAGACCTGGGGATGAAGGAGAAGGGGAACAACGTGTTCAGGCTTCGCTCCGACAGCCAACTCTTCTCGCGCCTCGCCTCTCGGTATGCTTGCCCGAACTCACCTGAAATCAGGTGTTCTCGCTCGTGGATGGACTCAGCCGTCAAGCGTTGATCTGCCTACCGTGCCGTGGATTCAAATACAAAAGGATCAAGAAATAAGTGGACTTACTTCACTTTCGACAATTCGGCGGGAATTCTGATCTCTTGTCCGTCTTGCAGATTGACGACGAACACCGATGTGACATTGGGATCAAACTGTTCGTAGGCGAAGATGGAGGTGAATCGGGATCGGTAGGCCGGACCGGTGCCGTCGTTCTTTCGTCCCCGTTCGGCCTTGCCGATATCGACGGGCTTGATGCGTTTCGAACCCTGGTGCAGCTCGATCAGAGCCCCTTCGGCAAAATACTCATCATCGCCGCACAGCTGCACTTCAATCTCCATATTCGGCATGTCCATGACCTTCTGAATAAACTCTTCGGGCATGCGCACGTCCATCTTTCGCTTCTTCGATTCTGCCGCCTCTTGTCGACCGAAGGCTTCCAGTCGATAGTGTTTGGTGCGAAGAATGGCGCTCGCTCCGCAAGGTTCCTTCTCCGGGTCGGCGCCGACACGACTCTCTACGGACGCTTGCTGCAAGACTTTCCTCACCTCTTCCGGAGAGTCGGCCCGTTCCATCGGCACTCGACCGATTTCGAGCGCCTTCTGCGCGTCTTCCAATGACAGATTGACCTCGATTGCCCAGGCAGTGTTGCTCCCGATCGACAGAGTCCCGATCAACCCCAATACCAGTCCGATCTGCTTACGAAGGGTCATGCCTTTCCTCTCTTGCGCTGCCAAACACCACATCCTGAACGCGAGAAACGAGATGACTGGCGCGCATTGTAGGGGAACCACCTGGGCTTTGCAATCACACGGCGAAGCGATTCCAGTTCGCATAGGGTCGTCGCTGATACAGGTCTTCAACGGTCACGGGAATGGGATACGCAACGGACCGAAGTAGACGATCGACGAGTTTCAGCGGAAGTCCCACCACGGTGGTATAGTCGCCATCAACGCGTGCCACTAAGTCCCCGCCAAGCCCTTGAATCGCATAGGCTCCGGCTTTCCCCAACGATTCTCGCGACGCGAGATACCGGTCATAGAGATGCGCGACATCGGGTTTCATGTCCACGTTCGCAGTATCGATCTCGACGAGCTCTATCCCCTGACCACGGTGGCATAGAGCAACAGCCGTGTGGACCCGATGTGACCGACCGGCCAAGCGTGCGAGCATGGGACATGCATCCGGCAGATCGGCCGGTTTTCCCAGGAGCTGCCCATCAAGCTCGATGACCGTATCGCTCCCTATCACCAATGCATGTGGCTCCTGATCAGCCACGGCTCGCGCCTTCTCAAGGGCGAATCGTCTGACCTGCTCGATCGGTGAGAGCCCGAGCGTCGGTTGCTCACGGACATTGGGTGGGATGACGTGGAAGGGCAGACCCAACAATGCCAACAGTTCTTGGCGGCGTGGCGAACTCGAAGCCAAGATTAGCGGCATCGGGACGCCAAGAGGGCTGTGTCATCAATCGCCTCACAGTGGGAAAACCCTTCCCTCTCCTGATCAGTGACCCGCCGCTGGAAGTCATTGAGCACCTGGTTCAACTCATCGACCGAGGAGACGCGCACCATTTGCGCGCGAAGCGAGGCGGCATGCGGAAATCCCTTGCAGTACCAGCCCAAATGCTTCCGCATCCGATAAAATTGTCTCTGACCGAAGAGCGCCTGGAACTGTTGCGCATGGTCCACCAGAATGGCGAACCGCTCTTCCTGCGGCACCACCAGGCCAAGGTCTGTGATTGCTCCGATCCCAAGCGATTCGCACACCAGCTGCCGGACCTGTTCCTTGGAGCGAAAGAACCATGGCGCGCCCAGGGCGGCGCGCCCCACTAACACGCCGTCCACTCCCGTTTCACGGACACGTGACATGATATCCCATGGGCTTTGAATATCGCCGTTCCCCAGCAAGAGCGTCCCTGATCCCCTCACCATCGCGGCAGCTCGCGCGATGGCCGACCAATCCGCCGATCCTCGATACATCTGCTTGAGCGTCCTCCCATGAAGAGAGATCACCGTCGGTCGTTCTTTCAGGAGTACCTCAAGCCACGCTTCGACCGCGACTTCCTCATAGCCGACCCTGGTTTTCACAGAGAGCGGCAGCTTCCTCCGTGAGATTGGAGTGACGTTCCTGCGCTGGTGATTCAACCGGTGGAATGCGTCAATTCGGGCCTGCTTAAATCCGACTTGTTCGAGGGTTTGTCCGCTTGCCCAATCGTCGATGCCGCGCCTGGTCGCCTGCATGATAGAGCGCGCCAATTCTGGAGTGCGAATCAATCCGGCCCCCGATCCCGAGGCAGCAACGCTCTTCGAAGGACAACCCATGTTGATGTCCAGCCCGTCAAATCCCAGCTCGCATACGACATGTGCCGACTGATAGAAAAGATCCGGGTCTCTTCCATAGAGCTGCGCGACGATAGGGCGCTCAACTTCGCTGTAGAGGAGGGTTTCCAGATGGATCTCAGGCCCACGGCAGACGTCATGGACGTGGGTAAACTCCGTAAAGGTGACGTCCGGTCTACCCTGGTGAGCGATCACTGACCGGAAGCAGGCATCAGTGACGCCATCCATCGGCGACAGCCCGATGATCGGACGTGGAAGGTTGCACCAAAAACTCATCTCACCATTACTTCCGCTGAAACGGCAGGCTCGTTGATCAATCGATACGCGAGTCGAAGCTCACGAGCTTCTCGTTCAACCATGCTCTGTAGGTCAGGCGCGACCTCGCGAACAAACTCGACAAAACGCTCGATCTTGAGCAAAAAGAAGTCATACGGTCCCGACGACGGTCGTGGTTCTCGAAACCAGAAGGTGACAAATTCTTCAAGCGATACTCCTCGTTCTCTGAGCCGACGATACGATTCCACAAACATGTCCTCCAACTCACCGCCCCAGTGGAGAATCTCATGTGGAAGATACCCGGCTCGATAGTGGTCCAACTCTTCTGCGTAAGCCGAGGATTGTTTCCATTCTTCCCCTACTGGTTCGGCCTTGCCAATTAGTACGCGGACATATTGATCATAGGCATCCTTCAGAACCTGCGTGGTCGTCATTGCGCTATGCTCCTCAAGTGATGAAGAAGCGTCGGTACCGAACGCGCTATTGTTGGCCATCGATATCCGAGGTACGGCCGAATTGTAGCGTTGCGAGAACTCGGCGAACTCCTCAACGATCATCTCAACAGGTTTCGTGTCCACTTCCAACGCGAGGCCTTTCAGGTTCGTGAGCTGCGGATGGCTCAAAATTTGATCGAGCATCTCGAATAACACAGGGGGAATAGGGGCCCCGTGTGCATCGATCCATGCAGGAAGTGACGCCTTGCTCGGATGGCTTGACGGAATTGGGATGGGACTTCCGCTCGGATCATGAACGTCAAGACCCGCGACATGGATCTCCACCACACGTTCCATAGGAAACTCATCGAGAAAGGTGCTCACGAATTGTGCGAGCGACTGAGTCCGACGTGCCCACGAATAGCGAAAGACCGTCCAGAGGTGACCGACATCCAACACCAGCCCACACGTCGACTGATCACAGACGATCCTAAAGAAGGAGGGAAGCGACAGAGTCCCGGCGACAAAGTAGGTGAGTGGCGGCATTTCAAGCAACAACAATGGTGTATTGCCATCTGCCAGTTGACACTGTTGATCGAGAAGACTTTGGATCTGTCTGATATTTTCGCTCACAATGTCTGCGCTTGATCGGGTATAGAGGGGAGGCAGATAGGTCCCAAAGTAATGGCCGGCGAGGAACTTCGTCGCGCATTCGTGATTCAACCAGGCACTCTGTAACACCTGAAGATGTTGAACCGTTTCGGTGAAAGCCTGCTGAAAAGCCCTCGTTTCCGTCACCCCAGGTTGAGTGACCCACAACCCCTCACCATGATAGGCTAGGAACCCGTCGCCTACGTCCTTCATAGCGTTCTCCAAGGCGATCGTGGTCGTACGGAACACTTCCAGATAGCCGGGTAGAAGGTGACGGTCCTGAAGACTTCGCCGTACGTTCCCAATGGCAGGAGAATGGATGTCGACGGAAAGGCCTAGTCCATGCGTAGGAATCGCTTCGAGCCGACGAATGAACTCACGATGATATGTCCATCGAACCGTCATTCCCCTTCTCCTTCCGGCGGTCGAAACTTGTTCCTAGTGTATGACGCCAAGCTATTGAATGACAAGGCTTTCACCCCTTCATGGCCGCACAAGACCTTCTGCTATACTTGGCATACGTTGCGGCGGCCAGGTGAACGAATTGTTTAAAAGGACCTGGCTGAGGAATGTCGTACAAGAACGATCAACGGCAGAACGAGACGGATCGGCAGGTTACTCTGGTTGCACACATGATGACACCCGGCGTCGTTCAGATTCCTGGAGATGTCTCCGTCACCGAAGCCGCATCTCTCTTAGAGCGTGAACGGATGCCCTGTCTCCTCGTCAAAGATTCAGAGTCTCGTTTCGGACTCATGACACCGACCGACATTGTCAAGAAAGTGGTCGCTCAGGGGCTTGAGCCAGATGATATTGAAGTCCGTACGATCATGACCCGACCGGTCCAATTCATCGAATACGATAGAGCCGTGGAGGACGCATCGACCCTCATGATGACCACTGGAATGCCGATTCTGATCGTTACCAAACAAGAGCAACCGGTCGGAGTCCTGACTGCGCGAGATCTTGTGCTTTTGCCCAAACGGTGCGTGACGAACATGGCAGCAACCCTCAGTATTATGGATGGGGAGTCAGTGGGTTCTGAACATCCGGTTACCGTCACCCGACTCAGTCATGCCGGTGCGTCCGTGACGTCCGCGGCGTTCCTCCTTCCAGGAACAAGAGTCGTCCTGAGCTTTTCCCTCTCCGAAACCATGAGTCCGTTGACGATACGAGGGACGGTCCTGAATAATGCCCAGGTCGAGCAGGTCTCGGACGCAACACGTTCTCATATGTCCTCGTCTGGTATAGAAGTCCATTTCACCGAGCTCTCTCCCGCCGATCAGTCCAGAATCAAAGCATGGGTGTTGGCTAATCTACCAAAGTCGTTTGACGCACCTTAAGCGGTCCGGATCCCATCAATCTTTGACCAACCTCCGATCCGCTGGTACAATTTCCCCACTCAGCGCAAGGACGACCATGAACACAACCGGAAAAACATCGCAAAATAGATCTCGTCCGGTTTTGTCGCGAGACGAGATTCTTCATCAAATCAACGCTCTCCTGGACAGCCCGGAAGATGATTTGCAGGCTGCCTTGATGCGAGAACTCCTGACGGGGTTGTTGAAACTCAACGATGCACATCTCGATCTCCTGGATATCAAGATCGTCAACCGTGCCGTCAAAGAGTTGCGCCATGCATTCGGCGTCTTTCACGGCTATCGTAATCGACAGAAGGTCAGTATCTTTGGCTCGGCGCGGACGCCATCGGACGACCCCAACTATCGACTAGCCCATCAGTTCGCTCATGCCATTGTGCAAGAGGGGTTCATGGTCATCACCGGAGGGGCAGATGGCATCATGCGCGCCGCCCAAGAAGGTGCGGGGCGTGAGAACAGCTTCGGCGTCAATATCATGCTGCCGTTTGAGCAAGGACCGAACTCGACCATTGCCGATGACCAGAAACTGATCACCTTCAAGTATTTTTTCACACGAAAGTTGATGTTCCAAAAGGAAGCCAACGCCATTGCGCTCTTCCCGGGCGGCTTTGGCACACACGATGAGGGTTTTGAGATTCTCACCTTAGCCCAGACTGGAAAGAGTGATCCACAGCCCATCATCTGCTTACAGGCCCCTGGTTGCGACTACTGGGATGATTGGTCGGCATTCGTGGTGAGACAATTGTTACAACGGGAACTGATCAATGAAGAAGATATGAATCTCTTTGTCATCGCAGATTCTGCGGAAGCGGCGGTGAGCCACATCCGCCGTTTCTACCATCGATACCACTCCATCCGGTTTGTAGGACGACAGCTCGCGATGCGACTCCAACAAGCCATTTCTCTGGAACAACTTGAGCAGATCCGGGAGCAATTCTCAGACCTGCTCTCGGATGGCACATTTGAATTGCGCGGCCCCCTCGACGAAGAACTGGATGAACCGGCCTTGCGCGACCTACCAAGACTCGTGTTCAACTTCAACCGGCGCAGCGCCGGTAGACTGCGCCAACTGATCGCTCACCTGAACGGGCTCTGATCGCATCCGCTTCCTGATCGAGACTCGAAAGGCACCTTTTCGTGGTGACCTGAGCATGGTATGCTCTCCCACCATCATGAGCACTGTGTCGTCTGCTCCCCCATTTCATGGTTCTCCTGACGTTGTCCTGTACCATGCGGATTGTTCCGATGGATTTGGAGCCGCCTGGGCGCTCTGGAAGAAATTTCCGAGCGCTAGCTTTGTCTCCGTCAAACACGGGCATCCTCCTCCCCCTGACCTCAAAGATCGACGGGTCGTCATTGTCGATTTCAGCTATGGCCGACCAATTTTGGAAGCCATGGCCTCCGAGACCAAGGAACTCTTGATTCTGGACCACCATATCACGGCGGAGAGGACCCTGAAAGGCTTTCCCAACGCCTATTTCGATCAAACAAAGTCCGGTGCCGTGTTGAGTTGGGAGTGGGCGCATGGCACCACCGCACCATGGTTGCTTCAATACATTCAGGACAAGGACCTCTGGACATGGGCCCTACCGGGAAGTCGTGAGATCAACGCAGCGCTCGCCTCCTACCCGTTCGATTTCACTGTGTGGGAGCGCTTTACACAAACCTCGCTCGAGCAAGAGGGCCGGGCAATCTTACGCTACGAACAGGAGCTGGTCGGCAAGCTTGCGGTACAGGCGACAATGGTGGAATTCCAAGGGACCGTTGTTCCCTCTGTGCAAAGCGCGATCCTGACGAGCCAGATCGGCGAACGACTTTCGCCACATCACCCCTTTTGCTTGATCTGGCATGATCGCGATGGTCGTCGCTATTTCAGCATGCGTTCCCGCGCCGATGGAACGGATGTCGGCACCATCGCCGCCTCATTCGGCGGAGGAGGGCATACCCACGCGGCGGGATTTTCCGTTCCTCTGCAGGACGATGGGACGCCTCCAGCCGATCCCAGATTACCTCGTCCCATCAGCGTGCTCGCCCCCAATGCATAGCCTTGGACCATCGTGATTCCCCTCCACGACGATAATCCCACCCAACTGACTCCCATCGTCACGATGACCTTCATTGCCGTCTGTGTGGCGGTGTTTCTCTATCAAGCAGGTCTTCCCCAAGAACCTGCTGAAGTCTTTGCCTTTCAATACGGCGCGATTCCAGCCGTCATCTTTGGCCATGCCTCACTTCCGGATGAGGCTCGAGCCGCCTTTCCCGCCACTCTGACACTGATAACGAGCATGTTTCTTCACGGAGGGTGGATGCATCTCTTAGGGAACATGCTCTATCTTTGGATTTTCGGCAACAACATTGAAGACGTGATGGGACATGCGAAATTCGTGGTCTTTTATGTCCTATCCGGCATTCTCGCTGCGCTGAGTCATGCCCTTACCGATCCTTTTTCTCCTATCCCGATGGTTGGTGCGAGCGGAGCGATTTCCGCAGTGCTGGGCGCCTATCTATTGCTATTCCCACGCGCTCACGTGCTGGTTTTGTTGCCGGGTATCGGGATGACCAGAGTACCTGCGGGCGTCGTGCTGGGCATGTGGTTTGTCACCCAGCTGATCAGTGGTGGAATGAGCGTCGGAGCCACCGGAGGTGGCGTCGCCTTCTTTGCTCATATCGGAGGATTTATCACCGGCATGGCGTTGATCGGATTGTTCAAGCGGCGCGACGTGAGATTTTTTGCACCGGCCCGATCGACATGGGATGACAGGCGCTGAGTGGTTAGGCCAGCGGCTTTTTCTTTGCTTGGGTCTAGGGGCGATTTAATCTACTCTTCCGAGGTTTTTGATAAACTGCTGAGCCGCAGCTGTTACCATCTCCTTCTGTGAGCCTGTGAAAGTCACATGGCCCATTTTTCTGCCTGGACGAATCATCTGCTTGCCATACAGATGGAGTACTGCTCCGGATGTCGAGTGGAGCGCGGAAGAACCCTCCGCCGACAGCACAGATCTGACCTCCTCACCGATGAGATTCACCATGACGGCCGGACTCAAGAGTCTGGTTTCTCCGAGAGGCAAACCGCAGGTCACTCGCACCTGTTGTTCAAATTGGGATACCGTGCAGACATCCAATGTGTAGTGACCGGAATTATGTGGGCGTGGAGCGATCTCATTAATGAGCAGATTTCCGTCTTCAGTGTGAAAGAACTCTGCGCAGAATACGCCAATGCCCTCTAAGGCCGCTATGGCATGCATGGCCAACTCCTTTGCCCGTTCAGCGACACCGCAATCGACGGACGCAGGCACACATGTATCACGCAAGATGCCCCGCTCATGCCGATTCTCGACGACAGGATATATTCGGAACTCTCCACCCTCATTCCGCACCACCAGAACGGAGAGCTCTCTGGCAAATGCAATGAACTGTTCGACAATCCACCGCCGTCCCGACCCGGCTTGCCCTAGGATCGTTTCCAGCTGCTTCACATCGGATGGAGTTCGTAGGATCCACTGTCCTTTTCCGTCATACCCACTCGTCGCCGTTTTACAGACGGCAGGAAACCCAAGACGGTTGACTGCGGAAACCAGCTGGCGGGCAGATTCCACAATGGCAAAGGAGGAGACCGGGAGTTGTCGAGACAACAAGAATTGTTTCTGTGCAATCCGATCTTGGAGCCTACGGAGGACCACACTGGATGGCCTCATCGGACAACGCTCTTCCAACCACCCGCACAGCTCTGCCGGAACGTTTTCCCATTCCAGAGTCGTGGCCTGGACAATGTTTGCGAACTGTTCGCGACCGGCAGGGTCTGAAAAAGGGGTTGTGAAAGAGTGGACGGCTGTCTGATGCGCCGGGGCTTCAGGATCCGGATCCCAGACTGCCCCACGGTAGCCCATTCGGCGTGCGGCTGCGATAAACATCGCACCTAACTGTCCTCCACCCAGCACACCAAGCACTGCTCCGGGCTCAAGGATTCGATTGTTCACAGTCGCGGCTCGTCTCAGCGATTCCCTTGGCCTCTGGAGAATTTAGGATGCTCTCCGTTTGATCGGCACGATAGCGCTGAATGCGTCCAGCTATATCGGGATCGCACAAGGCGAGAATCTGTGCGGCGAGGAGACCGGCATTCTCGGCACCACCGATCGCAACTGTCGCAACGGGAATGCCTTTGGGCATCTGAACAATCGACAGTAAGGAATCGAGGCCACGAAGGTTTTCCGTTGGAATAGGCACTCCAACCACCGGCAGGTGCGTCTTGGCGGCCAACATGCCAGGAAGATGAGCTGCTCCTCCGGCCCCGGCGATGATGACTTTTATTCCACGAACCGGGGCACTTGTTGCGTATTCAAAAAGACGGTCTGGTGTTCGATGAGCGGACACGACTAGGAATTCGTAAGGGATGCCGAGTTGAGCCAGTATCGCTCCGGCTTTTTCAAGGATAGGGAAATCCGATTTGCTTCCTCCGAGCACGCCGACCATCGGTCTAGAGATCTGAATCTTTAGCCTAACTTTGCGCGGTGATGGACTCCGCGTTCGTCTGACCATGGCCATTCTGGACTCTCCCTCCTTCTTCTTGGGAATCGCGACCACACCTAAGGCCTACCTGCGGCACCTTATCGAGTCTGTTCATGGGGTCAAGGAGAATACCCCAGGCAGAAACTAAAGAAGGCTATGAAGAGGAAAGGACTAAATAAATCCTTGTTCCGAGCATCACGCTCGATACATGCGCTTTTCAGCAGTATGTACTCACCAGCTAAACATGAAGATGACTCAGGAGAAACCCCCTGAGTCATCTTCCCGAAGGTGAGTTCGTGCGCCGCAGCATTCGAGCGGCGCAATTCGGCTATTTAATTCCCTGCCCAGCCGACCTTGGAGCAAACATCTCAAAGATGCTTGGTTCTCGCTCCATATAGTCCGGTGGGAAGAAGTTAAATCGTCGCCACAGTTCGTACCAGAGTGGGACACGGTTCATAATCACCCAACCCAGGACTTTCGTCCCTTGTCTGACTTGGGATTGCTCAGGCCAGGGCTGAGGGTCATCAGGATCAGGAACGACCCAGAACCGGTAGTTCCCATTTCCATCGTCGATTTGGTCAACCACCTTGATGACGCCCGTACGAGTCCCAGCCATCAGTCCTGGCCAGGCTGGCAACGGAATGGCCGGCACTCCGAAAAACAGGATCTTGACTTTCCTGCCAGGGGTCAATAATGGAGAATCCAACCCTTCGGCCACCATTTCAATGGCCGGATCGCTGGCGAGAGGAGAAATAGTAACCAGATCTTCTCCCTGCTTGACAGTCTCGTTAATTCCGACTCGGGCCATTTTGACGACGGTCCCATCCATCGGTGCATACAGCTTGGCAGCTTCAATACGTTGTTGAACGCCCTGTTGCTTGTACGCAATCTCCGCCAGCTGCTCCGTCGCCTTGGCAGCTTCGGCAACCGCGGCGTCGCGAGATGCGATTGCGTCGATGAGTTGCTGATTCACATCGGCCGTAATCTGATCGCGACCGAAGTTCAGGGCCGACCTGGATTGCTCAGCGGCCAATAGATTGGCTTGGGCCGCCTGAAGGCCGGCCTTGGCGCCGATTTCTGTCTGAATCGTCAACTCGAGTTCTCGTTGTGAGACCAATCCGTCTCTGACCAATTGTCGATGTCGGTCGACGTTGAGTTGCGCCGTATCGACGTCGATCTTGAGTTGCTCGACTTTCTGCTGCGCTTCACGCACTCGGTTATCAGCCTCGACCACCCGGGCTTCGGCCGAAGGCACGGCGGCCTGGACCAGTTTCTTCATTTCACCGATCCGCTTGCTCAACTGATCGGCTCTGGACAGAGCAGCTTGGCGTGTCTTTTCCAAAGCTTCTTTCCGTTGTTCGAAAAGGGGAAGGATCTCGGGAGCCATATAGATCGGGTCATAGTCCTCGAGTTCGCCGACCAGGTCACCTTTTTTAACCTGGACTCCTTCGTAAATATGCCAGGCCTTGATCCGGCCGGTTATCCGAGATTCAATGTGTTGCGGACGATCATAGGGCGTATAGGCAGAAACCCTCCCCGACGCTTGGATCGTCTGTGTCCAGGGCACAAACTCCAGGATGATCAGAAAGACGAGAAGGATCGTCAGGATGGCGCGCGACGCCGTGAACATCCCACCCGAAAGCTTGACGTTCTCCCAACATGGCAACTTTGCCAATGCTGAGCCCTGCTCGATCGCGACCGCTTCCAAACCGACCCCCCTCTTTACGAGTGCACGCTCTCCCCCTCTGTCGAGACCGCCACCTAGGCTAGCCATGGAGCCTCCATAAATTTACCGTGTTGATGGGCCAATTTAACCGTTGCTCTTTATGCATGGGTATGGTGCAGCATAATACGACGATCTGCATGATCCGTCAGGTTTGGATCCGTCGACACAAAGATCACCGACCATGCTTCGTCCTTCGAGCACAGGCGACGCAGCACCCTTTCTCTTAACGATGGTTCGAGCGCGTGAATCAGACCATCGAATATGAGAACTTGCGGACGGCCTAGGATGGCACGAGCCAGCAAGATCTGCACGATGTGCGTCGGTGAAATAGATTCTCCGAGCGAGGAGATGTCTGACTTTGCTCCGCGTGGCAAGCCTTCGATATCTTCCTCGAGTTCGGTAAAGCGGAGGGCCCAGTTGAGGTCGTCATAGGTGATATACGAACGTCCCATGACGATGTTTTCTTCGATCGTTCCATCGACCAACGTCAATTGGGAATCAAGCATGACGCTGCGGACTTGGTTGAGGCCATCGGGATCCATGTAACGAAGATCGACCCCGTTGTACTGGACGACTCCATTGGTCGGAGTTTCAAGCCCCCCCAACACTCGGGCCAGAGCGGTTTTAGCCCCTGTGGTTTTGGCGTAAATACCGAGCTTCTCACCGGGCGCCACATCCAGGTTGAAGCCGTCAAATACGGATGCTCCTCCGTGGATGAGACTGACGTTTTTGCAGGTGACACGGACGCCCTGGGTCAAATGCTTCGGCATTCCCACCGGTGATTCGACGGAGACATAATCTTGCTCTTGGTTAAAGACAGTATTAAGGTGAGTGAGGGCCGTGAAGAAGTAGTATACGAATCCCATGTTCTTGATGAGGGTGTCAAAATTGATGACCAACGCACCAACCACCGCCTGTACGGCGACGAGCTGGCCAAGGGTCAACTGGCCGATTGCCATGAGATAGCCGGACATTCCAAGAGCGGCAGCTTGCGCGATTGCTTGCCCACCCACAGAACCGATGTACTGACGCACAAGGACGCGAAACCGAGCTTTTCGAGCTTCGACGTAATGGTTCACCAGATCATTCGTCCGCTGCAGGATAAACGAACGACTGTCGGTTGCTTTGAATTGCAACGAATTCTGCGCCACCTCTTGGACCCACCGGAAGACATCGTACTTCGCGTGAGACATGTCGAGGGTCGTCTTCAACGCTCCGCGCGAAAGGACGAAAAACGTGATCGCAAACCCCGCCATCAGAAGCAAATTGAACATGAGGAAATACGGATGGTACACCATCAGCAAGAGCATACCGACCGTCCCACCCACCACTACATTGATTAAATCGAACAGGAGGGTGGACAACGCCCGTTGCATAAATACCGTTTCAATGAAATAGTTCGACAGAAGCTGG
>JAHBWT010000096.1 GCA_019636815.1 Nitrospira sp.
GACACGGCAGCCCCTTCATCTCTTAATGCTCGAAGCAAACTGACCGCTTTATACGCAGCAATACTGCCGGTTACCCCCAGGGCAATCCGCTTACCCGACAGGCGTCTGCACAATCGCGCTTCGTCCAATCGCTACTCCTCGGCCGGCGCCACCACGGGTTGTGCCGTATCATCGACGTAGACACTGAGTTCCTTCTTAATTTCGCGAGCATCTTCTCCCGTCATCATCGCGATACGCTCGGTTTCACCCTCCTTCCCTCGCTTGGCCTCCTTCATCGCATCGCGGGCCTCCTTGCCAGTGAGGTATCTTGAATACCCCCTCAATACCTCATCAAGAGCGATGGTTGTTTCCTTGGTAAATCGAGAGGACCCGGCCTGTTTGGCCCCTTGAGTCAGGTGTTTTGCGCGTTGTGATGCGACGATCACCAAACGGTGGCGAGAATCAAATTCATTGGCGGTGTATTGCGGCAACAAGCTCAGCATATCGATCATAATTCACCCTGCCCCCTGCTATGAAGTGGTTGATGGTTCTCGTTCTACTGATTCCATCTTTTTGTCGAGGATAAAACCCTGTTCAAACCAACGCATATCCAACCGCTTGGTCTTGAGACGTTCCGCTAGAAAAATACTCTGTAGATCATGAAACGACCGAGTGAGTTCATCATTACGAACGATGTAGTCGTATTCTCGGAAACACCATACTTCTTCTTTCACCTTCCTCAATCTGTGGGTAATTTCTTCCCGAGAGTCTGAACCACGATTCTCCAGTCGAGTCCGCAGGATGTCCAAAGATGGAGGTAAAATGAAGATGTAGACAGCATGCTCAAAACCTTTCTTTATTTGGAGTGCGCCTTGAACATCAATTTCGAGCAAGACATCAACCCCCTCTTCCATTTTATCCATCAACAGCTTCCTAGGAGTCCCGTACCAGTGATTATAAACATGGGCATATTCCAAAAACTCATTCCGCGCAACCATCCCCTGAAATACCTTCTCATCGACAAAAAAGTAGTCGCGTCCGTGTTCTTCTCCAGGGCGTGGCCTTCTCGTCGTGAAAGACACCGAATGCCAAATCCCCGGCACTGATGTCACGATCTGCTTGCACAAGGTCGTCTTTCCCGCACCAGAAGGAGCTGAAACAATATAGAGGATTCCTCGAGGGGCTGGAGGTTGACGATTCTCCGTCGGAGTTGATGGAAGGCTATTTGCAGACATCACATTACTCATTCGACATTTTGCATCTGTTCGCGCAGACGCTCAAGTTCGGCTTTCATTCGGACGACTTCCACCGTGATTCCTGCGTCGTTCGCTTTCGATCCAATCGTGTTGACTTCCCGGCCCATCTCCTGAAGAAGAAAATCTAACGTCTTGCCGACAGGCTCCAGACGTTGGATGGTACGGTCAAACTGTATCATATGCGCATCTAATCTGACCAATTCTTCTGTAATGTCACACCGATCAGCGTACAAAGCCAATTCTTGGTTGAGTCGAGGAAGGTCCGGGATTGAGTCACCCAGTAATTTCTCTATACGCACCTTCATACGTTCGAAGGCCTCTTGAGCAACCATGGGTGCACGTGCTGACACCTCCGTTTTCGATTCCCGTAACCGTTTCAGTCGATCACGGATATCATCCGCAAGAAGCGCTCCCTCTTTCTTTCGCATATTTGCCATATCAAGAACGGCTTTACGTCCCAGTTTCTCGACCAATTTTGTCAGCTTGCGATCGTCGGTCGGTTGCTCGGAAAGCACAAGGAGATCGCGTAATCCTGCCATCATACCGATGTCAATGGAGCCTTTCAGCTTGAGCGTGCGTTGAAGTGTACGAAGAGCTTCATGGTACTGTTTTGCCAAACCAGCGTCAAGCTGGAGCGAGCGAATGTTACCCCGATTCCCCTGCAATATCACTGTCAGATCGACTCTTCCACGCGCACAATGCTGCTGAATAGTTTTCTTAAAGATCTCTTCCAAGCTCGTCATGGTTTTCGGCAGTCGAATCGATGTTTCCAGGAAGCGATGATTGACCGATCTCACCTCTACCATAACGGCCCCATCTGACCATGCCGCTTGTTGCCGACCAAATCCCGTCATACTCGTGATCATGACGATACTTTTCCTTCCCATTCGCAGACATCGTGAATCGGACACAGGGAACAGCGTGGCTTTCGGGCAAGGCAGACATAGCGGCCATGCAGCAATAACCGCTGGGACACACCTGTCCACTGAGCTTCGGGGAAAACAGATTGAAGATCACGCTCAACTTGTTCGGGATTGCTTGAGCGTGTCATGGATAACCGGTTAGCCACTCGCTTCACATGCGTATCGACCACAATCCCAGGCTTGCCAAAAGCCGTTCCAAGCAGCACATTGGCCGTTTTTCGACCGACGCCAGGAATCGAGGTAAGCTCTTCCATCGTATCAGGCACCTTGCCACCGAATCGCGTGACAACGGCATGAGCACAGCCTATCAAGTTTTTCGCCTTGCTTTTGTAAAACCCTGTCGATCTGATGAGCTTCTGTAGCTCGCCCGACGTTGCGCTTGCCAACGCATCAGGCGTGCCGTATAGCTTGAATAGTGTCGGTGTCACTTGGTTGACTCGCTGGTCCGTGCACTGAGCTGAAAGAATGGTTGCCACCAAGAGTTCCCACGGTGACCGATAATTGAGTTCCACTCTTGCCACAGGCATGGCACGCAGCAGACGTCTTGCAATCTGTGCGGAACGGTCCGGCGCTGTAGGCATCTTGTTTTGCTTTGACTTACTCACAGCATGCTGATTGTGCGGTGGTCAATGACGAGACCCAAGTGCCAGTTCGTGGTCCGGTACAGCCACTTGGCACGTCCGATCGGCCGAGACCGATAAAGATCTAACGTATGTTTCCAATCGAGCAAGGAGCGGACGTAGTGTGGTTGGCTGAAGCGCCGAAATCCCGATGGCTTCGAACCGACGGCAAAGCACTTCGACCTGCTGTGGTGGCGCCTGATCACATTTGTTGAACACAAGCCATCTCGGCACGGAACCAAGTCGCAACTCATGGAGAATAGCCACGACCGCTGCGAGCTGAATCTCGATATCTCTCGCGTTGATATCGACGACGTGAAGGAGAAGATCCGCTTCTCGCAACTCATCAAGTGTAGTCCGAAAGGCACCAATTAATTCTTGCGGGAGATCCCGAATAAATCCGACCGTATCTGTCATGATGACCTCTCGATCCTCGGGAAACCGTAGGCGTCGGCTCGTCGTGTCGAGCGTTTCAAACAATCTGTCTTGAACGGCAACATGACTTTTTGTCAGCACGTTGAGAAGCGTGGACTTGCCAGCGTTTGTATAGCCGACAAGCGACACGACGGGAAGTCCGTACCGACCTCGGCGAGCTCGCCGTTGTTCCTGATGCCGTGCGAATTGAGCCAGTTCTCGCTCCAAATGCGTAATACGATTCCGCACCCTCCGTCGATCGGTTTCCAACTTTGTCTCGCCAGGGCCTCGAGTCCCAATGCCACCCCCCAGACGTGACAATTGATTACCGCTTCCTGACAATCGCGGAAGCAGGTAGCGTAACTGCGCCAGCTCTACTTGCACCTTACCCTCACGGCTATGGGCTCGCCGGGCAAAGATGTCGAGAATCAGTTGCGTACGGTCGATGACCTTAATATCCGTCATCTCTGAAATCGCTCTGAGCTGAGCAGGTGACAAGGTTTGATCAAAGATCACCATGTCCGCACCTCGGTGGAGCGTCTGAATCAGCACCTCCTTTATTTTCCCGCTTCCTAAAAGATACCGCTGATGCCCATCCGCCGTACGTTGCGCCACACGATCGATCACCGTCACACCGGCCGATGTCGCGAGTTCCGCCAATTCCACTAAATGTTCTTCTTGCTCGGCCCGGCTCTTGGCTGAAGCGCTCACCAGTACGGCCGATTCCTTACCGTCGCTCACCGCGTGATGATCGCGGACAAGCTGCAGCTGAGCCTCGAGCTCCTTAATAAACTCATCGAATGAGATCGCGAGGGTATGGAAGGAAACTGACTTGAGCACCTTGAACAATTGACCGGTGGAACCAGGAGGCAGGAGATGAGCCATGTAGATGTTCCCTACGCGACCGTCCTCTGCAACGGACAGGATGCCGATCAGATCGAGCCTCAAAAATGCAAGATCCGTCAGCACTTCCTGGTTTAACGGTTGGTCATGCAGTTGGGTGCGAATGAAACGTAATCCTCGAAGAGATCGAGCGCTCGCTCGAAATAGCGTCATCGTCGTCGAAGACAGAGTCAACTCTGTCCCCACGATCACTTCTTGAACCTGACCTCGTCTGGTCAGCAACACCCCAAGAGGGCGACGAATGTCAAGGGTGAGCTGCGCCATGACTTTGGCCAGTTCCGATGAAACGACCTTGTCCACTGGAACTCGACGCCGGAAAAGCCGTTCAACCGCCGCCACCTGACTCGCTCGAAGTCCTGTGATCTGACCACGAATGTTAGAAATAGGTTGCCTCCTTCTTGAAATCTGAACTCTCACGCCCATGAGGTTCCATTACGCTCGATGTTGGGTCACCCATCGACCTGACATCCATACCCATCGATGGTCGTTCTCCGCGCATGAGCAGTTGACGCCCTGCCGCAGCAATCATCGCAGCATTGTCGGTACAGTATTCGATCGGTGGAATCGATAATCGAATGCGGGCCAGCGCTGCCCGCTCATTCAATAGCACCCGTAACCGTGAGTTTGCGGAGACACCGCCCACTACTGCAAGGGCAGCCAGCTTCTCCTGCTCAAGCGCTCCAAAAGCCTTTGCAACCAAGACTTGTACGATCGCTTCCTGATAGCTAGCCGCCAAATTGGCGACCTGATCTGGAGCCAGGGGAGCTACTATTTCCCGCAATTTGTATAGGAGGGATGTTTTCAGCCCACTGAAGCTGAAGTCGAGGCTGTATTTTCCTCCTCGAAATCGGGGGAATACAATCGCGCCTGGATCGCCAGAGCGGGCGACCCGATCGATGGCTGGTCCCCCCGGATAGCCCAGACCGAGCATCTGAGCACCCTTATCGAAGGCTTCACCGGCAGCATCATCACGAGTGCGCCCGAGCAGAACACAGCGCCCATCGATTTCCTGACGATAGAGATGCGTGTGCCCTCCCGATACAACCAGGACAATACACGGAACCGGAAACGTTAGATTTGCAAGCCACGCCGAAGCAATGTGACCTTGCAAATGATTGACACCGATAATAGGGATTCCCAATCCATAGCTCAGGGCCTTGGCGTAGCTCATGCCGACCAACAGCGCCCCAGCAAGACCTGGTCCTTGAGTCACAGCGATCGCGCCAAGCTCACACTTCGAGACTTGAGCCTGCAACAAGGCCTGCGCCACAACCTGATCGATCAAACCGAGATGTGCTCGAGCCGCTAACTCGGGGACAATGCCGCCGAATTTTTCATGGATGGAGACCTGAGACGAAACAACGTTAGACAGCACCGCTCCCTCATGGTTAATTACAGCCGCAGCCGTTTCGTCGCATGAGGACTCGATACCGAGAACCAGCCCAGGATGCAGACCGGCAGAACCTGGAAATTCTAATTGATCAGAAGGACAATCCATTCGTTATATGCAGGCCCAGACGCAAGTCTAGTAATGAAACGGCCTCTGCGGCGGTTCACCGCAGAGGCCGATCCGATTAGATAGAAACTCTGGCGCTTACGAAGGCACTAGACTCCGGCCATCGCCTCCTGCTCAATAAATGTTGGAGCTCCGTCCCGAAGCACCACTTTTACTTTCCGACTTTCCTTAAAACGTCCTCTGATAAGCTCATCCGAGAGCGGGTCCCCAATGGCACGTTGGATGGCTCGCCGCATTGGTCTGGCTCCGTACAATGGCTCATAACCTTCCTGAATCAACCATTGTTTGACCTCGTCATCAACCTCAATCTCAATGCCCTTGTCCAATAAACGGAGGTTCAATTCACGGAGAAGAATATCCAAGATACAATATAGCTGTTCTTTCTCCAGCTGATGGAAAATCACAATTTCATCGATTCGGTTCAGAAACTCCGGGCTGAACGATTTCCGAAGCTCACCGAGGACCTCATCTTTTTTCCTCCGCGCAGCTTCTCCTTCCGTACTCTGGAACCCAAGAGACACACCCTTTTGAATCATCTTGGTCCCAATGTTGGAGGTCATGATGACGACGGTATTTTTAAAATCGACCTTCCGCCCAAGACTATCAGTCAACACCCCGTCATCCAACACTTGCAGCAACACGTTAAACACGTCGGGATGCGCCTTTTCAATCTCATCGAACAATACGACTGAGTAAGGCCGGCGACGGACTTTTTCAGTCAACTGTCCTCCTTCTTCATAACCAACATAACCGGGAGGCGCGCCGAATAGACGAGAACTCGTAAACTTTTCCTGGTATTCTGACATATCGACACGAATCAATGCGTCTTCGCTGTTGAACAGAAACTCCGCCAACGTTCTCGCCAATTCTGTTTTTCCGACACCTGTGGGCCCCAGGAAAATGAACGAACCGATCGGCTTTTTGGCCTCTTTCAGGCCTGCGCGAGATCGCCTGATGGCACGAGCAACCGCAGAAATTGCTTCATTTTGCCCAACCACTCGCTTGTGCAGAAACTCTTCCATTCGCAAGAGCTTGTTCGATTCCTCTTCTTCCAATTTGAAGAGCGGAATCCCGGTCATTTTAGAAACCACATAGGCGACATCCTCTTTGCCGATCACAGGCTTATTCTTTTCCTGATTCTTTTTCCACTCTCGTTTGGATTCATCGAGCAACTTGCGCAACCGTTCTTCTTCCTCACGATGCCGGACAGCCTCCTCGAAGTTCTGCATGGAGATCGAGAGTTCCTTCTCTCGCGCCACCTTCTTCAGTTCCTGCTCCATCGCTTTTAATTCAGACGGAAGGGCGTACGTCTGGAGCTTGGCACGCGAGCCGGTTTCATCGATCAAATCAATGGCTTTGTCTGGCAGGAACCGATCGGTAATATACCGATCGGACAGCTTCACAGCCTCGACAATGGCGTCTTCCGTGATTTCTACTCCATGATGTTCTTCATATCGATCCCGAAGGCCCTGAATAATACGGATCGTTTCGTCGAGATTGGGTGGTTGAACATAAATCGGCTGGAATCGCCGTTTCAACGCTCCATCCTTTTCAATGTGCTTACGGTATTCGTCCAAAGTCGTGGCCCCAATGCATTGAATCTCGCCCCGCGAGAGGGCAGGTTTCAGCATGTTAGAGGCATCGATGGACCCCTCCGCAGCTCCAGCCCCAACCAGCGTATGAAGCTCATCAATGAAAATGATGATATTCCCAGCCTGAACAATCTCCTTCATGACAACCTTGAGACGTTCTTCGAACTGCCCGCGATACTTGGTCCCCGCAACGAGAGAGCCGAGATCCAAGGCAATGACCCGACGAGAGAGCAGATTGTCGGGAACTTCAGATTGAATGATCCGTTGAGCGAGTCCTTCCACGATCGCTGTCTTCCCGACACCGGATTCACCAATCAGCACCGGATTGTTTTTGCTTCTTCGACTCAGAATCTGGAGGACGCGCTCAATTTCATCGGCCCGTCCGATCACCGGATCCAGTTGCCCCTCTTGCGCCAACTGCGTCAGGTCCCGACCGAATTCGTCAAGCGCCGGCGTATTGCTTTTTCGATCCCTCTCCCGTGGCGCGGACTTTCGCAAAAACGTCACGGTCAATTGCCGTGCCGTGAGAAGATTTGCACCCAAGCTCCGAAGGATTTTCCCCCCGATTCCTTCCTCTTCACGAAGAAGGCCAAGGAGAAGATGCTCGCTGCCGATATGATTGTGGCCCAGTAACCTGGCTTCCTCGACTCCGTACTCGATAACCTTCTTGACTCGGGGACTAAAAGGGATTTCCCCAAATGTCATCGTGGTTCCCCCACCAGGCAGATTCCGTTCGATTTCCAGCCGGATTTGCTCTGTGGAAAGCCCCATCTTTTTTAAAATCATCAGCGCAATCCCATCGGACTCACGGAGGATCGCCAAGACCAGATGCTCGGTACCGAGATAATCGTTTTGATGACGTTCGGCTTCTTCCCGCGCAAGGATGATGATTTTTCGACCTTTGTCAGTAAATCGTTCGAACATCCTGCTTCCTCCTAGTGAGTGCACCTCTTGGCCGCTCTAGAGCAAAACCCTTGAAAAATCTTGACCTAATTCTAACCACAGTATCTTTGAGAGTCAAGGTTGAGCGGAGAACGAGACGGTGACACAACGATATCAGCGCATGTTTTTCTGTTGTGCCGAGATCCTCATTCATCACGTGATGACGTGATGAATGGGCTTCTCATTGACATAAAAAGAAACATCTCGATACAATCACACTCATTTTTCTCCGCCTATTACATTGCACACCCATGAGAAGCAAAAGCATTGGGATTCTAACCAAGCCAAAGTTTCTGGAAGTCAAAAGTACGTTATTGGGGGTGGTAGCCTGGCTCCGTGCCCGCAGCATCGAAGTGCTGCTCGACACTACCTCTGCGGCATTACTGAATGAACCAGGTGGCATGCCGAAAACTCAACTGGCTGAGAAGGCAGACGTTCTCGTGGTGCTAGGTGGAGACGGGACCATCCTGAGTGCGGCGCGCCTCGCAGCGGAACGCAGCATTCCCATTCTCGGCGTCAACATGGGCGGTCTTGGTTTTTTGACAGAAGTCAGACTGGACAATCTCTACCCCTCACTGGACCGAGTATTTGCCAACGATTGCATCCTAGATGAGCGACTTATGTTGGCAACGCATATTCATCGCCATGGAGAAGCAGTTGCCAGAGGGGTTGTACTTAATGATGTCGTAATCAGCAAAGGCACCCTCGCCCGCATGATCGACCTGCAAATTGCGATCGACGGTCAATTCGTCACGAACCTGAGAGGGGACGGCCTCATCATTGGAACACCCACAGGATCCACCGCCTACTCACTCTCTGTTGGGGGTCCCATCATAAATCCTGGCGTGCAAGCCCTAATCTTGACACCGATTTGTCCACATACCTTAACCCATCGTCCGCTCATCGTACCGAGCAATGTGGTGATTGAAGTCACCTTAACGAGTCAGGATGAAGGGTCGATGGCGACACTCGACGGCCAAGTCGGGATCGCCATTGTTCAGGGAGATAAGGCTGTAATCCACGCTTCAGACTATCGCACCAGACTGATTCGTTTTCCAGAGAGCCACTACTTTGAGGTGTTGCGGGGAAAGCTGAAATGGGGACATGGATAACGTCTTCAGCCTCGGCTATGACGCCTTCCCCTGTTCGATACAGGCGAGCATGTCCTGATTCGCGGCAAATTTGAACTCTCCGATACAATCGGTTTTCCCAGCGAATGAACGCTCCGCCACTTCAAGCGCCCGGAGCCCGTTCACATCAACAGGACGACTCTGTCGTTTTCTGAGCAGAGAATGTAACTGATCCAGTACTGTTCTGACATCCCCTCCAAGGCTCTTGGTAGCCAGATAGCGATCCACAACCTCTGCGCACCAATCGCCATCACGCTTGGCCACACCGACAAGGCCTTCGCTGGCTTTCCTGGCCCAACCAGCGAGAAAAACACCGTCCATTATCTTCCCGGCTGTATCATCGTAGGCCTGAAAAAGGGCATCATCAGGATCGTTACCCGTCTTGTTGGGGTTCGTAATAAACGTGCCGTTCTTGTACGGGAGACCGACGGTCTCATCTACTTTGTCGCCAACAGCAAACACGACAGAATCACAGGGAAATTCATAGTACTGTTTCAACCCGACCGCAACGGTATCCTCCCCCTTGGGATCTAACCGATTATCCTCCATCTCAAGCGCGCGAACTCGATTGTGTTCGTCCACAAGAATACGCTTTGGAGAAGCGAGGAAGCGGAAACCCATTTTTGTTTCCGAGACCGGAGGCTCGCACTTAGTGAACTCGCCAGTAAAGCCTTTCAAAACCTCATCATGATTCTGTCCAACCTTAGCCATACGATCTTTGATGCGCTCGAACTCCCCGCAGATCCCTTCTAGATCCATATTGGCACAGATGCTACGGATCTCTTTCGGATTGTACTTCCGTTCCACAGGACCTCGTCGGACGATGGCCGTAACGCGCTCGACCTTCTTATAGCGGATCAACCAGTGAGCAATGTCCACCATCACATCCCCGGCACCAATTACAGCGACGTGCTTTCCCATTTCAAAGGGCCGGTCGCCAAAGCCGGGAAGGCGATTATAATGATACACGACATCTTTCGCGTGAAACACACCCTGCGCTGAATCCCCCTCCACACCGATAGCCTTGGTCCCTTGCGCACCGATGGTGAACACAACGGCGCTTGCTCCAAGACCGCGCACATCATCGACCGGCAGGTCTTTTCCATTCCCAACTGAAACGTTGCCAAAATAGTGCACATTTTTTTGTTGAAGAAGTTCCCAGTACTGTTTTTTGAGACCGCCGCGGAGTTTCAACTTGGAGGGGAATATCCCGTACTCGGCCAACCCTCCGAATCGGATATCTCGATTGAGAATGATGATTTCATGTCCGGCTTTCGAAAGCGAACTTGCGACGGCCATACCGGCTGGCCCTGCTCCTGCAACAATAACCACATGCGACCGCGATCCACTCATAGTCAATTACCCTTCACCTCATATGATCAAAAAGCCTGGAATATCAAAGATTCGCGGACTGTAACACAGCGATTCTCGCACTGTCAAAAAGGAAGGTCTCGCTAGCACATCTACTTGCACGACTCGTTGTAGTCATCTAGAATTCGCCCGCTTCTTCTCCGGAGGCTAATCTTGTCGAACCCTTAATCAGATGGCATACACGTAATCATTATGCTTATTGGTCAATCACTCCCTGGATCTTTCGAGGAGGTCCAAACTCCCCCCATACGCTATCACCGAGTCTCGACGGCCAACCGGTCGTTCTCCTTGAGAGAACTGAACACTGACGAAGCCTATCTCGTCCAGAACTTTGAGTGTGTAGAAGAACTCGTCGCCCGTGGAGCCAACAGCGCACGCATTGCCATCAGCGAATGCTCGCCCCCCGAAGGTCCACCGCCAGGATATTCCCAGATTGCGCTCGGCAGCCCTCTTGTCCCCGCCTCTCCCTTTAAATTCGACCAATCGATCGTGATTGTACTTCCAACGTACAACGAACGGTCCAATCTTGAAGCGCTTGTCAATGCGATCGGTCAGTATCTGGTCGCCGATGTTTTGATCGTCGATGATAATTCACCGGATAAAACTGGCCAACTAGCTGATCAACTGAGCCGCAGGTATGGGCATGTCCATGTGTTGCATCGGCCAAGAAAAGAAGGGCTTGGGCCAGCCTATTTAGCAGGGTTTGAATGGGTGCTCCAACGGAAGTATGACCGTATCATCGAAATGGATTGTGATTTCAGCCACGCACCTTGGGACTTACCCCGCTTGGTCCACGGCAGCCGAACCGCCAACCTGGTTATCGGCAGTCGCTACGTGCCTGGTGGGGGCACCGACAACTGGGACGCTAGGCGACGCTTGGTGTCTCGCTGCGGCAACACCTATGTGCGGCTCTTTTTAGGACCAATGATCCATGACTGGACAGGCGGATTTCGATGTTATCATCGCGAACTGTTGTTGAAGATGCGCCTTGAAACGGTGCGCGCCAAAGGATATGTCTTTCAGGTAGAACTCGCCTGGCGGGCTGTTCAACTCGGCGCAGAGATTCGTGAAATACCGATTCGTTTCACAGACCGCGTGCAAGGCCAAAGCAAGCTCGGCTGGCCCTCCCTCATCGAAGGACTCGTGGAAGTACCCAAAATGTGTTTCACAGCTAATGAATCGTGAGGGACCGCTCACAGCTGATTTCTCCCCACCTGCAGGAATCGAGCAAAGAAAGCGACGACTCGATAGATTCAAGTTTGGACAGATCAATCACCAATTCATCCTTGGCATTCGCCAAGATTTCGTCGAGCACACTACTTTTCGTAGGAACGACGGCCTCCAAGGGTTGGAATCGCAAGTCAAAACCTTTCGCCGCAGTTGGCCGCATGGGATATCGTCGATCATAGATCATCCCATAAGCTGGAATGCCATAAATGATGCGCCAATTACCCAAGAGCATATGCAGTTTTGTCCCATGAATGTAGAGTCCTCCCGTCGTGATAATGCGCCTCGCAAAGGTTTGAGGCTCGCTCAGATAGAACGTGACTCGTTCGTTGTATCTCGCCTCGGCAAGCGCTTCCGCCAACTGCACCGATAGCAGTGTCAATTCTTGGTCCGTGAAAGCTGGAACCAAAGGAGACTCGCCTCGCAGCCATCTTTTCAGTGCAATCCAATGCTCTTGCACCATTAATCCCGACAGGATCTTCCGTAATTTTTCAGGTTCGATGACAAAGGGGTGTGCGTGATGAGTTGGCGGCCATTCCGCCAGTACTTCCGAGTCTTCTTCCAACCGCACGAAATTAACCGGGTCCTCATAGATAACTCTCGATGGCACATGTGGAACGGCACAACCGGCCATCACGAGAAGACCGAGAAACAGCCCGACTGACATCAGCCGTATACAACTGGCCTGGATGATCACCGAGACCTAGTTTTCACTGATTGTGACGGTCATTTCCGCGCGCTCCAACGGATTGTCCCGCCCATCCCGTTTCATGCTGACGATCTTATCGGCTACATCCATACCGCGCTCGACCTCTCCGAACACCGTGTATTGCCAATCGAGGAAGTTGGCATCCGAGACGCAGATAAAGAACTGCGATCCGGCGCTATCAGGATCGTTGGCCCTGGCCATCGAGACGATGCCGCGCTTGTGCGGTGTGCTATTGAATTCGGCCTTCACTTTATACCCAGGCCCACCCATCCCATGCGATGAGCGGTCTGCAGTCTTACTATTGGGATCTCCCCCTTGGATCATGAAACCGGGAATGACACGGTGAAATGTCGTTCCATCATAAAACCCTTCTTGGGAAAGCTTGATGAAGTTATTGACGTGACCTGGCGCCACGTCCGGATAGAATTTGAGTACGATCTCTCCGATTGGTTGCCCCTTTGTCGTGACCACGATTGTGGCCCGTGTGTTCTTCGAAACATCACTCATGAGGTTCATCCTTTCTATTCTTATCGAAAGAGAAACGGAGGCGGGGCGATTCCGACCTCCAATCCTTGATTCACAGCTATCCAGGAAAGACCATCGTCGCTACGGAATACCCCGGAACTCGTCCCTGCATAAAGCCCGCTCCCTCCCGTCTCCAGCAATACCTGAATGGACAGGTTCGTGAGACCCCTATTCAGAGGTATCCACTGTTTCCCTTTATCCGTCGTCTTAAAAATTCCATGCCCTGTGGCAACGACCATCCCCTGGCCGCTCAATACAATGCCACGGATGGAGTCGTTCGGAAGGGCCCTACTGATTGGACGCCAGGTCAGTCCTCCATCCATGCTGCGAAATACTCCCCCATCGAACGTCCCGGCAAAAATACTCTGATCCTGATCGATCACCAGCACGCG
>JAHBWT010000097.1 GCA_019636815.1 Nitrospira sp.
AACAGCCGCTTTCCGCCTTAGTTTCTGATCTGCCCCCATCGGCAGTCACCCCGGAGATACGAGTGGATCTTCCTGATGCGGTAAAGTTTGATGTGGTTGAGCGAGTTCAAAAGAAGTTTGTGGAGTGTTTGAAGACTCAACAAGGTCTCGGACCAAAGAAACTGGTCCTCCAAGATCTCATCACGATCGACGGCGTTCGTGCAATTTTTGAGGAAGGGTGGGGGCTGATTAGGGCTTCCAACACCCAGCCGGCCTTGGTGTTACGATTTGAAGCGGTGTCTTCCGCGCATCTCGGTGTCATTCAATCGCTCATCGAGAATGAGCTCATGGAGGCGAGACGAACCCTCGGGTGCTAGCAGGTCGTTCTTCCAGGCCCACCGCATCTCGTGGTATGGGGAAGCTGCGCCGGTATGCTGCGATTTTTTCGGCCATCATTCTTCTGCCGCTGTCTGCCGGCTCCATCGAATCGAAACCGTGGGGTGACATCAAACGCCCGTTTCAGATCGGCGAGCGACTGACCTACAAGGTGTCATGGCTCAATATGACGGCGGTTACTGCGGTGATGGAAGTGGTGCCGATACCAGGCCTATCCGGCCAAGGCGTCGCCAAGTTGGTGGGGACTGCCCGATCGACGCCGATCATCACCAAGTTTTTCCCGGTCGATAGTCGCGTGGAGTCGGACCTAGATCTCGACACCCTTGCTCCGGAGCATATGACGTTTCGCCGACGCGAAGGAAGGAAGAAAGAGGATATTGAGTACATCTTTCATCAAAAAGAAGGAGTGGTGACAGCTGTCCGAGGCGGCACCACCGAGTCGCTGCCTATTCCAGCCGGGACTCAGGACATCATGTCATGCCTGTACTACACGCGCACGGCATTACAGCCAAAGCCAGGCGCCTCTCTCAAGATGAACGTGTATCATGACAAAAAGAATCGTCCGGTCGAGGTACGCGTCGAGGGGGTTGAGACTATTGAAGGCACCTGGGGAAAGGCGGAGACCGTCCGTGTGCTCGTGATCATGCCGTTTCATGGTTTGTTTATGAATCAAGGCAATATCCGTGTGTGGGTGACAACGGATGAGCGGAGAACTCCGCTGCGGATGAAGGCGAAAGTTACGCTCGGCTCGGTCGTTGCGGATCTGGTGGAGGGCCTGGAGAAATCGTAACCGTAGCGCAAAAGGAAAGTCGTGAACGGAGATTGTTGTTCACACGGACTAAACCGGCTATACTGGGCCACGCTGAAGGGATCATGAGAGAGTTTCCCCTTACTTTAAGCCAATTTATCATTCAGAGTCAGGCCGCCTATCCAGGGGCAACGGGAGAATTTTCAAGCCTTCTGACCCAAATCGGCCTCGTCGGTAAGCTCATCGCGCAGGATCTCCGGCGCGCCGGGTTGATGAACATTTTGGGAACGACCGGCGGCACGAACGTCCAGGGCGAAACCGTGAAGAAGCTGGATGCGATTGCCAATGACGACTTCGTCAGAGTCTTTCAAGCCAGCGGGTACGTCTGTGCCTTGGCGTCGGAAGAAATGGAAAAGCCCGTTCTTTTGCCGGGGAATTGGCCGCATGGCAAGTACATGCTGCTCGTCGATCCATTGGACGGCTCTTCCAATACAGACAACAATATGCCGCTCGGCGCCATTTTTTCCGTACTCAAGTACGATCGAACCGATCGCTTGCCGACGGAAGCGGAGTTGATATGCCGAGGCACCGAGCAAGTGGCAGCCGGATATCTGCTGTACGGATCGAGTACGATGCTGGTGTACACCGTCGGGCAGGGGGTGTACGGGTTTACGCTCGAGCCCGGCATCGGCGAATACCTTCTGTCGCACGAGCGGATCAGGATTCCGGAAAAGGGTACAGTGTATGCTGCCAACGAAGGGAACTATTGCAGGTGGTCGGAGGGCACGAAGAAGTATCTCGATTCACTGAAAGTCAACGATAAGGCGACAGGCCGCCCGTACAGTGGCCGGTATTCAGGCTGCTTGGTGGCCGATGTGCACCGTCTGTTGCTGGGGGGTGGAATCTATCTTTATCCAGGAAAGGTCGATAAGCCTGAAGGGAAGCTTCGGTTGCTCTACGAGGCGAACCCGCTGGCGTTTATTGTTGAGCAGGCCGGCGGAAAAGCCTCGACAGGGACCTCGAGAATTTTGGAGGTCGAAGCCAAAAAACTCCATCAACGCGTGCCCTTGTTTATTGGAAGCCGCCACGATGTTGAGCAGGCTGAGATGTACATCCAGGGCAGAGCCTAAGCGCTCATTTATGTGATACTGTAATGTCGTCGGGAGGAAACCATGGGAGACCGGGTGCAGGAAATTCTAAGCTGGTATGGGAGTGATAACGCCGGGACAAGGACCAACATCGCGCGGTTGCTGCGCTCTGGAAAATTGGCAGGGACGGGCAGGCTGGTTATTCTGCCGGTCGATCAAGGTTTTGAGCATGGTCCGGCGAGGAGTTTTGCGCCGAACGCTCCGGGGTACAATCCACATTACCATTTTCAGCTTGCCATCGATGCGGGATGTAATGCGTATGCAGCTCCTCTTGGGTTTCTGGAAGCCGGCGCGAGCCACTTCGCCGGGCAAATTCCCCTCATCTTGAAGTTGAATAATCATGATGTGCTGCATGATGAGAAGGATCCGCTCCCCTCGGTGACCGGGAGCGTCAAGGACGCGCTTCGCTTGGGCTGTTCCGCTGTGGGGTTTACGATCTATCCCGGTTCCTCCCACTGCAACGCGATGTATGAGCAGTTGCGGGCGATTGCCGAAGAGGCGAAGGCGTGTGGTCTTGCCGTCGTGGTCTGGTCCTATCCGCGTGGGTCGGCGTTGAGCAAAGAAGGTGAGACGGCGATAGATGTGGTGGCCTACGCAGCCCAAATTGCCGCTCAACTCGGAGCTCATGTGATCAAGGTCAAGCTCCCAAGTGCCCATCTCGAACAGGCGGCAGCTAAAAAAGTCTACGAAGCTGAAAGGATTCCTATCAAGACATTGGCTGAACGTGTCAAACATGTGGTTCAGAGCGCATTCGATGGTCGCCGGATTGTGATCTTTTCCGGGGGTGCGAAAAACGAAGACAAACAGGTGTTCGACGAAGCGCGAGCCATCAGGGATGGAGGGGGATTCGGGAGCATCATCGGGCGGAATTCGTTTCAGCGTCCGAAGCCGGAGGCGGTCAAATTCCTCCACACGATCATGGGAATTTATGCCGGTGAGGTTCAGTGAGCACTGTCGTGTCTTCCACGGAAGCGAATTGAGGTCATGAATCAGGTGGAGTTTGACAAACAATCTGCGCGGGGAGCGAGAAGCTGGATCGTTGCCGCCACCTTGTTGACGGCAGGGATGATTATCGGCTTTGTGGTTGCTTCGGATCTCGGCTGGCTCCCAACGGGGCATGCGGTGCCGGATTCATCTTCCGTTGCTCCGTCTCCCACGGTTGCCAGGCCTGTTTCAACCGCTCCGCAACCTGCGTTGGCCGGCGGTAGTCAAACCTTCGTGGAAATTGCCAAGTCCGTGAAACCGGCGGTGGTGAACATCTATGCGACCAAGAGTGGGCGCAGCGGCGGGTCGGGGGCGACACCATTCGATGATCCGTTGTTTCGAAAGTTTTTCGGCGACGAGTTTTTCAGGAAGTTCGAGCACCCGAAGGAACGAAAAGAGCGGGGCCTTGGATCCGGCGTCATCGTCGAGTCGAACGGCTTGATCATTACCAACAATCATGTCGTCGGCAAGGCGGATGAGATCCGGGTTACGCTTTCTGATAAGCGTGAATTCAAGGCAAAACTCATCGGCACCGACCCCAAAACCGATGTGGCTGTCGTGAAAATCGAGGCGGCGGGACTCCCCACCATGTCCTGGGCTGATTCCGACAAGCTGGAAGTCGGGGAGTTTGTCCTGGCCGTAGGCAACCCATTCGGGTTGACGCAGACCGTGACCTTGGGGATCGTCAGCGCGTTGGGGCGCGCGGCCGGCATCGCGGAGTATGAAGACTTCATCCAGACGGATGCGGCCATCAACCCAGGTAACTCCGGCGGAGCACTGGTGAACGTGCGAGGCGAATTGGTGGGAATCAATACGGCGATATTCAGTCAGAGCGGCGGCAACATGGGGATTGGATTTGCCGTCCCAAGTAATATGGCCAAGTCGATCATGGGACAGCTTGTCCAAACGGGAAAAGTCGTTCGTGGTTGGCTCGGCGTCTCGATTCAAGAGCTGACACCAGAATTAGCCTCTCAATTCGGGATTACCGAGACAAAGGGTGTGCTCGTCAGTGATGTCATGGACGACAGCCCCGCCAAGAAAGCCGGGTTCGAGCGAGCCGATGTCATCATCGAGTATGACGGTAAATCGATGGATTCACCGACGCATCTGCGCAATGCCGTCGCGCAGACGCCAGTTGGGAAAAAGGTGACCATCAAGTTTATTCGTGACAAAAAGCCGAGAACCGTCGACCTCACCATCGCTGAACAGCCCAAGTCGATGTCGCAAAACGGCGAAGACGATGGCGATGAATCTGCCACTGCGACGGGCGTGCTCTCAAGTCTTGAAATTCGAGACCTGAACGAAGAATTGGCAAATCGGTATGGGCTCAAGTCGAGCGAACGAGGCGTGGTGATTGTGCGAGTCAAGCCAGGAAGTTCGGCGGAAGAAGTGGGGGTCCGTGAAGGCGATGTCGTGCTCGAGGTGAATCGGCAAGCCGTGACATCGGTGAAGGTCTTTGAGCGGATTGCCGGAAAATTGCCCAACGATCAGGCGGTGTTGCTCTTATTGAAACGACAGGGTCGGACGATTTATCTCACGCTCCGTCCATGATGCGCGTACAAGCCAGTGGAATCGGGACGGGGGGAAGCATAGGACTGCAGAGATTCACCTTCCTTTCAAGCGTTCTACCACCAGTCATGACGTCTGGATTTGATCCGTGAGCAATCGCATCGTGGCCCTCGTTCCTGCCGCCGGGCGGGGACTCCGCATGGGCGGTCGAGTGCCCAAGCAGTTTCTCTCGCTGGGCGGGCAGCCTCTTGTTCTCCATTCTCTCCGCGTTCTGCAAGCGTCTTCCACCATTCATGAGATTATCCTGGCCGTTCCGCAGAACGACATGGACTATTGCCTCAAGGAAATCATCGCGAAGCATCACTTCACCAAAGTAACCAAAGTGGTGCCTGGAGGGGCGGAGCGGCAAGATTCAGTCCGGCATGCGCTTGAGGCGGTGCATGATGATGTCGATGTGGTGCTTGTTCATGATGCAGTCAGGCCGTTTCTTACCGAGCGAATGATCGAAGAGGTGGTATCGATGGCTCGTGCAAGGGGGGCGGCGATTATTGCTTTGCCGATGAAGGACACCGTGAAACAGGTTGGCGCAGATCATGTCATTGAGCGGACGGTCGATCGCGCGGGATTGTGGCTGGCTCAGACACCGCAAGCTTTTCGTCGAAATTGGCTGCTAGCGGCTCATCGCAAAGCTCATGGAGCGGGCATCCGTGCAACGGATGACGCCTATTTGATGGAATGGTGCGGGTACCCCGTTTCAGTGGTCGAAGGGAGCGGAGAAAATATCAAAGTCACTCGGCCGGAAGACATGGTCATCGGTGAAGCAATCTTGGCCTCGCGTCAAGCGGATGTCATGAAAGGATGAGTATGAAAAAAGGCTGTCGTATCGGTTGTGGCTACGATGTTCATCCGCTCGGACAAGGCCGCAAGCTGATGCTGGGTGGAATTGAAATCCCTCACACCAAAGGATTGCTGGGCCACTCCGATTCCGATGTCCTTGTTCACGCGATCTGTGATGCTCTCTTGGGTGCCATGGGAGAGGGCGATCTCGGTCGGCACTATCCCAGTTCAGATCCCAAGTATAAAGGGATCTCCAGTTTGAAACTGCTGGAAGACGTTCTGGCGAAGCTGGATGCCAAGGGGTATCAGGTGGGAAACATTGACACGGTGATTGTGGCTCAAGCGCCTCGCCTCGGTCCACATCTCCCAGCGATGCAAAAGAAAATCGCGGAAATCGCAAAGGTTGATCCCGGTTTGGTCAATGTGAAGGTAAAAAGCGGAGAAGGATTGGATGCGGTCGGGCATGAGGAGGGCATGATTGCCCACGCCGTGTGTTTGATCGAACCGATCTGACGTCGTGAGATACTTTGCCTATGTTGAGTCAGATCAGACAAGACCTTCGCGCGGTCTTTGACCGAGATCCTGCAGCGACCAGTAAATTGGAGGTGATTCTCACCTATGCCGGGTTCCATGCGCTGTTGACCTATCGGGTTTCCCACTGGTTGAAGGTGCGCGGTGTTCCGATCTTGCCACGCGTGCTCTCCCAGCTTGCTCGATGGCTGACCGGTGTTGAGATCCATCCATCGGCCAAGATTGGGACGGGTTTCTTTATCGACCACGGTATGGGAGTGGTGGTCGGAGAAACGGCAGAGATCGGTGATTACGTGACGCTTTTTCAAGGCGTGACCTTGGGTGGAACGGGCAAGGAACGAGGGAAACGGCATCCGACACTCGGTAATCATGTGGTCGTGGGTGCGGGGGCCAAGATTCTCGGCGGCATCAAGATCGGCGATAACGTCAAGATCGGAGCCAATTCAGTGGTTTTGAAGAACGTTCCTGCTAATTCAACGGTTATCGGGGTGCCGGCCCGCGTCATCAAGTCTCAGGGCGAACGCCTGCCTGATGCGACGATGGATCAGGTCGATTTACCGGATCCCATCAGTGATCGTTTCCTGGCACTCGAGCAGGAGTTGATCGAACTTCGCAAGAAACTCGAAAACCAGGACGAACATTCTTCTTCGTAGCGATCATCGACCCCGTTGACCTTATCGTAGGATAGATTCGGCGCGGCACAGTGCCGCGCCGGGAAAAGAAGTGCTATGCCGAGAGGCACTCGCTCATGAATTGTTTTCGGTCGTCACCTTTCAGATTCTTCTCACCCGCTTCCTTATTGCACGCCTTCATCTTGTTTTGTTGACTTCCCTTTCCGCCTCCGCTTTTCTCCGACTTGGCGGAGAGACATTCCTTCATAAACGCCTTCCGTTCCTCGCCTTTCCCTTCACCTAACCCTTTCGCATTCGCCTGCTCATTACAGACCTTCATCTTGTTCTGCTGTGTGGGGGCGGCTATGGCGAACGGAATCCATCCAAGACTGAGCACAAACAACCCAAGAGTGAGAGCACGTACGGTTGTCCACATAGCGAATCTCCTTTATGGTAAGGGGGTGAGATGCAAATCTGAGCCGTAGCATAGCAAAGAAATACGTAAGTGTCTGTAAGATTGAGTTTGAATGCATCGGCCATGGCCGATGCAGGGGAAAGGAGCCTCTGTGAGGACGATTTCCACCGCTATGGTTTGGCGCTTGAGAAGGCGGGATGATTTCTCTCGTGAAAACGGATATCCTTTGCATCCTCCCCCAATCATGACGGGATAAATGTTTCAGAGGAAATAAGGAAGGGAACTCATGAGTTCAACGCCAGGTGCCTCCCCATCGCGCCAATTTCGAAAGCTCCTCTTGTCCGAACAGTTGGAGTTCATCTGTGAAGCCCACAACGGACTGAGCGCAAAAATCGTTCAAGAAGCCGGCTTCAAAGGCATTTGGGCCAGCGGTCTTTCCATCTCCGCTCAATTCGGTGTTCGTGACAACAATGAAGCGAGCTGGACACAAGTCCTTGAGGATCTGGAATTCATGTCCGACGCGACTACGATACCCATACTCTTGGATGGTGATACGGGGTACGGCAACTTCAATAATATGCAGCGGCTCGTCCGAAAACTGGAGCAGCGCCATATCGCGGCAGTTTGCATAGAAGATAAACTCTTTCCCAAAACGAATAGTTTCATCAAAGGGGATGCCCAGCCGATGGCGGACATGCAAGAGTTCTGCGGCAAGATCAAGGCTGGCAAGGACGCGCAGACCGATCCTGATTTTTGCATTATCGCCAGGGTGGAAGCCTTCATTTGTGGATGGGGGCTGGCCGAGGCTCTCCGCCGGGCTGAGGCGTATCGCCAGGCCGGCGCCGACGGCATCCTGATTCATAGCGCCCTGTCTGGGCCGGATGAGATCCTGGCGTTCAAACAGGAATGGGGAAATCGATGCCCCGTGGTGATCGTCCCCACCAAATATTACGCCACGCCCACGGAAGTCTTTCGGCAACATGGGATCTCAATGGTTATTTGGGCGAACCACATGTTGCGGGCGGCCGTGGCCGCCATGCAGAAGACAGCGCGAACATTAAAGGAGCAAGAGCATCTTCTCTCCATCGAAGACAAAGTCGCGCCGGTGTCCGAAATCTTTCGCCTGCAAAACGCCGCCGAACTTCAAGATGCCGAAGATCGCTATCTTCCCCGAGGCGCTGAGGATACCAGCGCCGTGGTGCTGGCTGCCTCCCGTGGCGAGGAGCTTCGGGAATTGACCGAGCACCAACCTAAAACGATGATCAAAATTCAAGGCGCGCCGATTCTTGCCCATATCGTCGATGCGTACAATGCAGTAGGGATCAAGGACATCACGGTCGTCCGTGGCTATAAGAAGGAGGCGGTGACGCTGCCCAACCTGATGTATCTCGACAATGATGACTTTGCTGAAACCGGCGAGCTGTATTCCTTGGATAAAGCGTTGCATGCACGGAAGGGTTCGGCCAAGGATCTGATCATTTCGTACGGTGATGTGTTGTTCAACAAATACATCCCTCAGGCTCTGTGCCAGGAAAAGGAAGATTTCGTGATCTTTGTCGATAGCGATTGGCAGAACCAAAGCAGTTACGCTCGACTGGGCGGCTTTGCCGAATGCTCGTTGCCGAATTCCAAGAAAGCGTTCAATGCGAAGATCTATCTCAAACAGCTAGGGGATACAGTTTCAAGGGAGCGCATCCATGGGGTATGGATGGGGTTTCTTAAAGTGTCTCCGGCCGGAGGTCACCAGCTCCAGGCGATCCTTGCCATGATGATGGCCGATCCGGCTAACCGCAAAGCAGGGATCCCCCATCTGCTGCAGGAACTGCTGAAGCGTCAGCACGCTATTCGAGTGCTCTATACGGTTGGTCACTGGCTGGATATCAACAGCTTGGACGATGTGGTCCAAGCAGGAGTGTTTTGAGTTTCCGTCCCTGATCTTGGTTAAGCATAATCCACATGTACTAAAAAGAGTCCTTGCGGTGGGGCTGTTTTTCCGGCAGCCGAACGGTTGCGGGCAGTGAGGATCGCTGTCAGGCTGTCAGGCTGGCGTTTCTTCAAGCCGACTTCCACGAGTGTGCCTACGATCGAGCGCACCATCTGTTTCAGGAACCGGTCGGCATAGGTTGCGATCCTCAATCGGTCTCCCTCTCGAGAGACGGCAAGTTGTTGCAGGTGACAGATAAAGTCTTCATTTTCAGTAGGTTGTGTTTGGAACGAAGAAAAATCGTGGATGCCGATGAGGTCAGAGGCCGCCATATTCATCGCGGCATCGTCGAGCGGTTGATGGATATGCCAGCAGTAGTCGCGTGCGACAGCCGGACGCTCCGGACGGTTCAGGATTCGGTATTCATATAGTTTACCTTTGGCCGAGTGCCTTGCGTGGAACGTGTCCGGCATGAGGGCAGCTGAGCGGACCACGATGCTCGCAGGGAGATGCGCATTCAGAGCTCTGATCCATTCACGCGGCGTCATATCCCGGTCGGTACGGAAACTCGCCACTTGTCCTAGCGCGTGAACCCTCGCATCAGTGCGCCCGGCCCCGATGACCGGTAGGTGGGTTTGAGTGACACCGAGAATAGCTGACTCCACGGTTTCTTGAATCGTCGGCCGATCAGGTTGACGTTGCCATCCCGCGTAGCCCGTGCCGTCGTATTCAAGGATGAGTTTGATGGTAGGCATGAAGCATGGGGGGTCTGATGACCAGGGAATTATCGGTGGTCTTACTTGTTATTGGCAAGAAATGAGAGGATTCCTCGGTAAAGCGATTGAGCGACGTTTCTGACGAACGTCGGTGTTCGGAGGAGCGCCTCTTCCTCGGGGTTGGAAATATACGCAACCTCCGCCAGAATGCTGGGCATGCTCGTAAATCTCAACACATAAAAGGGAGCCGTCTTGACACCGTGGTCGATGACGTCGTACGACCCATTCATCTGAGTCACCATCGCCTTTTTCGCGTTCCACGCGAGTTCCAGCGAAGCCTCAATTTTCTTCGTCGTCAGAAGATCCGCAACGAGATATTCCCATCCGACTCCGGTGTTGCTGATGGGCGTGCCGTTCTCTCGCGCCGCAACCTCCAGCGCTCGCTGATCCTTCGCTTCCCCGAAGTGATAGATCTCGATGCCTTTGACTAAGCGCGACGGATGCGAATTGATATGGATCGATACGAATAGGTCAGCGCCATGGCGGTTGGCAAACCTGGCTCGTTCTTCGAGCTCAACATACACGTCATGATCCCGAGTCATCAACACACGCATGTCATGGTGTTTGCGGAGGAGCTCCTTGAGCCGGAGTGCGATGTTCAGCGTGATGTCTTTTTCTGCAGTCCGTCGGAGACCGAGCGCTCCAGGGTCCCTTCCACCGTGGCCGGGGTCGATCACAATCGTTGTGTAGTCTTTCGCGCGAGGTGGGAGTGGCTGGGTGATCGCAGCACCTGCACTTGGCGGTGTGGTCTGTCTTTCTTCGGTCGGAGGGGAGTCCTGTTCAAGAGGAGCGATCACATCGATGACTAACCGCGGCGGGTCGGACAGTGTGAAGTGTCTGTATGATCCATAGGATGCGGTCGGAAGGGATATGGCGACGGCATGGGGAGTCGTTTGAGTGACAATGAAGGGAGCCGGGACTGTGCCATCATCGACCTTCGTTCGTGCGGTTTGGCTGAGGGAAGCGTTGGGAAGTGAGATGACCACACGACTTGGATTGTTCACTCGCTTCTCAGTGACGTCGGGCTGGCGATCAAGATCCAACACGAGCCTGGCTTTACTTAGACTGCTCGTGCCACGCAGATCCATGACGGTGACGGGAGCGAGAGAAGCCGGCGTGCCTTTCACGCGAGAATGTTTCGATGGTGTTGAGACCTTGGGATGACGAGTATCCTGAGTGCCGGACCAGGCGGTTTGAATCACAATCGCATCTGCCAACAAGAGAAGGATGGCGCAAGACGCAAGGGTGGAAAAGGGTCGGATGGACAGCAGTTGTGGAACTCGATTCCTCATGGAGTTAAGCAAGACGTAGGTCTTGCAAACTATTCTCAGATGTCCAGCAGCTTGTCAAGAATTACGCCGGTTGCGTAGCCCGATGCCTGTATTGACTGTCCGGACAACCTCGCGGTAGCGTCGGGGATGCCGACGCATCTGATCATCGATGGGTATAACGTGCTCGGAAGTAGCGGAACCCGCTCGGGACGCTCTGAGTCCGCTCGTGAAATGTTGCTGCATGAATTGGCCGCCTATCGGCATCGGAAACACCACTCCATCACCGTTGTGTTCGATGGCTGGCAGCAGGGGCAGCCGGTCGAAGGGCGTGAGTACAGGAGCGGGGTGCAGGTGATCTACTCCAAGCGGGGCGAGCGTGCGGATCAGGTGATCCAACGGCTGGCACGGGAGTACGGGACAGATTGTGCCGTCGTGAGTTCCGACCATGAAATCATGAATGTGGCCAGAGCCCATGGAGCGTTTGTCATAGGCGCTCAGGAGTTTGCCGAGAAGCTCCGCGAATCATCGTTTTCGTCCGGTGTGATTCCATACAAGGAATTGGATCCCGGAGATGCTGTTCGCTCAAGGCGCGGATCGGAGAAGAAGGGGAACCCCAGAAAGCTCCCGAAGGCTCAGAGACAACGCGACCGCCAGTTTAGACGATTTTGAACAGTTTCTTGGCGTTGTCGCTCGTCCGCCCAGCAACTTCGTCCAAAGACATATTGTGGAGAGACGCCAACTGTTTCGCGACCTGCGACACATAGGCTGGTTCATTCCGTTTTCCGCGATAGGGAACGGGAGTGAGATACGGGCAATCGGTTTCGATCAACAGATGGTCCAGTGGCGTATTCCTCGCAATCTCACGAAGCATGGTCGCGTTCTGAAAAGTCAAGATTCCGGAAAACGACAGATAAAATCCAAGATCCAGAGCATCCTGCGCCAGCCAGGCATCTCCACAGAAGCAGTGGAATACCCCGCCGATTTCTGACGCCTTCTCTTCCCTTAAAATCGAAATCGTGTCTTCCTGGGCTTCTCGCGTGTGGATGATCACGGGAAGTTTGAGTTCGCGGGCGAGTTGAATCTGCTCACGAAACCGCTCTCGCTGTTCTTTTGGCGAGGAATGGTTGTAGTGATAGTCCAATCCAATCTCGCCGTAGGCCACGACCTTCCGGTTGTGGGCCAGCCGGCGGAACTCACCATACCAACTGTCATCGATGTGTTTGACCTCGTGCGGGTGTACGCCGATCGAGGCATAGACGAACGGATGCCGGTCGGCAAGCTGCACGGCCGCTTGGCTGGTGGCCAGGTCGCAACCGATGGTTATAAAGGCTTCGACGCCGGCCTCCCGTGCACGGGCGATCATGGCCTCCCGGTCGTCATCGTAGCGGGCGTCGTCCAGGTGTGTATGCGTATCGATCAACATGGGAGACATCCTACATGGCGCAATAGTGAGGTGCTAGATCTTTTTGAAGATTCGTTCGGAGAGTAAATTCTTTATGGGAGGCAGCGGTCAGGTAGGGGTCAGTTTGGAAGATGAAGCACCATCACAATAGACCTGTCGAATGCAAACTGACCCACCACCCGGCTCACGAGTTCCGGCGCGGTCTGGTGGTGGTCTCGACGCTGCCGAATATCCAGAAGCATGCGTGTCTTGCGCAGATCGTGGACCTCGAGGAGCGTAGCTGTGAGCGATTGCCGGAATGGAGGATCGTTCATGTCTCCACGGACCATGAGGAACATTGGCGGGAAGTGGACCGGTTTTATCCCAACCTCCGATCGGCCGGGTACTCGCTCTGTTGCGCGGATCCGGGAAGTCGAGAGGCCTTTGTCCTGGCCTTCGGGATCGGCGTGGAGGACCACCATCGCATCGCTCACGGATTGTTCGTCCTGCGGGACGGTATGTTTCTGGAAGTCGAAATTCCGCACGATCAAATGCGGCCGGTCGAGGTAAGCGGATTTCTGGAACGGCTGATCGGAGAGACCGGGGCGGCATCGAGTGTGACGCCCCACGTT
>JAHBWT010000098.1 GCA_019636815.1 Nitrospira sp.
GCGTGCGTTTCATGACGAAAGATATCCAGGCATAAATGCGCCAAACTTGGGCGATTGTGAAATACCTCACATGTGAACCACCTGTAGATTGGTGTAGGTTGAGTCTTGAGATTAAGCTATCGTTGATTTCAGCCTGCACACAAATCAATCGGCCCCTCCGGTCTGGGGATCCTACGATCCCACTTCCCAGGCCTAATCATCGTAAGCTCTAGCCGCCAAAATATAAGGTTGTTGGTCCTCGTGTCGTAGCAATTCAATATTCAATATCGGTAGGAATAGCGGAACGGAGGGCTATCTTGACGTTTCCTTCCGTTTGGAACTTATATTCTAAACGAGGAGCTATTTCTGTCGATTTCGTCCCGTATTAACGGCTATCTTATGTCATGGGTATGGGAAGGAGTCTATAAATCATCTGCTGTTGGTTCACTCCAAATAAAGATCTCTTTAACACAATCCCGAGGCCAGGCGAAAAGAGGATGTCGGCGGAACCCGCCACTCGGGTACGCACGGCTGGTAAAATGAACATCCGATAACTCTGGGACTCATGATTTGGGACTCATGATTATGGAAAGCGACTCAAGAGCAGAGAACAAAGTAGGATATATCACAACACATGACTTACTGACGCCCCGCATGAGCGACGACGACCGCGCGGCTCAACCACAGGGCGACACCGATCCGCAGGAGACACGTGAATGGTTGGATTCCTTCGAGTACATACTTGAGCAGCACGGTGTCGGGCGAGCGACCTATCTGTTCGAACGGCTTCGTGACCGGCTGGGCGAACGTGGTGCGCAGATCTCCCAATCGGTCAACACCCCGTATGTCAATACGATTCCGGCGGCTCAACAACCGCCCTACCCCGGAAACCTCGAGTTAGAACGTCGAATCCGCAGCCTGGTCCGGTGGAATGCCATGGCGATGGTCGTAAAGGCGAACCAACAGCGTCCCGGCATCGGCGGACATATTTCCACCTTTGCGTCGGCTGCCACTCTCTATGAGGTGGCCTTGCATCATTTTCTGCGCGGCAAAGACGGGCCCCAAGGCGGCGACCACGTGTATTTTCAAGGACACGCCACGCCGGGGAACTATGCGCGTGGCTTCGTCGAGGGACGCCTCCCTGAGGAAGTGCTCCACCGGTTCCGTGCCGAGCTTGACCCCGGTGGACGCGGCTTGTCGTCCTATCCACACCCCTGGTTGTCTCCCGATTACTGGGAGTTTCCCACCGTCTCGATGGGTTTGGGGCCGATCCTGTCGATTTACCAGGCACGCTTCAACCGTTACCTGCAAGACCGCGGTCTCAAGGATACGAGCGAACAACGAGTATGGGCCTTCGTCGGCGACGGCGAAACCGATGAACCGGAAAGCCTCGGCGCGCTCTCGCTCGCCTCTCGCGAACGGCTCGACAATCTCATCTGGGTCGTCAACTGCAATCTTCAACGCCTCGACGGTCCCGTACGCGGCAACGGTAAGATCATCCAAGAGTTGGAGGCGATCTTTCTGGGCGCCGGCTGGCACGTCATCAAGGTGATCTGGGGCAGCGATTGGGATGCGCTGCTCGCCAAGGATGAGGAAGGCCTGCTGGTCAAGCGGATGGGCGAGGTCGTGGACGGCTGGTATCAAAAGTATGTGGTGGAAGGCGGATCCTTCGCGCGGGAGCATTTCTTTGGTGCCGATCCGCAACTGCTCAAGCTGGTGGAGAGTTATTCCGACGAGCAGATCCACAAGATGTTACGAGGCGGGCACGATCCACGAAAACTCTACGCCGCTTACAAGGCCGCCGTGGAGCACAAAGGACAACCCACCGTAATCCTGGCAAAAACGATCAAAGGCTATGGTCTTGGTGAGGCCGGCGAAGGGCGCAACGTCACCCATCAACAGAAGAAAATGAACGAACAAGAGCTACGGGAATTCCGCACGAGATTCAGCGTGCCGGTGCCGGACTCGGAACTGACGTCCACCCCCTTCTACAGGCCGCCGGCAGACAGTCCCGAGGCGGCATACCTTGCCGAACGCATCAAGGCGATGGGCGGTCCGATTCCAGAGCGGCGCGTCACAGCCGAATCGCTCGAGCCGCCGGCACTCGACCGATTCAAGGAGTTTTTCGAAGGATCGGGGGGGCGTTCGGTCTCCACCACGATGGGGTTCGCTCGGATGCTGAGCCGGCTGCTCGGCATGAAGGAACTCGGGAAATATCTCGTGCCGATCATTCCCGACGAAGCGCGCACATTCGGCCTTGAGGCGCTCTTCCGACAATATGGCATTTACTCGCACATCGGACAGCTGTATGAACCGGTCGACAAAAGCTCACTTTTATACTACTTCGAAGCGAAAAACGGGCAAATCCTGGAGGAAGGCATTACTGAAGCGGGTGCCATGTCTTCGTACATCGCGGCGGGAACCGCCTACGCAACGCACGGCATCAATATGATCCCGTTCTACATCTTCTATTCAATGTTCGGGTTTCAACGCATCGGCGATTTGATCTGGGCCGCCTGCGACATGCGGGCGCGCGGTTTTTTGTTGGGCGCCACGGCCGGGCGCACGACGTTGGAGGGAGAGGGCCTACAACACCAGGATGGCCAGAGCCATCTGCTCGCCAGTGCCTACCCCACGATTGCAGCCTACGATCCGGCGTTCATGTTTGAGCTGGCGGTCATTCTCCAAGACGGACTCAAAAGGATGTACCAGGATCAGCAGGACTTGTCCTATTACATCACCCTGTACAACGAATCCTACCCGATGCCGGCGATGCCGCCGAATGCAGAAGAAGGCATCCGAGAAGGTCTGTATCGATTCAGAGCCGCCCCGGATCAAGCCAAGCACCGGACGCACCTCCTGGCGAGCGGTCCGCTGGTGAACGAAGCGGTGCGCGCACAGGATCTGTTGTTGCGCTATGGTGTGGCAACCGATGTATGGAGTGCGACGAGCTATAAGCAGCTGCGGATGAGCACACTCGAGACTGAACGCTGGAATCTGCTCCATCCGGAAGCCGCCCCGCGCACGAGCTTCCTACAGCGGACCGTTGAGCAGTTCGATGGGCCCTGTGTGGCCGTCAGCGACTATGTGCGCTTGGTTCCCCAGCAGATCGCGCCGTGGATTCCCGGCGGCCTCCTGACCCTGGGGACGGATGGATTCGGCCGGAGCGACACCCGCAAGGCCTTACGGCGCTTCTTCGAAGTCGACGCCGAACATCTGGTCGTGGCGACGCTCTACGCCCTGTTTAGGCGAAGAACCGTCGAGGCAAGCCTCGTGACACAGGCCGCGCGAGACCTTGGAGTCCCGACCGAAGCGGGGGCTCCTTGGCATCGGTGACGGAGATAACCTGGCCCCTACAGTGAGGATAGGCATGAACGTCGAACTCCCCTTTCTCGCAGAAGGTATCGAAGGCGGCGATGTGGTCCAACTGTTGGTGCGCGAGGGGGACCAGGTCAGTGAGGGGCAATCGCTGATCGAGCTCGAAACCGACAAGGCGACCGTCCCGGTCCCAACGCCCGTTGCGGGGACTGTCGTGCGCCTCCTGGTTCAGCCAGGCGATCACGTGAAGGTCGGACAGGCCCTTATCGAGCTGGACGGATCTGACGGTGAGGCAAAGGAAGCAAAGACCTCGTCACCCGAAAAGCCGACGGAGGCATCCATCCCCCAACCGTCGCCTACCGCGGAAGCAGGCCGGGCGAAGGCCGGGCAGCTTCATGACCGCAGACAGGATCAATCAAAGGCCCCGCTGCCCGAACCGGAGGAGCCCCCTGAGGGAAAGAAGGCTGTTGCGGTTCGTCCGCCGTCCTCTGGAGCCTCTATCCCAGCCGCACCATCGGTTCGGCGACTCGCGCGAGAACTAGGCGTGGACCTCTCACAGGTCAAAGGGTCGGAAGTCGGCGGCCGGATCACTGCCGAAGACGTGAAAGCCTTCGTCCGTGAGCGGACCAAACGCAGCACCGCCACGGGCACGGGTGGCAACATGTTTTCCACCGCGTATGGACCTGAGCGGCGCGAACTCCTTTCCTCCCTTAGACGGAAGATCGCCGCAAACATGACCCAAGCCTGGATGACGATTCCTCATGTTCATCAATTCCAGGATGCCGACATCACCGATCTCATGGCACTCCATAAACGGTATGCGCCGGAATTCAAAAAGAAGGGTGCCACGCTGACGCTCAGCAGTCTCTTCATGAAAGCGATCGTGCATGCACTGAAGCTGTACCCGCAGCTGAATGCGACCCTCGACCTCACCAACGGCGAGGTGGTCTACAAAGACTATTACAACATCGGCGTGGCGGTCGACACACCGGCCGGACTTATCGTGCCGGTGGTTCACCGGGTGGACCAAAAAGATCTTCTTCAAATTTCTTTGGAGCTGGCCGATCTCGCCGAACGTACCCGTACGCGAGCGATCACGTTGGAAGAGCTGCGCGGAGCGACCTTCACGCTCAGCAATATGGGAGGGATCGGTGCCGGTCCGTTCCTGCCGATCATCAATCCGCCTCAAGTCGGTATTCTCGGTGTCGGCAAAGCGCGCATGACACCGGTCTATCGTGACGGTCAGTTCGTGCCCCGCCGCGTGCTGCAACTCTGCGTGGCCTACGACCATCGGCTGGTGGATGGAGCGATCGGCGCGCGTTTTACCAACGAGATCGTCAAAGTGTTGGAAGATTTTCAAGGTATGTTCTTAGGACTCTGACGTGATCGGTCGGATCTTGCGCCGGACAGTGCGCCGATTATCCGACTCACGATTCATCATGTGACACTCGTTCAACGGAGATGATTCAATGGCCGACTCTCGATACGATGTGGCGGTGATCGGTGCCGGTCCAGGCGGCTATGCAGCCGCGTTCCGTGCAGCGGATCTTGGCTTACGCGCGGTGCTGATCGATGAGGATCCACAACTGGGTGGGACCTGCCTGTTGCGGGGCTGTATTCCCTCCAAAGCCTTGCTGCACGCCGCCCGCTTACTCACCGACGCTCAGGAAGCGGCAGCCTGGGGCATTCAATTCGACCAGCCCCGCGTGGACCTGGAAGCATTTCGTGGCCGCGTGGAAGCGATCATTGAAAAACTCACAAAAGGTGTGCGGACCTTGGCAGGCAGCCGCAAGGTCGAGGTCATCCATGCCCGGGCCATGTTGAAGGATGCCACGACTCTTCAGCTCTCCGGCTCCGACGCGCCGAGCGAACTCTCGTTCGGTCACGCGATTCTGGCGACCGGCTCTCAGCCCGTGATTCCTGGCCCGCTCAGGCTCAGCGATCCACGGATGATGGATTCGACGAGCGCGCTCCGATTGCCGGACATCCCCGCGCGCCTCCTGGTCGTCGGCGGCGGCTATATCGGGCTCGAATTGGGCACGGTCTATCAGGCTCTCGGCTCGAAAGTTACGGTGGTCGAGGCACTCCCACGCATCCTGAACGGCGTCGATGCGGACCTCGTGCGCCCGCTACACCAGCGGATACAACGCCGATTCAAGGCCATCCGATTGAACACGACCGTGGAACGACTGGAGGCACGGGAGGGCGGTCTGGTCGCAACTTTCTCAAGCTCCCAGGAGACCGGCACCGACATCTTCGATCGCGTACTCGTGGCCGTGGGACGGAAACCCAATACCGAGCGATTGGGGCTCGAACACACAAAGATCGTGGTCACCCCGAAAGGCTTCGTTCAAGTTGATCGGCAGATGCGCACCGCCGAGCCGACGATCTTCGCGATCGGAGACGTCGTGGGCGAGCCGATGCTCGCGCACAAAGCCACACATGAAGGGATCGTCGCCGCCGAAGTCATTGCCGACCGACAAATAACCTTTGATGCGGCGGCGATCCCCGCCGTGGTCTTCACCGATCCTGAAATCGCCTGGTGCGGACTGACAGAAGAGGAGGCCAAGGCATCGGGGCAAGTCGTGAAGGTGGCTCGTTTTCCTTGGGCTGCGTCAGGACGCGCCACGACATTGGGCCGCACCGAAGGCGTCACCAAGCTCGTAGCCGACACAGAATCCGGCCGCGTCCTCGGAATGGGGATTTGCGGCGTCGGTGCAGGCGAGTTGATCGCCGAGGGAGTACTGGCGATCGAAATGGGTGCTGTTGCGGAAGACTTGGCAGCCTCGATCCATCCACATCCGACGCTGAGCGAGACTGTCATGGAAGCGGCCGAATCGTTCACCGGATCCCCGACACATCTCTTCATCCCTAAACGGTCCTGACGTGCCTGCGCTCCGCTTGCTCGATCTGACTCTCTCCTTACCAGTCGAGAATCTTGCGCTGGATGAAGCCTTACTCGATGAACTGGATGAGCGAGGCGGAGACCCTGTGCTTCGCTTGTGGGAGAGCGACTGTGTCTTCGTCGTGCTGGGCCGCGCCTCCCGCGTCGCGGAGGATGTCGATCTACCGGCATGCGAGAGAGACGGCGTTTCGATTCTTCGCCGTGCGAGCGGCGGTGGTACGGTCCTGCAGGGGCCGGGTTGTCTATCCTATGCCTTTGTACTCCCGCTCGATTGGCATCCCGACCTCGCGGACATTCGTACCACCAATCGTTTCATGCTAGAGCGGATCGCCACGGCGCTTCGCGAGTGGGAGCCGTCCACAACTTTCCGAGGGATCAGCGACCTCGCGATCGGCGAGATGAAGATTTCCGGGAACGCGCAACGACGAACCAAGAACGCACTGCTTTTTCACGGAACCATTCTGCATGGGATGAGCGCCGATCTTGTCGCACGGTATCTCAAGCACCCCTCGCGACAACCGGACTATCGCTTGGACCGACCACACCGGGCGTTCCTATGGACGATCACCGCTCCTCCGCAAGCCATCAAGCACGCCATTGCCTCAGCATGGAACGCCCTGCCGATGGACTGTACATGGCCCACAACCCGCATGCCGCATGCCATCGAGGCTGTCCTGGCACGCAGTCAAGAAATGTATTGACGATGATGAGGAGAACAACATGGACGGCAGTCCCATGAAGGCGTTCGACGGCTCGTAAGCGGATCTGCCATGAGCGACAAAGCATCCAGACCGCCACGCGAAACGGTAGACGCCATCTACCGTACAGAATCGCGCCGCGTGCTGGCGACGTTGATCCGTCTGCTTGGCGATTTCGACGCAGCCGAGGAGGCTCTCCACGAAGCCTTCACAGCGGCGATGGAGCAGTGGCCGCGGGACGGTGTGCCTGCCAATCCTCTCGCCTGGCTTGTCTCGACGGGCCGCTTCAAGGCGATCGATGGCATGCGGCGGCGCGCCCGCTACGATGCTTCGCTCAACGAACTCGCCAAACACATCGAGAACACCTCCAGCGATCCATTGGAGCAGAAGGACGAGCATATCGAGGACGATCGCCTCCGGCTGATCTTCACCTGCTGCCACCCTGCCCTTACACCGGAGGCGCAGATCGCGCTGACACTCCGTGAAGTCTGCGGCCTGACGACGGAAGAAATCGCCCGCGCCTTCCTCACCAAACCGGCCACCATTGCGCAACGCATCGTCCGCGCCAAGGCAAAGATCCGAGACGCCCGCATTCCTTACGAAGTCCCGTTGCCGTCGGAATTGCCCGGCCGATTGGATACAGTCCTGCATGTCGTTTATCTCGTCTTCAACGAGGGCTACTCAGCGTCATTCGGATCCTCACTGACCAGAGCGGACCTCTCCGGCGAAGCGATTCGCCTCGGACGCCTCCTCGTGCAGCTCTTAGCGGAACCGGAAGTCATGGGCCTTCTCGCTATGATGCTGCTGCATGAGTCGCGCCGCACTGCGCGCACGTCAGAATCGGGAGATCTGGTATTGTTGGAACAACAAAACCGTTCGCTGTGGAATCGGGATCACATCGGCGAAGGGGTGAGATTGATCGAACGGGCCCTGGCTTCACGGCGTTTCGGTCCCTACACATTGCAGGCGGCCATTGCCGCGGTCCATGCCGAGGCTCCCGACACCGCCGAGACTGATTGGGCCCAGATTGTCGCTCTGTACGACCTCCTCTTTCGGGCAGACCCATCGCCGATCGTCGAACTCAACCGGGCGGTGGCGATCGCCATGCGCGACGGGCCGACCAAGGGGCTAGAGCTGGTGGATAAGCTCCTGGCACGCGGTGCGTTGGCCAATTATCACCTGGCGCATGCCGTACGGGCTGATCTTTGCCGGCGATTGGGGAAGAAGGCCGATGCCCGTGCCTCCTACGAACGGGCCTTGGTACTCACGACGCAGGAACCGGAACGGCGGTTTCTAGAAAAACGACTGAAGGAGTTGGTGGACGGCACGGTGTCTTGATGACATACACCTAGAACTCAGGAAGCCCAGATGGCGCTGCCAAGTCGTCCGTATACCTAGGAGGTGACCGTTTCGTGTCCGGTATAAACGGCTGACCGGTCGGCAATGGAAAGATGCCTGTGACGAAGCGCAGAATATCCGGCACCGCGTCAAGGACGGTCAGCTCGACCGGCTGGTGTGACCGCTTTCGTCGCAGGATTCTCAGCGCTTGCGCCTCGCTGGCCCAGCCGGTTCGGATCCACTCTACCAATGGGACAAACGTTGCCGCACCACGACATGCCGCTCTGCGGCGCGCATTCCCAGTATTGATCGGAGTGACCGCGGTCCACTGTTCGTGCGCGGCAACCAACGCGGCAGTATCGACCTCGATCACGACCTGGGGTCGCGGTTCACAGGCGGCTTTCTGCCGATTCAGCCGGTCCGGGTCCAGCCAGAAAAACACGCGAGAGTTGATCAAGGCATACCAGTCAGCCGGACCCATGCCGCACAAGCAACGCGTGAGTGCCGCGGGTGGCATCGGACGTTGATCCCGGATGTGCACCCCACCAGGGAGTTCCGTGTGTGTCAACCTCTGCGCCCGTTCCAATCGATCCCGGTCGGCATCGGTCAGCCCGGCGACATGCAACAGTCGGCTGGCAGAGACTAAGCCATCGCGCTGGATCAACGGCCAGTTCGGTGCTTCCGCCAAGTGGTACATTCGGCCCGGCAATTTCACGGGGCTTCTTCGGCATCAGAAGCCGCGATCGGTCTCAGCAACAGGCGCACGGAAATGATCGCGCGAATCATGGGGTCTCCACGTTTGCACATCACATTACTTACCCAATAAATATCATGTACTTACGAGACTGTGTCAATGACCAGACCCGACTGATAAAACGTGATGTCGATTTTGGCCAGGCCCGACGACTATCCTATGACAACTGCCCCTGACCCATGGAGAGGAGATTGTCTCATGAAATACCTTTGCTTGGTCTACCTTGAAGAGAAGATCCTCAATGCGATGCCGCAGAAAGAGCGGGTCGCGCTTTCCGACGAATCGATGGCCTACTGCGACCAGTTACAGAAACAGGGGCAGCTCCTTGCAGCCTCACCGCTTCACCCAGTGGAGACCGCCACGACCGTGCGGGTCCGCGACGGAAAGACTGTGCCGACCGACGGCCCCTTCGCGGAAACGAAGGAGCAACTGGGCGGTTTTTTGATGATCGACGTACGGGACCTAAACGATGCCATCCGTATCGCCGCGCAATTCCCCGCCGCCCGGTTCGGCAGCATTGAAGTGCGGCCGATGAAGGAGCTCGGCTGTGCATAAGGCGAAATGTTGATCGCTCAATAGTGAACAGTTAATGGAGAACGCGGCCATGACATTCATGCTGATTGTCCACCACGATGAAAACGCCTTCGCCAGGATGAGTGAGGCTACACGGCGGGACATGCTGGCGGAGTCGGTGCAGCTCACACATCAACTCCATGCGAACGGGCAATACCTGAGCGCATCGCCGCTGCACCCGTCGACGACAGCGGTCATCGTCAGGGTGAGAGATGGCAAGCCAATGGTAACCGACGGCCCGTTCGTGGAAACACGAGAGCAGATCGCCGGCTATTTCCTCATCCAGGCGAGCGATATCGAAGAAGCCACCGCCATCGCCGCTCAGGTTCCGGGTGCTCGCATCGGGTCCGTTGAGGTCAGGCCAGTCAGGGATGTCGAGGGACTTCCGGCCGTCTAACGGTCGGTCGGATTGTTCGGATGGAGGACAACTCGCACGTTGTCGATTTGACGGTCTCCCGTCGACTAAGAGGTAGAGCCGGGCACCGGCGCAACCGTTGTCCCCTTCTTACAAGGAGCAACACGAATGCAAACGATCACCCCCATGCTTGTGGTTCGACGACAACGCGGACGAGGCGGCGAAGTTTTATGGGTCGATTTTCAAGAATTCCAAGGTGACATCCATCACCTACTATGGAGAGGCGGGCGCCCGGGCATCCGGAAGACCGAAGGGCTCGGTCATGACCGTGACGTTCGAAATCAAGGGCCAGGAGGCGCCTCGCACCAACGGGAGCCGCGTGATCCTGTGACCATCTCAAGAAGGAGTCAGATATGAGTACAGTACGGTTGCTGGTTGGGACACGGAAGGGCGCGTTTGTCCTCACATCGAACGGAACGCGCAAAAAATGGGACGTCGGCGGACCCCACTTCGCGGGATGGGAGCTGTATCACCTCACAGGATCGCCCGCCGATCCGAATCGGCTGTATGCCTCGCAGACCAGCGGCTGGTTCGGACAGGTCATCCAACGCTCGGACGACGGTGGCAAGACCTGGCATGCGCCGGGAACCAAGCCCGAGGATCTCATGGGACCGGACGGGACACCGAAGGGCGAGAGTAACATGTTCCTCTACGACGCGTCCGCCGAGACCGGGGTCCCGCTGACGACGCACCAGCACTATGACGGTACGCAGCGCCCGTGGGAATTCAAGCGGGTCTGGCATCTCGAACCCTCGCTGACCGATCCCGATACCGTCTATGCCGGGGTGGAGGACGCCGCGCTGTTCCGCTCGACTGACGGCGGCCGGACCTGGCGGGAGCTTCCCGGACTGCGCGAGGTCAAAGGCCACCTCTGGCAGCCCGGTGCCGGTGGCATGTGTCTGCATACGATCGTCTTGGACCGGAGCAATCCGCAGCGCATCTATAGCGCCGTCTCGGCCGCGGGTGCGTTCCGAACCGATGACGGTGGCCGGACCTGGAGGGCGATCAACAAGGGTCTCAAGTCACAGTATGAACTGCCGGATCCGAATGCCGATGTCGGCCATTGCGTCCACCGCATCGCGATGCATCCGTCGCGCCCCCACGTCTTGTTCATGCAGAAACACTGGGACGTCATGCGCAGCGACGATGCCGGTGAGTCGTGGCACGAGATCAGCGGGAATTTACCGACTGATTTCGGGTTCCCGATCGCCGTGCACGCGCATGAGCCGGAGACGATCTACGTCGTGCCGATCAAGAACGACTCCGAACATTTCCCGCCGGACGGCAAGCTGCGGGTGTACCGGAGCCGGACAGGCGGCCACGAATGGGAGGCCCTGACGAAAGGCCTGCCGCAGCGGAATTGTTACGTGAACATCCTGCGCGATGCGATGGCCGTGGACTCGCTGGATGCGTGCGGGGTGTATTTCGGCACCACCGGCGGACAGGTCTATGCCTCGGCCGATGCGGGTGACAGCTGGGAGCCGATCGTGCGGGATTTGCCGCCGGTGTTGTCGGTCGAAGCGCAGGTTCTCTCATGATCCGAGTCGCGCTTCCCGCACATTTGCGGACCTTGGCGCGCGTCAACGGTGAGGTGGCGCTGGACATCGAAGGTCCAGTAACATTGTGCTCGGTCCTCGACGCGCTGGAGATGCGCCATCCGATGCTGCGCGGAACGGTCCGGGATCACGTGACGCGCCAGCGGCGGCCGTTCATCAGATTCTTCGCCTGCGAACAGGATCTTTCGCACGAGTCGCCGGACACGCCGCTACCCGAGGCGGTCGCCCAAGGGGCGGAGCCGCTGCTCATCGTAGGCGCCATGGCCGGCGGCTGACGAGGACGGAACAAGCCATGGCTGCGATTCTCCAAATGAGCAAAGCCGCCCCATGGCGAATCCGGCAAGTCCACGAAGGTTCACGCAAACGCTCAACAAAAACGCCAATCGGACTGCCGGGATACAACCTTAACGGCCTCAGAGTTTTCCTCCATGCAGGGAGATGATCCATGACCATAGAGCTCAACCACACAATCGTTCCTGCGCGCGACAAGAAAACTTCGGCACGATTCTTCGCACACATTTTCGGAGTTCCCTACGAACCCTCGGGGGAATTTTTTGCGCCAGTGCGGGTGAATGATCGGCTCACGCTCGACTTTGACGACGATTACTCACCCGACGAACGGTTCGATGTCCATCATTATGCCTTCCACGTGAGCGAGGATGAATTCGACGCGATTTTTGCTCGTGTGCAAGAGGCGGGGCTGGCGTACGGCAGTGAGCCAGGGAATCCGGGGAACGGGACACTCAACGGCTGGAACGGCGGCAGAGGCGTCTACTTTCGAGACCCCGGCGGGCATCTCCTGGAACTGTTGACCCGCCCCTAACCTGCACCAAGCCGGAGGACACGCACGAGTCCGTGGGGTCGGTTGAGACGTCTTGAGCCGTGCCGGTTCATGAGTCATACTAAGCTGTTATGGAATCGTTATCGGCCCCTCTGTGTGAAACAATGGAAGAGCGGTATCGAACCTTGCTGGAAGTGGCGGAGGCGATTTCTGCGCACCGCGATCTCTCCACACTCTTTCGCGATCTGGCACAGCGCCTGCCTGTCATCGCGCCGTTTGATTTCATCGGTCTGGTGCTCCACGATCCGGCCAAGCATGTCATGAAAGTACACGTCCTGGAGACCGCGATGGCCGATCACATAGCCACGCCTCTCAAGAGCATGGAACTGCCGATCGAGCAGTCGGGAAGCGGTTGGGTGTGGACACATCAGCAGCCGCTGATGGTTCCGTCTCTCTCGGATGAAACCCGCTTTCCCGTGGGAATGGCGGCTCTCCGAGACCTCGGCATACAATCCGCCTGTCTGTTCCCATTGACGACCGCCATGCGGCGACTAGGCACGATCGGCTTCGGCAGCTTGAAGCGTCATGCGTTTTCCGATGTCAACGGAGATTTCCTTGCACAGGTCGCCAATTTGGTTGCGGTGGCC
>JAHBWT010000099.1 GCA_019636815.1 Nitrospira sp.
CGGAGAAAATACTCGCGTTGGGTCTTGTCCATCTCGCCTTTGGCTTGTGCCTGAATCTTTTGCTGCATCGAGAGGACTTCGATCTCTTTCCCGAGAATGTCGCTCACCCGACTAAGACGTTGGATTGGATCGGAAATTTCCAAGACGGCTTGGGTGGCGTCGACTTTCAGTCCGAGATTTGAGGCCACCATATCAGCCAGCCGACCGGGCTCTTCGAGGTTTTCAATGACGACCATGACATCGGGGATAAGGACTTTTCCCAGGCTTACGATCCGTTCGATCTGCTCTTTGACGGTCCGCATGACGGCTTCTGCCTCAAGCGTCGTCGCCGTCGGCTTGGCATCAGCGAGCTTGTCGATTCGAACCGAGTAGTACGGGTCGGTCTGAATGTATTTGGTGACTTTTGCTTTGGCGATTCCCTGGACCAGGATCTTGATGCGCTCATCCGGCAGCTTCAGCATCCGCATGATGATGCCGACGGTACCGATCGTATGGATGTCTTTGGGGGACGGATTTTCGACATCGAGCGCCTTTTGCGTGGCAAGGAAGATCATCCGATTTCCGGCGAGAGCCGCTTCGATCGCCTTGATCGACATGTCGCGACCGACAAAGAGCGGGAGGACCATGTACGGAAAGACGACAATATCCCGGACCGGCAGCAACGGCAGTTGGGTCGGAACTTCAATATTTTGAGGAGGCTGAATATCTTGCTCGTTTGGGTCAGTCATGTGTGCGCCTGTTCGTTAAGTCGAGGAGCGAAATGTCGACGAAGCAGCAACGCTGAGCATCGAGCATATCATATGACGGCTCTTTTTCTAATCGTTCCACTATTTTCACGGGCGCTGAATCGCTCGCTGAGATCATGCGTTGACGTGGGTTTGGACCGTTCGGTCGCTCGTACACTGAACTTCAATGCCGACAGAATTTTGGGACACGGCGCGCATGCAGGCTGATGAGATCAACTCCGCCGAGTATTCGATGTGGTACGCATCCGGGTCGAAAGGTAGTCGCGGAACTCTGCTCCTAGTGCCGGATTCTTCAAGGCAAACTCTACAGTGGCAATTAAGAAGCCAAGTTTGTCTCCTGCGTCATGACGTTGCCCTTCAACCTCCAGTGCATACATGGGAGATTTTTTCGCAAGTTCTTTCAGCGCGTCGGTCAGCTGGATTTCTCCGTTCTTTCCTGGTCGAGTCCTCCTCAGAATGGGAAAGATTTCTGGAGGAAGCACATACCGTCCGATGACGGCCAGCGTGGAGGGAGCATCCGTAGGAGACGGTTTTTCAACCAAGCCTTCAACCCGATGGAGGCCATGCGTAAGGTGTTTTGGAGTGACAATTCCGTATCGGCTGACATCGGCTTTCGGGACGTCCTGCACTCCCAAGACCGCTCCATGCCGTTTTTTATACACATGGATCAATTGTGCGAGTGCTGGAACATGTGCGTCAATAATTTCATCACCCAGTATCACGGCGAATGGTTCGTCACCGATCAGATGTTGTGCGCACAGTACGGCATGCCCTAAGCCGAGCGCCTCCGCTTGTCTGACATAACAAAAATTGGCCAGGTTCGAAATCTGTCGAATTTGGTGAAGGACCTGACTCTTCCCGGTGCCTTTCAGGTTTTCTTCTAACTCGACGGATCGGTCAAAGTGGTCCTCTATGGCTCGTTTGCCGCGCCCGGTGATCACGATGATGTCTTCGATGCCCGAGGCCACCGCTTCTTCGACCGTATATTGAATGAGGGGCTTGTCGACCAAGGGCAACATCTCCTTGGGAGATGCCTTCGTGGCGGGAAGGAATCGTGTTCCCAGGCCCGCGGCAGGGATGACCGCTTTTCTGACGGTAAGGCGAGACATGAATGGGATACTATGTGATGGGTTGTATGAAGTCAAGAAACCGATAAACGGATCGTCTCAATATGAATATGATGGTTCTGGCGCATCCTTCTCAAGGTGGCATGGTATGCGTTCTGAGAAGGAGATTTCCGGTCGTAAATCTACGTTGAGTTCAATTGACGACTCAGACCGCTGGCATGGTGCCGAGCAGTATGTATGTATGGATGGATGAGAAATCGGATTAGGAATTATCCGTCTGTCTGGAGTTTAGAGGGCCACCAACTCCTTTACAATATTTGATCACCTCAATATAATCCTGAAGTTTTGCAGGAGTAGGTTGGAAGCTATGTCTTCGTGCTGATTGGTTTTAGGGGAATCTTGGGTGAGGGTGCCTGTGCGCTTCGACGGACAATGCAATGTGGAATATACCAGATGACAGAGGTTCGCCTCGGCCGGTCGAGCGTCGTGAGGAACGGTGGGATGAGTCCATTCACACCCTCATTTCTCTCTAGGAATCCTCATCGGTGACTCTGCATGCCGTCTACAGGCCTGGATCTTTTATTATCGCGACCTTGGTCGCCTCCGTGTTGTGGGGCCTGCTTGAAGCACTTGCCCAGGTTCCAGAGCCCAGGGTGGCGTCGATCGAAATCCGCGGAGTCAAACGAATCGAAGTGCCGGCCATCGCTGGGCGGCTCACGCTGAAGGCCGGTGATCCCTATCTGTCTGAAACCGTGCGTGGCCAGGTGAAGATTCTCTATGACACCGGTTTTTTTGAAGATGTTCAGGTTGAAACGGAATCTGTTGTCGAGGGAACGGCCGTCACCTTTGTGGTGCGGGAGAAGCCGTTTATCACGGAGATTGTTTTCGACGGAAATGAGCAGTTGAGCGACGATAAACTAAAGGAAAAAACGACCATCAAGAGCCAGACGTTTCTTGACCAGCAGCTGGTGAAGGAGAGTGCTGAGAACATACGTCAGCTCTATCAGCATGACGGGTATTACAACGCGCAAGTCATCCCGGTCATCCAGACGTTGGATGAAGATCGTAAGCGCCTGATGTTCCATATTCAGGAGGGAGAGAAAGCAAAAATCAAAACAGTGATCTTTGAGGGGCTGCGCGCGACAACGAAGGCCGAGATGTTCAAAGCCATCTCCACCAGAGAATGGATCCCATGGTACGGGTTCTTTACCAAGCTGAAGCTGCCGTCCATCGTATCCGATGCCGGTGTGTTGAAACGCGACGAGTTGGCGAACGATGTGGAGCGGATCAAGGAAGTGTTGCTCAATAAAGGCTACTTCAATGTTCGAGTGGGTCAACCTTCGGTCGAACTGACCGAGGACAAGAAATGGTTCACCATCAGTTATCCGATTGCGGAAGGCGAGCCTTTTACCGTCGGTGAAATCGGATTTCGAGGGCACACGGTGTTCGAAGAGCCGGAGCTTCGAGAAGGATTGAAGATCAAAGAGGGGGAGATCTTTCAGCGGGCCAAGATCAGGGATGAAATCACCCGACTGACGGATCTCTATGGGAGCAAGGGGTACTCTTTTGCCGAAGTGGCGCCCAGCATCAACCCGAACAATGAAGAGCGGACGGTTAGCATCATCCTCAGCATCAAAGAGGGTGAGATGATGAGGATCCGGCAGATCAATATTTACGGAAACGATAAAACACGGGACAACGTCATACGCCGAGAAATACGAGTCGACGAACAGGATGTGATCGATACCGCCTCGTTGAAACGAAGTTTTCAACGATTGAACAACTTGAATTTCTTCGAGACGGTTGAAATCCTGCCGGCGCAAGTCGCCCCTGACAAGGTCGATCTCAATGTGCGTGTCAAGGAGAAGCCGACCGGTATGTTCAGCGTCGGCGGCGGGTTCAGTACATTGGACCGGCTCGTGGCGATCGCCGATATCACGCAGGGTAACTTGGGAGGGTACGGTTATCTTGGGCGCATTCGCGGGCAGCTCGGCCAGCGAAGAACTCTTGGGCACATCACATTTCGTAACCCTTACTTGAACGATTCATTGACCTCGCTGCAAGTGGACGGTTTCCGAAGCGCGACGAATTTTCTTTCCTATTTTGAGGAGCGAACCGGCGGGAGCATTACGCTTGGCCGCTGGTTGTCCGAGTACGTCACGGGCAGTGTCAGCTTCTTTGGAGAGCAAATCACATTCAGGGATCCACAATTCGGCATCTGCCCGGATCTGGTGCCGATTGTTTGTCAGCAACTGGGGACACGATCGTCGACAGGGTTTCGAACGATGCTCTTCAGGGACACTCGGGACTACTTTCTCGATCCCAGAAGCGGCTGGCGGTTCGGTGGAGGTTTCGATATTGGAACCCCTCTTCTGGGAGGGAGCAACAACTTCATCAAGTACACCGTCGATGTGATCAAGGTTACCCCGCTTCCGTTGGACATGAGGGTTTCGTTGCGGGCCCGTTACGGAGAGGTGCACGCGCTTGGAGGGACAGATATACCGCTGAATGAGCGATTCTTTGTGGGCGGTATCAATACCATCCGCGGATTTGTCTTCGGCCGTGCCGGCCCGACGGTCCCCACGACCCATGCGCCATTCGGTGCGGCGAAGCAGTTGATCTTCAACGCGGAGTTGATCTTTACGATCTCTGCCGAGGCGAAGTTAAACGGCGTCCTCTTTTTTGACTATGGAAAAGGCTTTGACGACGGTGAGCCGTTGTCGATCGATCTCCGGCCTGCTGCGGGCTTGGAGGGGCGCTGGATCTCTCCCTTCGGCCCCTTGCGCGTGGCCTATGGGATTAATCTTGACCCGAGAACGGGCGAGCGTTCCGGTGTCTTCGAATTTACGATCGGGACTTTGTTCTAGTGGGAGCATTGACGTGATGGGCCTGAAGACAAGTAGGCGGAGATATCGACTGTGGCAAACAGATTGGATTTGGATCTTGAGCCTCGCGGCCATGACATTCGCGTTGGATGGGTGTGCCGGATCGGTCACCAGAGTTGATGGGAAGGTAGGGGTGATCAATTCACAGCGTTTGCTCAATGATACGAACGCGGGTAAGCGGGCCAAAGAGAGCCTGACCGCCTATTCAAAGAATCGACAGGCGCTGATGGAATTGGAGGAACGAGAGTTGCGGCGAATGGAAGAGGACTTTGTCAAACAGTCCTCGATTTTAAGCCCTGCCGCCAAGCGTGATCGAGAAGAGCAATTTCGACGGCGTATGCAGGAGTATCAGCAAAAGGCGGCGGAGTTGAATCGAGAGGTTCAAGAAAAGCAAAAAGACGTGTTGGAAGGTTTTCGCGACAAAATTGAAGCGGTGGTGGCAAGGGTGGCCAAACGTCTGGGGTTGCAGGTCGTGATCGATAAGAGCAAGGGCGGTCCAACGGTCTATCATGAAGAGGGGCTCGACATTTCGAGCGAAGTCATCGAAGAGTTCAACCGCGAATATCCTTAGGAACTGTTGGAGGAGAGGCCATGATGAGTGCGGCGAGCGCGTTATTGGTGGGCATTGTATTATTGCTGGCGCAGTGGGGAGGACCACTCCATGCGAAAGAGCCAGTGCGTGTCGGTGTCATCGATCAGCAGATGGTCATAGAACGGACCAAGGCCGGGAAATTGGCCTTGGAGGACATGAAAGGGTATTCGATGACACGACAGAAAATCATCAGTTCCGATGAGCAAGAGCTCAAAGAGTTGCAACTGTTGCTTGAAGATCCGAACGGAAAGCTGACCGACGCGGCACGGCAAGAAAAAGAGGAGCAGTTCCGGGGCAAAGCCGAGGCCTTTCAGCACCGACTGCAAGAGTTCAACCGAGAGGTGCAACTGAAACAGCGCGAGCTGGTCGCGGAATATTCACGTAAGATCGCCGCCGCGGCGCAGGTTGTGGCGCAGAAGGAAGGCTACGTCGCTATTGTTGACAAAGGCAGTGATGCATTAATGCGAATCGTCCTCTATCACCAGCCCACGTTGGATGTGACGCAGTCAGTGATCAAGGAATTCGATCGGCAGAACCCTTAACCGTCGGAGCTAGTCGGGAGTGAGAGGAGGCAAGCCAATGGCAGTGGTCGAGCAGGATGAAATCCAGACGTTACTTCCGCATCGATATCCCTTTTTGTTAGTGGATCGAGTGAAAGAATTTGAACCGCATAAACGGATCGTTGGGGTCAAGAATGTGACGGTCAATGAGCCGTTCTTTCAAGGACATTTCCCCGGTCGTCCGGTCATGCCTGGGGTGCTGATTATTGAAGCCATGGCGCAGGCGGGCGGTGTGCTGGTGTTTAAGTCCGGGGGACCGGTTGGAAGAACTGTCATGTACTTGACGGGGATCGACGAGGCAAAATTCCGGAAGCCGGTGGTCCCAGGCGATCAGCTCCGTTTCGAGATCGAAGTGCTTAAGAAACGTCCACCGTTCTGGAAAATGCAAGGGAAAGCTTTTGTGGAGAACGAGGTGGTCTGTGAAGCCGTGGTGACGGCAATGGTGATGGAAGAGAAAGCTGAGCAGAGCAATAAATAATCGTGATGCGTTGACTGCGACAATACGAGGTGGGTGGTCCACCGGATACTCATCCAGGACGTAACGTCTCATCAGAGACGTCTAATGTTTGTAAAGGGGGACGTGTGAAGATACATCCAACAGCAATCGTTCATCCTAAGGCGCAGCTTCACGACGACGTAGAGATCGGGCCCTACTGCGTGATCGGGGAACATGTTACCCTCGGAAAGGGAAGCCGATTACTCTCGCATGTGACGATCGATGGATGGACGGAAATCGGAGAGCGAAACGAAGTGCACCCGTTTGCTTCGATCGGCGGTCCTCCTCAACACCTGGCGTACAAAGGCGAGCCGACGAAGGTCGTCATCGGCGATGACAACACTGTTCGAGAGTATGTGACGATCAACCGAGGAACCGTCCAAGGCGGTGGGGTGACTTCACTCGGATCGAAAAGCATTCTGATGGCCTACGTGCATGTGGCACATGATTGCCGGCTCGGCAACCATATTATTATGGCCAACGCGGCAAGTCTTGCCGGGCACATCACCATCGGAGATCATTCCGTCATCGGAGGGTTGACCGGCGTGCTTCAGTTTGTGCGTGTCGGTGAGTATGTGATGGTCGGCGGTTGTTGCGCAATCGGTCAGGATATTCCTCCGTTTACGTTCGCAGCCGGTGGGTATCGAGCCCATCTGTATGGTCTGAACACGGTCGGCCTACAACGGCACGGCTTCTCAGCGGATCGTATTGCCTCGCTGAGGAAGGCGTTTGATCTCCTCTTTCGGGAGGGGCATCGAACAGCGGAGGCGATTCGACTGGCTAAAAAGGAGTTCAAGGGGCAGGTGGATGTGACAAAGATTCTCACATTTATGGAAGGCACCAAACGTGGGATCTCCCGTGCGGTCAGCCTCGATATGGAGCGAGAGTTCGATCAACAAGTGTGAGATCGGCCGACATGACTCTTGCTATGTCCATACCAGACGGCCGAATCGGAGTGATCGCGGGGAACGGGCGCTTTCCGATCATTTTTGCCGATAACGCCCGCAAGATGGGGCTTCAAGTATTCGCGGTGGCTCACGAGGGCGAAACCGAACCGGAGCTGGAACAGCATGTCGATCGAATCCATTGGGTCAAAATCGGCCAACTCAATAAGCTGATCAACGCGTTCAAGTCCGACGGCGTCCGGAACGTGGTCATGTTGGGAGGGATCAAAAAGACTCACGTCTATAGCCATGCACGCCCCGATTTTCGCGTGCTGGCACTGGCCACGAAGTTGGTCCTCTGGAAGGATGATGATATCCTGCGCGCACTTGCTGCGGAACTCGAAAAGGATGGAATCACCATCTGTGAGTCGACGTTCGGCCTAAAGGGGATCTTGGTTGAGGAAGGGGCGCTCACTTCCCGCCAACCGACCAAGAAAGAGTGGATCGATATTCGGTATGGATGGGATGTGGCCAAAGAGACTGGTCGTCTGGACATCGGCCAATGTGTGGTCATCAAAGACCGTGTGGTTGTGGCGGTCGAAGCAGTCGAAGGAACCGATGAAGCGATCAAGCGCGGGGGCGCGCTTGCCAAAGATGGAGCGGTCGTCGTGAAACGGAGCAAACCGCAACAAGATCTCCGTTTTGATCTGCCGGCCGTCGGTCCACGGACGATCGAGGTGATGCAATCAGTCAAGGCGTCGGTTCTGGCTGTTGAAGCTGGTCGCTCCGTGATGCTGGATCGAGCACAATTGATCAGTATGGCGGAGGAGGCGGGCATCGCCGTGATCGGGCTTACGCGCGAAGGAGAGTCGAGCCTCGAAAATTCGGTGAACGTATGACCCGTCAGTATCCGACGGTCCGTTGGTCCGTCGGCGTCGGGATTTCGATCGGTGCCTTGGTTCTAAGCCTCTTCAAATTCTAGCCAAACAGGCATATGGCCAAACTGCGCGCTGGTGTGATCGGAGTCGGGCATCTCGGACAACACCACGCGCGTCTCTACGCCTCGTCTCCGGACTCGATGCTGGTCGGTGTGGTTGATCACGACCGCGACCGAGCGGTTGCCGTCGCCAAGACGTACGGCGGACAAGCCTTTGGTGATCCGCACGATCTGCTCAAGCAAATCGATATTGTCACGATCGCCGTCCCTACCTCTGGCCACTATTCCGTTGCCAAAACCTGTCTCCAAGCCGGAAAGCACGTCTTGATCGAGAAGCCGATTGCCGTGTCCCCGATAGAAGCACAGGAACTTGTGGAGTTGGGAAAACGCAACGCATGCATGATCCAAGTCGGGCATAGTGAGCGATTCAACCCGATCATGCCGTTGATGCGGCCCCACATTCGCGAACCGTTGCTGATCGAGTGTCATCGATTGGGGAGCTCTAGTGAGCGTGGCGTCGATGTCGATGTCGTGTTGGATTTGATGATTCACGATCTTGACCTGCTGTTGTCGTGCAATGCCGGTCCCATAGAGGATATGAGGGCGGTCGGGGTCTCAGTGCTTTCTTCGACGAACGATGTCGCCAACGTGCGAATCCAGTTTCGGAACGGATGTGTCGCCAACCTCACCGCAAGTCGAATCTCGCCGAAGGCCATGCGACAATGGCGGATGGTTCAACATGACGGATGTGTCTCAATCGACTTCCAGTCACGCCAGGGAATGATCGTCCGTCGTTCGGTGGAACCTGGCCCAAGGCCGATGGTGAGGGTTGAAGAGGTCCAGGCCGGCAATGATGAGCCGTTGAAGATACAGCTTGAGTCGTTCCTCCATGCGATTCGTTCCAAATCTCATCCCGTCGTATCCGGTGAGGATGGGGTAGCAGCTCTGGAACTGGCTCATCGCGTGCTGTCTGCGATGAACGCGTGTGAGTCGCTGAAGATATAAAAACAGCGCATACGGGTGGAGAGTCGTGAGCCCCTGCTGTCGCACGCATCAAATCGTGGTGACGGATATGTGCTCCAGTAGATCATCATGGCACGGATCTTAATCGTTACCGGTGAAGCGTCAGGCGACCTTCATGGAGCCAATCTTGCCAAAGCACTCAAGGCATGCGACCCAGAGGTTTCCTTGGCAGGGGTCGGGGGGCGCGCGATGGAGGCGGCTGGTGTGCAGTTGGTTGAGGAGATGGGACGATTTGACGTGATCGGCATGGTCGGCCCATTGGCATTGGTGTCGATCATCCGGCGGTTTTTTATGATGCGGCGGCTATTCCGATCCAAACGGTGGGATACCGTCGTGTTTATCGACCACCCAGGACTCAACCTGCGCTTCGCGTATTTTGCCAAGGCGGCCGGCTTACGCGTGGTGTATTATATCGCGCCGCAGATTTGGGCGTGGGCCCCTTACCGGATTTGGTGGATTAAGCAGCGAGTCGATCACGTTCTGGTGATCCTTCCTTTTGAGAAGGCTCTCTACGACAAGGCGGGAGTGCCGTGCACGTTTGTCGGACATCCTATCTTAGATGCGGTCGCCGATCGCTATGATCGGGCGGGGCTTCGAAAAAAGTTTGGGCTTCCCTCTGAGGGACGTGTGATCGCGTTGTTACCGGGGAGTCGGGCGCATGAAGTGCAGGTGTTGCTGCCGCTCCTCGTAGAGGCTGTTGAAGGATTGGCAAGGCGGGAACCGGAAACGAAGTTTTTGTTGGCACAAGCATCGACCATTCACGATAATCTGTTGCATCCGCTCTTAGCCACGAGCAGGGTTCCTATCACCGTGGTGAAGGAGCAGGCCAACGAAGTGATGGCCTCATCGGACCTTGTATTGGTCGCTTCCGGCACCGCGACGCTCCAAGCGGCCGTCGTGGGAACGCCCATGGTGTTGTTTTACCGAACGACGGCAGCGACCTTTTTAATCGCGAATCTGGTGATTCGATTCGTGGTTCGAGTCAAGTGGATCGGGCTGGTTAACTTGGTGGCTGGTCGAACGGTCGTACCGGAGTTGGTTCAAACGGCGGCGACAGGGCAGAGATTATACAAAGAGGCTCTTCGGATTTTAGAAGATCGATTCGTCTACGATGAGATGAAACGAGATTTGGCGCAAGTCCGGGCCGCGTTGGGCGAACCAGGGGCTTCGAAGAGGGCTGCGGAGGCCGTGTTGGCGGTATGTCGGCTCTAGAACGATTTACGCGACTCATGCGATATGTGCGTCCTTACCGGACGAGATTTATCGCGGCATTTGTCTGCTCCGGTCTAGTCGCGATCTTGACGGGAGTATACGCCTGGCTCGCGCGTCCGGTCCTGGACGGAATCTTCATCGAAAAAAACGAGCGGTTGTTATTGGTGTTGCCGCTCGTGCTGCTGGGAGTCGCGACGTTGAAGGCGGTGTTCAGCTATGGAGTCGGGTATTTGATGGCCTATGTGGGCAATCGGGTTGTCGCGGACATCCGACAAGAACTGTTTCAACGGCTCATGCGGCTCTCGGTCGGGTTTCATGATGCAAATACCTCGGGACGCCTCGTCTCGCGGGTCGTGAATGATGTCGGAATCATGGCGAACGCCGCATCGAGCGTCATCAAAGATATTTTTCAGAACGGCCTCACTTTCATAGCGATGATCGGAGTCATCATCTATCAAAACTGGAAGTTGGCGGGGCTTTCTCTCATCGTGATTCCACTCTCGGCCCTCACCATGGTGCGAGTCGGGCAGCGATTGAAACGACTGGCCACGAGCGCTCAGGAGCAGTTGGGTGATATGTCGTCCACGCTTCAAGAAACGTTTTCCGGCATCAGAATGGTGAAAGCGTTCGGCCGGGAAGCGGCTGAGGCGGAGCGATTTGGGGAGCGGAATCGGAAAGTGCTCGCGACCACCCTCAAGAGCAATCAAGTCTGGTCAATCGGCCACTCGCAGATGGAAGTGATCGGAGTGATCGGCGTCGCGACCATTATCTGGTATGGCGGCTATTTGGTCATTCAGGAGGTGATGACCCCAGGCGCCTTTTTCTCGTTCATGGCGGCGATGTTTATGGCCTATACCCCGATTCGCAAGTTGTCGGGGTCGAACAACCTCATTCAGCAAGCGCTCGCGGCGGCCGAACGGGTGTTCGACGTCTTGGATCTTACAACCGAGCAGTCTCAAGATCACGGGACCGTTCCATTGCTGGGAATCAACCAGGCTATCGAGTTCCAAGGCGTCTCCCTCAGGTACGAGAATCATACCGTGCCGGCGCTGACGGATATTGATCTCCTCATTCGTCCGGGTGAGGTGATTGCGCTTGTTGGGAGCAGCGGCAGCGGGAAGACCACGCTTGTCAGCCTCTTGCCACGGTTCTATGAGCCGACGGCGGGACGTATTCTTATTGACGGCATTCCCTTATCCTCCTATGAGTTGCAGACGCTGCGGGCGCATATCGGGATTGTTTCGCAAGAAATTTTCTTATTTGATGACAGCGTGAGGCACAACATCGCGTTCGGACGGTCCGGTGCCACCCACGACGAGGTGGAGCAGGCGGCGAAGCTGGCCTATGCTCATGACTTTATTCTCAGGCTGCCGGAAGGGTATGGTACCGTTATCGGAGAGCGTGGAGTCAAATTGTCGGGCGGCGAGCGGCAACGCCTGGCCATTGCGCGGGCCATTCTTCGCGATCCACCGCTCTTGATCCTGGATGAAGCGACGTCGGCACTGGATACCGAATCCGAACGTATTGTGCAGCTGGCATTGGCGAATTTAATGAAAAACCGAACGACGTTGGTGATTGCTCATCGGCTCTCGACCATACAGAGCGCGGATCGAATCATCGTCTTAGATCGAGGAGCCATTGTCGAAGTGGGATCGCACGAGGACCTGCTTCGGCAAGGAGGCATCTATCACAAACTGCACGCCATGCAATTTCAGGACGTGACCAGTGTCTGATTTCATCAAGTCCTGTGAACGTTGGCTGAAATGTTCGCTCCTTCCTCCGGTAGGAGCCGCAGCTATTCGGGGGATCGCTTGCTCGATGCGGTTCTCGACTCGTGGTCACGAAGCGATCGATGCGCTGTATCGAGAGGGACGCCATATCATCCTCGCGTTCTGGCATTCCCAGCAGTTAATGATTCCCTTCGGCTACCGAGGGGGCGGCTCTCATGTGTTGATCAGCAGACATGGGGATGGTGAGATCATCGCGCGAATTATTGCCCGATTCGGGCATGAGGCGGTTCGTGGGTCGAGCACACGTGGAGGTGCAGGCGCGCTTCGGGCCTTGATCAAGCTGGGACGATCCGGTCGGGACGTCGTGGTGACGCCCGATGGCCCCAAGGGGCCTCGGCACGTGGCAAAGCTCGGCGTCATCCATTTGGCCAAAGCGACGGGCCTTCCAGTCGTACCGCTGGCCTTTGCCTGTTCAAAAAAAAACTCTTCGCGAGCTGGGATCGCTACATGGTCCCATTCCCATTTTCGAG